>JAAXQE010000005.1 GCA_012974425.1 Geopsychrobacter sp.
CATAATCTTCAAGATTCATGGCGCAATGGTAGCACGAAGCGGAATAAGGGTGGTATCGGAATAAGCGACCTATACCCGCCAACTCATCCATCAGTCCTCAATGACCGAACAGCGGAGCCAGCAGAAAGAGCAGCAGAATTATGAGCGCGGCAATCTTTTGCGACGGACGCGAGAGGGTACCGCCCTGCAGTCGGAAAATTCGCCATGAGACATAGCCCGCCCCCAGCGAAACCAGCAGCGGAACTGCGCTGAGGATGCGCAGATCCACCGGCAGCGACGCCCCCTCTGAACTGAACAGATCAAAGAACGGCTGCAACAACCTGGGCCCATGTTCGATACTCTGGCGAAAGAAGAGCGCAAAGAGGGCCGCCACAGCCAACGGCAAAAAGGCGATCCCAGCCGACTTCAACTGCGAGATCCAGCTCGCCTGGCGCACTGGGATCAACCGCATCAGACCACCCAGATAGATCGGCAACAGCCAGAGTCCCCAATGACCTGTGCCAGACTGGCCCTGCCACAGCAGGAGCGCCAGCACGGTGGGGGCAAAAAGTGCCATCCCCCAGCTGGCATCAGGCCGCTCACTCAGACCGAGCCAGGGGTAACGTAGATTAAGACAGATCGAATCATGCGGACATTGCCGAATACAGTTGCCACAGAGGATACAATCATCTGTCGAGCTAGCTGCGGTCGGGTGCAGACCCATCGGGCATTCCTTGAGCCGGATACAATCATCGACCCGGCACTGGCTGTGGCACACCTTGTTATTACTGCGCAATTCGAGCAGTGAGGTGCGCGAACAGAAGCCGACCATCCGTCCCAGGGGGCAGAGATGGCGGCACCAACTGCGCACCCCGAAGAGCAGACTGAAGAGCAGGGTCAGACCGAGTAATCCCGCCAAGAGCAGGCCGGTCGCAAAGGGGCGATGGAAGAGATCGAAAAAACGTTCAAGCAGCAGAATGATCAGCAGCGCTCCCAGCCCCAGCCACGAGCCCTGCTGGCGTAACCAGCGCGGCTCATCACGTTTTTTGAGCGGCAGTTTTTCGAGCAGGAGCGCGATGCCCGATAGCGGGCAGTAACTGCACCAGCTGCGCGCACCGAGCAGCACCGAGATCAGCAAGGCCGGCCACCAGAGCGCCCAGACCAGGTTGTTGGCCGAGGCAGACCATTCACTTCCGGCCAGACAGGCCACGCCGATCAACAGGAAGAGCGGGATCGTAAGCCAGCGGAAGATTGCCGGAAAGCTCTCGAGTCTAAACAACTGTCGAAACAGCGGCAACGGCAACAGGTTGCAGCGTCCCTCACTCGAGGCGGTCGAGATATTGAGGAAGATATTCTCGACCAACAGACGCGGTCCGCTGGCGACCGCAACTGCGCGATCGATGACCTGCTGCAACTCCCGGCCATTCAGAGGCCAGTCGTAGGCAACCAGCAGATTGAGCGCTTCCTGACTGAAGCCACGCAACTGCTTGTGATGTTTCTGGTTCAGATGCAACATCAGACGCTTGGCGATAACCGGGATATCTTGGTCCCGCTCGCGTAGCGGCAGCAGCTCAACCGTCTCCTGCTGCAAACTGCGACAGAGTTCGCGGTTAAACTCACCGCTTTGCGCCAGTTGCGGGATATCCTCATCACTGGTCGCAATGATCCGCACCCGACTATGCCGCTGCTCAGTCTCACCACAGCGCGAGAAGTGGAAATGATGCAGATACTCAGCCAGGCGCCGTTGAACCCCGCTCGCGAGAAACTCGATATTCTCGAGGATCAGCTCCCCTCCAGCCGCCAGTTCGAGGAATCCGCGCCGGGTGCCGCTGGTGTAGACCGTACTGTCCGGTTTATGTCCAAACAGCGCCGATTCCTGCGCGATAGCCATCAATAGCTCATCCTGGGTATGGCTACGCTGACCATCCTGTTGACGCAGCACCGGAGGCGGATCGGCACAATCGAGATAGAGGATCGGACGACCGTGGTCGCCACAGTGGAAGTGGATCAGACGCGCGGCCAGCTCCTTCCAGGTGCCGCGTTCCCCCAGGATCAGGACATTATGCTGGCTGCTGGAGAGTTGCCGGAGGCGTTGGTTGAGCTCTTTTGCCCAGCTGGAGATACCGGGAAAGCTGTCGAATTCGGGCAGGATCTGCCAGCCGATCAGGTTGTTCAGCAGTTCCCGATTTTCGCGCGCTTCACGTTGATGACGCAGACTCCAGTTACCGAGCCGATGGGCGAGGATACGACAGAGGTTAGCGTAGATATGTGGATGGAGGCGGAGCAAACGGCTGAAATTGTTGCGGCTGAGCTCGGCAACCCGCACAGCCGTACGGGCGACAACCGCGGCGGTACGGCTCTCTCCGGTCAAGAGGGCGCGTTCACCAAAGAGGGCGCCATCCTCGAATGCGGCGATCTGATGCTGATTTCCCGCATCACAGGCCTGAACAACCTCGACCCGCCCGCTAAAGAGCAGAAAGACCGACTCGGCATGATCACCCTGGTAGATGATCGTCTCCCCGACCTCAAACCGGCACTCATGCATCAGAGTCAGGGCCTGACGCAGAACTCCCTCGTCAACCCGGTGTAACAATTCTGCGCGCTTTAAATCTTCCAGCATCTTTTGCTTTCCTCCTGCTGGAGGCGCAGAACAGCAATAAGGGTGCCGCGAACAGAGAATCGCGCCAACTCCGAACTAGCTATAGATTACAGATTGTTAGAAATAGTAGAAGATTACTGGGAAGACAGCAATGTACCATCTTGGCCAAAGGTTTGGACAAGATGACACATTGGCAGAGATGAAAAACTGATCAGTCGCTCTCGTCTTCGAGCTCGGGTTCTGCTTCGGGCTTTTTCTTGCCGAAGAGCCGCGCGACGATGATCCCGACCTCGTAGAGCACGATAAAGGGGATAGCGATCGATGCCTGCGAGATAATATCGGGCGGGGTCAGCACAGCACCGAGCACAAAAGCCAGCAGCAAGGCAATTTTACGTTTCTTGGCCAGCCATTTATGGTCGACCACCCCCATCCGGGCGAGGAAAAAGATGATGATCGGCAGTTCGAAGACCATGCCGAAGGCGAAGAGCAAACGGGTCGAAAGGGTCAGGTAGGAGCCCATCGACAGCATGGCGTTAATCTCACCGCCACCGGTGCCAAATGTAACCAGGAAGGTGAAAATTGTCGGAAAGACAAAGGAAAATCCAAAATAGGTGCCGAGGCCGAAACAGAGGCAACTGGCCAGCACAAAAGGGACGGCAAAAATCTTTTCATTCTTGTAGAGGGCGGGGGCGATAAAACCCCAGATCTGCCACATAATCACCGGCAGCGCGATCAGGACTCCGGCGACCGCCGCAACCTTGAGATAGGTAAAAAAGGGTTCGGTCGCCTGAATAAAAACCAGCGAGCTCCCCTCGGGAAGGGCTTGCTGCACCGGCTCGGAAAGAATCTTGAACAGCTTTTCTGCCACTGAATAGCAGGCCAGAAAAGCGACCAGCCAGGCGATCGATGCAATCATCAAGCGCTTGCGCAACTCTTCGAGATGCGAGGTCAAAGGCATTTCGCTAAACATCCGCCTTCTCCTGCGGAACCTGAGCCTTGTCGGCGGCAGCAGTCTCGGTCATGATGACTGAGGCCTTATTGGCGACACTCGCGTCGCTTGCGGGATCGATCTCAGCATCGGCGTAAGGGCTGAAGGAACGCTCAGCCCCTGGCGGAGTCAGTTTCCCCTCCTTGAGCAGACGCTCCTTAGTCTCGGCGATGCGCGTCTCTTGCTGCAGGGTATTCTTGAATTCGTCTGTCGTACGCTTGAATTCGGCGAAACCTTTGCCTAGAGCACGCGCCAGTTCGGGGAGCTTTTTCGGACCGAGGACCATCAGTGCCAGAGCACCGATCAACAGCAGTTCGGTCATACCGATTCCAAACATGGGAATCCTTTCAATATATAAATATAAAATGCCCCTCGGTCACCAAAATAGCTGGACCTGAATCTGGGCGAGAATAGCGGGTTGCCCTGTCCCCTGTCAAGCAGATGCGAACGGCGAAAATATTGACTTATCAGGGGGTTTGGTCTAATATTCGCAACCTGTATCTTATACTAAAACGATAGGAAAATTGTTCAAATGAATCAGGATCAGATCAAGGCTCGCATTCTTCAGCTGGCCGAGGAAAAAAACGCCCTGCTGATGGCCCACAATTACCAACGCGATGAGATTCAGGAGATCGCGCATATTACCGGCGACTCTCTCGCGTTGTCGATGGAGGCAGCACGCACCGACAAAGAGGTCATCGTCTTCTGCGGCGTACACTTCATGGCCGAGAGTGCCGCCCTGCTCAGCCCGGAAAAAACCGTGCTGCTGCCCCGTCACGATGCCGGTTGCCCGATGGCCGACATGGTCACCGCCGAGGGGCTGCGCAAGATGAAGCAGGACTTCCCCAAGGCGACGGTCGTCACCTACGTCAACTCAAGCGCAGCGGTTAAAGCGGAAAGCGATATCTGCTGTACCAGCTCCAACGCGGTCAACGTCGTGCGCTCACTCGATACTGACGAGGTTCTGCTGGTCCCCGACCGCAACCTCGGCCATTACATTGCCAACCAGGTCGATAAAACCTGCCATATCTGGGACGGCTTCTGCCCGACCCATGAGCGTCTGCAGGTCAGTGATATCGAAACGGCCCGTGCGGCCAATCCCGACGCGATCTTCATGGCGCACCCAGAATGCGCGCCCGAGATCCTGAAACTGGCGGAGCACATCTGTTCGACCAGCGGCATGTACGAGTTTGCCGCCCAGAACAGTGCCAAGACCTTCATCGTTGGCACCGAGATGGGAATCCTCTACCGCCTGCGTAAGGAGAATCCAGACAAAACCTTCATCCTGCCGAGCGAACGTTTGATCTGCCCGAACATGAAGTTGACCTCCCTCGAGGATCTGCTCGAGTGCCTCGAGACCATGAGCCCGAGAATCAGCGTCGATCCGCAGACTGCGGAGAAGGCCAGACTCACCCTCGACCGCATGCTCGCCGTACCACGCGACTAAAGACTGCTGGCGCATTCAAACCGCGCCAGATAGGCAGCTATGGATCAGGACCACTCTTCGCACATCAACTATGCGACCGCGCAAAGCCTGCTCGACGGCTTTGCGGATCACCACCGACAACTTGAGATTCTGGGGCTGGCCGGCTCGAGCGACGCCGCCCTGCTCGCACGAAGTCTCGGGCGCAATTCACGCCCGCTCCTGATCGTCTGCGCCAGCCAGAAAGAGGCGCAGCGCCTCGTTGGCGACCTGCAATTCTTTGCGGCCCGCCCGCAGCGCGTCGCCTACTTCCCGCACTGGGAACTCGGTCCCTACGATCCGTTGACTCCCCATCCCGAAATCGAAGCCAACCGTATCGATGCCCTGATCCGTCTGCTCAAGGGGGAGCTCGATGCGCTGATTGTGCCGTTGCGTGCCCTGATGCAGCGGATTATCCCGCGCCCGATCCTGGCAGGGCTCACTCTGGTTCTCGAGCATGAGGAGGAATATCCGCGCGCAGAGTTACTCCAGCAGCTGGGCAACCTCGGCTACCAGGCGGTTTCGCTGGTCGAGGATCGCGGTTCATTCGCGGTGCGCGGTGACATCATCGACATCTTCCCGGCCGATGCCCAGCAACCGATCCGCCTCGATTTTTACGGCGATTTCATCGAGCGGATGCGCCCCTTCGATCCGACCAATCAGCGCTCCTTAGTCAACGAACTGAAGCAACTCCGCCTGATCCCCTCACGCGAACTCTGCCTCAGCGGACCGCATCTCGAATGCCTGTTGCAGAAGTTGAAACAACGCTGTGACGAACTGGAACTGCCGCGCAATCAGCGTGAAGGGATCAGTGAAGAGTTGAAGGAGGGGATTCTCGCCCCCGGTCGCGCCTTTTTGCTGCCGTTTAACTACCCCGGCCTCGAAACCCTCTTCGACTATCTGCCCGCAGCCGACCTGATCCTCAATGACCCGCCGGCGATCGAGCAGGAGATCGACCTCTTCAGCAGCGAGATCCGGGCCGGCGAGAAACGTCAGAGCGATAACCGGCTCCCCCATGCCAAGCGCCAGGATCTCTACCTGGATGCCGCCGAACTCGAAACGGCATTTGCCTGCTACCGGCGCATCGAGCTGAGTCGCTTACGGGTTTTCCAACTCGACGATCAGCGCCAGAGCTACCATTTCGACAGCAGCGGCAACGCCGACCTGCGCGCCAGTCTCGCGCCGGGCCAGGATGGCCTGACCCCGCTCCTCGAGCACCTTGAGACATGGCGCGAGGAAAACTGGCGGGTGTTGCTGGTCTGCCGGCAGCCGGGTCAAGCGCAACGCCTGCAGGAGCTGCTGCGCGAAAATGGCTGGGAACTGCCACTGCGTGAACAGTCGAGCCTCGACAAACTGCCGGCCGGAGCCCCGCAACTGCAGGTCGGGGATCTCTCCTGCGGCTTCCGCATGCCCTACGACCATCTGGCGATCATCACCGAAGAGGAGATTTTCGGGCAGCGCAGTCACCATCGCAAGAAGAGTCGCAAGGCGGCCCTCAAGCTCTTCTCCAGCCTGGCCGATCTGCGTAACAACGATTACATCGTGCATACCGACCACGGCGTCGGACGCTACCTGGGACTGATCCATCTGGCCACCGGAGGCACGGCCGGGGACTACCTGCATCTCGAATACGCCGGGGCCGACAAGCTCTACCTGCCGGTCGAACGGATCGAAAAGGTCCAGAAATATGTCGGCGGCGAAGGATCCCAGCCGCGTCTCGACAAGATGGGTGGCCAGGGCTGGGAGAAGGCCCGCCTCAAGGCGCGCGCCGCGATCGAAGAGCTGGCCCGCCAGCTGCTCGAGATCTACGCCCGCCGCGAGCTTTGCGAGGGTTTCGCCTTCAGCCCGCCCGACCGGCTCTTCCGCGAATTTGAAGCGACCTTCCCCTATGAGGAGACCGGTGATCAGGCCGCGGCGATCAGCGATGCCCTAAGCGACATGTGCTCTCCCAAGCCGATGGACAGATTGATTTGCGGCGATGTCGGCTACGGCAAGACCGAGGTTGCCCTGCGCGCAGCGGCCAAGGCGGTCCTCGACGGCAAACAGGTCGCAGTCCTGGTGCCGACCACGGTTCTCGCTCAACAGCACTGGAAAAGCTTTTGCAGCCGCCTCAGTGATTTCCCGGTGCAGGTCGAAATGATCTCGCGCTTCCGCACCTCGGCCGAGATCAAGAAGGTGCTTGAAGGGATGGCCAGCGGACGGGTCGATATCGTCATCGGCACCCATCGCCTGCTGCAACGCGATATCCGCTTCAAGGATCTGGGGCTGCTGGTGATCGACGAGGAGCAACGCTTTGGGGTCAGCCACAAGGAGAAGTTGAAGAGCCTGCGCGCCGAAGTCGACACCCTGACCCTCTCCGCGACGCCGATCCCACGCACCCTGCATATGAGTATGGCAGGCATGCGCGACCTGTCGGTCATCGAGACACCGCCGGTCGATCGTTTGGCGATCCGTACCTATGTGACCCGTTTCGACGATGACCTGATTCGCGAGGCGATCCTGCGTGAACTGCGGCGCGGCGGTCAGGTCTATTTCGTTCACAACCGGGTCCAGACCATTCAGGCGATGGCCGAGCATCTGCAGCAACTGGTGCCCGAAGCCAAGATCGGCGTCGGACACGGACAGATGCCCGAAAAAGAGCTTGAGAAAGTCATGCTCGACTTCATCGAGGGGCGCAGTAATCTGCTCGTAGCCTCGACGATTATCGAGAACGGCCTCGATATCCCGATTGCCAACACCATCATCATCAATCGCGCCGACCGCTTCGGCCTCTCCCAGCTCTATCAGTTGCGCGGCCGCGTCGGCCGTTCAGACCGACGCGCCTACGCTTACCTGCTGATCCCCGGCGAGGCCTCGCTGACCCGTGAGGCCCGCGAACGGCTGAAGGTCTTGCAGGAGTTGACCGAACTCGGCTCGGGCTTCCGCATTGCCAGCCACGACCTCGAACTGCGTGGCGCCGGCGACCTCTTAGGGGCCAAACAATCGGGACCGATTGCGGCGATCGGCTTTGAGCTTTACACCGAGTTGCTCGAAGAGACGATCGAGAGCCTGCGCGGCCATGAGCGGGAGGAGAGGATCGACCCCGAGATCCGCCTCGGGCTATCCGCCTTCTTGCCGGAAAAATATCTGCCCGATCCGAACCAGCGCCTGCAATTTTATCAACGCCTGGCGGGGGCGGATGATGATCGACTGATTTTCGATATTGGTGATGAACTGCAGGATCGCTACGGCAACCTGCCTCATCCCGGCGAACTGCTGCTCGGGGTCATGCGGCTGCGGATTATCCTCAAGCAGTTGCGGGTCGAACTGCTCGAGTATGACGGGCGGCGCTGGAGCCTGCGTTTTCATGCCAGTACCAGCGTTTCGCCTGAACTGATCGGCAACCTGCTCAAAACGGAACCACAACGCTACAGCCTGTCGGCCGATTTCCGCTTAAGCATCCGCTGTGCGCGCTGGCAGGGAGAAGAACTGTTACGCGAAACCCGTCTCGAGCTGCAGAAATTCCTCCCCGAAGGGCTGCGTCCATGAGGATCCGGCATATCTTCAGCTCCAGCTTTCTCCTGCTGTTGCTCTGCCTCAGTCTGGGCGGATGTCAGCGTGAGAGTCAGCCCCTGATAAAAATCGGCGAGCGTCCGATCACCCTCAACGATTTCTACCAACAGATCAAGCCGCTCAAAACCGAACTGGTGCAGTTGCCAGCCAAACAGCAGAAATTGCTCCTGCGCCAGACCCTGTCGCAGTTGATCGACCAGGAACTGCTGCTCGCAGAAGCGCAACAACGCGGGATCGCCATCCGAGAACCGGAAATACAGCAGACCCTGAACGAACTGCGCGGCAACTATAGCGCTGAAGAATATCTCGATCTGTTGCGGAGTTCAGGGCGGGACACAAAACTCTGGATGCAGCAACTCCGCATCAGGTTGTTGAGCGAAAAGGTTGCGGCCAGAGTCACCAGCGGCAAGATCAGCATCGTTAAATTGCAGGTCGAAGAATACTATCTGCAGCACCTTGATGACTATCGACGCCCGGAACAATTACAGGCCAGACAGATGTTGCTGACGAGCGAAGAAGAAGCCAACCGGCTGCGCAACCGGGTACTCGCCGGGGAGTCTTTCGTCGACCTGGCACGCCAGCATTCAATCTCTCCTGATCAGGAGAATGGCGGCGACCTCGGCCTGTTCTCCAGGGGGCAATTCCCGCCTGAATTTGACGAAGTGCTGTTCAATCTCACTCCGGGTCGTGTCAGCCAGGCGGTCAAAAGCCCCTACGGCATCCATCTGTTTCTGGTCGAGAAGCGGCACAAAGCCGGGGTCTTGCCGTTGAGCGAGGTCGCAGCAACTATCGAGCATCAGCTTCAAGCGAGCGAAGAAGCCCGCCTCTACCAGCAATGGCTACGCAAGCTGCGTGAGAGGACCGAGGTTCAGATCGATTGGGAACAACTGGACAAACTCCGCTTCGACAAGGCAGAATAGCGCATTACTAAACTTCACGTACCGATAAAGGATTGATCATCTGATGAAAAAGATTCTTCTGCTTGGCCTGCTCCTGATATGGACCACCACGAGTTATGCAACAGCCCTGATAAAAACTGTCGCGATGGTTAACAATGACGCTGTCACCAGCTATCAACTGGAGAAAAAAATGGCGACCGCCATGGCCGCAGAGACCAGCAAGCGCCAGTTGAACCTGGAGGAACACAACAGCCTGCAGATGACGGTGCTGAACGGGATGATCGAGGACCTGTTGGTCGAACAACGGATCCGCGAGATCGGTCTCAGCGTGACCGATCAGGAGCTTAGCTCCGCTATCGAAGATGTCCAGCGTCAAAACAACCTGACCAGTGAGCAGCTCAAAACAGCGCTGCAGGCCCAGGGAATGTCCTTCGCCGACTATCGGCAGGATCTGCGCAAGGAAATTTTGCACTACAAGCTGATCGCGCGTGAGGTCCGCAGCAAGGTGCAAGTCACGAAAGTTGAAATTCGGGATTACTTTAATCTCCACCAGGCAGAGTATATGACCCTGCCAACTATTCAACTTGGCCGGATCAGCTATCTGTTGCCGAGCGATGCGGATGAAAAAACCCGGGAGAAACTCGTTCAGCAGGCCGCAATTGCCCGTCAGCAACTTCTCGCTGGCAAATCTTTTGATGAAGTCCTCAGCTCACTGGGTGGAGATGTTGAAGGCGGAGACATGGGTACTCTGGTTGAGAAGGAGATGAATCAAGATCTCTACCAGATCGTAAAAGACCTGGAGGTCGGTCAAGTCAATGAACCGGCTGAGGCTCTCGGCAACATCCATGTTTTTCAGGTTTTACAACGCTCCCCGGCACAAGCTGAATTAAGCGAGGCTGTCAGCACCGCCATCGAAAAAATCCTGGCTGCACAAAATAGCGAGAAACGCTTTGCCGACTGGAAAAAGGAACTCCGCAAGGATGCGATCATCGATATTCGCATCTAGCGTGAGACTGCGGAGGCGTCTCAAGCAGCTAACACGCAGAAACGGCCGGGGCGACCCGGCCGTTTCTATTAGCAGACCCCCAGATTGTCACCCGCCCTACAGATCGGATATACTGACGACTTGCGCGAAACAGGGAGACAAAACCAAATGCTGCCACTTGTTGTCACCATGGGCGACCCAACCGGGATCGGCCCGGAACTGATCCTGCGCACGCTGGCGGCAGGCCGCTTGCCGCAAAAGCCACTGGTTGTCGCAGGTGACCTTCAGGTTCTGCTTAATACTGCTACCCAGCTCCGCCTTGAGCCTCAGGTTACCGCCAGCGCTGATGGTCGCTATGTCATGCGTCTCGCTGACAACTCCCTGCTGCTCCAACCACTTTCGCAGTTTGAGCCGCAGAAGCTCGTGACTGGCGCGCCGGATACGGCCTGCGGGCAGGCCATGGTCGATTATGTCGAGTGGGCCATTGCCGAGTGCCTGGCCGGTCGCGCCGCAGCGCTGATAACCTGCCCGATCAACAAGGCGGCGATCAATGCCGCCGGCTGTAATTTCCCCGGCCACACTGAACTGCTCGGTGAACGCTGCGCTGCCAAGCGGGTTGTGATGATGCTGGCAGGCAGTCGCCTGCGCGTTACCCTGGTGACCATCCACACCGCCCTCGCCAATGTTCCGCACCAGCTAACAACCGCTAAAATCCTCGAAACCATCCAGATCACCGCCGCAAGCATGCGTCAGGAATTCGGGCTGTCAAATCCACGCATCGCAGTGCTGTCGCTCAATCCGCACGCCGGTGAAGAAGGGCTCTTCGGCGACGAAGAAGAGCGGCTTATCCGGCCGGCAGTAGATCAGGCACAACGCTCAGGGATAGCGGCCAGCGGCCCGCACAGCGCCGACACCCTCTTCTATTTCGCAGCGCGCGGCGATTACGATGCCGTGGTCTGCATGTATCATGACCAGGGGCTTATTCCGTTGAAATTGCTGCATTTCGATGATGCGGTCAATGTCACACTCGGACTGCCAATCGTTCGCACCAGTGTCGACCACGGCACCGCCTACGACCTGGTCGGCAGCGGCCGGGCCAGCATCGCCAGTCTACAGGCCGCGATTAGTATGGCCGATCGCATGGCTGACAACCGTTCCAACGGAAAGATAAATGACTCATGATTGAAGAGATCCGCGTCCGTGGTGCCCGCGAACATAATCTGAAAAATATCGATATCGACATCCCGCGCGACAAGCTGGTGATCATTACCGGTGTCTCCGGGTCAGGCAAGAGTACCCTCGCCTTCGACACCATCTACGCCGAGGGACAAAGGCGCTATGTCGAAAGTCTCTCTGCCTATGCGCGCCAGTTTCTTGAGCAGATGGAGAAGCCCGACGTCGATCAGATCGACGGCCTCTCGCCGGCGATTTCGATTGAACAGAAGACCACTTCACGCAACCCACGCTCAACCGTCGGCACGGTGACAGAGATCTATGACTACCTGCGTCTGCTCTTCGCGCGGGCCGGGACGATTCATTGCCATCGCTGTGATCAAGAGATCAGCTCCCAGACCGTAGAACAGATGGTCGACCGGGTTATGCTGACCCCCAAGAAGACCCGCATCATGGTCATGGCGCCCCTGGTGCGCGAGCGCAAAGGGGAATATCGCAAAGAGCTTGCCCAACTCCAGGCCGATGGCTTTGTGCGGGTCCGGATTGACGGAGCCATGCATGAGCTCGGCGAAGAGATTCAGCTCGATAAAAAACGTAAACACAGCATCGAAGTCATCGTCGATCGGCTGGTGATTAAGCCCGGCATCGAAAGCCGCTTGGCCGATTCGATTGAAACCGCGCTCAAACTGGCCGATGGCCAGGTGCGGATCGAAGAGCCGGGCGGCGCGAGCCAACTCTACTCGGCCAAACATGCCTGTATCGACTGCGGGATCTCCTTCCCCGAGATATCGCCGCGCATGTTCTCTTTCAACAATCCCCATGGGGCCTGCCAGCACTGTAGCGGCCTGGGCACAAGCAACTATTTTGACGTAGACCAGGTCATCCCGGATAACAACCTCTCCTTACGTGAGGGCGCGATTACCCCCTGGGATAGTCGCACCGGCTATTACTATCAGGCTATGTTCGAGGCGCTTGCCGAGCACTTCAAATTCGACATGCAGACTCCGTTTGCCCAGCTCGATGAAAAGGTCCGCGCCGTTCTGCTTAACGGCTCCGGGCGCGAGAAGGTCCGCTTCTTCTTCGATCAGGGCGAGAGCCGCCACCACTACGAAAAACCCTTTGAGGGTGTTCTGCCCAATCTCGAACGCCGCTATCGCGAGACCGATTCGGATGCGGTGCGCGAAAATCTCGAAAAATACATGAGCGTCGTCCCCTGCCCGAGTTGTGCCGGAGCGCGTCTGCGCCCGGAAGCGCTGCACGTGCGGGTGGATAAAAAAAACATCCAGCAGGTCTGTGCCATGTCGATTGCCGAGGCGACCAGCTTCTTTCGGGACCTGGAGCTTCCCCCCAAGCAAGCCGAAATTGCGCGGCGCATCCTCAAGGAGGTTCGCGACCGCCTCGGCTTCTTAAGCCATGTCGGCCTCAATTATCTCTCTCTCGACCGTGCCTCGGGTACCCTTTCAGGCGGAGAGGGGCAGCGGATTCGCCTGGCAACCCAGATCGGTTCCTCCCTGATGGGAGTTCTCTATATCCTGGATGAGCCGTCCATCGGCCTCCACCAGCGCGACAATCAACGCCTGCTCGAAACCCTGAAAAAACTGCGCGACCTGGGCAATACCGTGCTGGTTGTAGAACACGATGAGGAGACGATGCTGGCCGCGGACTACCTGATTGACATGGGCCCGGCAGCCGGGGTCCATGGCGGTGAGGTCGTCTACTGCGGCTCGCCACAAGAAGTGATCCACTGCAAGGAATCTTTGACAGGACAATACCTGTCGGGCTCCCTGCAGATCGCAATCCCGCCGGAAAGACGCGTCAGTAAACGCAAAATCACCCTGAAAGGGGCGAGCGCCAATAACCTGCAAGGGGTCGACGTCGATATCCCGCTCGGCGTGCTGACCTGCGTCACCGGGGTTTCAGGTTCGGGCAAATCATCCCTGATCATCGAAACCCTCTACAAGGCGCTCGCCCAGAAACTGAACCGCAATCGCGAGAAGGCAGGCCCAGTCAGGGAGATCCTCGGGCTGGAACAGCTCGACAAGGTGATCGATATCGATCAGTCCCCGATTGGCCGCACGCCGCGCTCGAACCCGGCCACTTACACCGGTGTCTTCACCGACATCCGCGATCTCTATGCCCAACTCCCCGATGCAAAAATTCGCGGCTACAAACCGGGCCGTTTCTCGTTTAATGTCAAGGGGGGGCGCTGTGAAGCCTGCAGCGGCGACGGCATCATCCGCATCGAGATGCACTTCCTGCCTGACGTCTATGTAGAGTGTGAAGTCTGCCGGGGAGCCCGCTATAATCGCGAAACCCTCGAGGTAAAATATAAGGGCAAGAGCATCGCGGACCTGCTCGATATGACCGTTAATCAGGCGAGTCGCTTCATGGAGAATCTGCCCCGCATCAGTAATAAACTGGAAACTCTGCGTGATGTCGGCCTCGGCTATATCAAGGTTGGACAAAGCGCAACCACCCTCTCCGGCGGAGAGGCGCAGCGGGTTAAACTGGCGCGTGAGCTTGGTAAGCGCGCGACCGGCCGCACGATTTACATTCTCGATGAACCCACAACAGGCCTGCACTTTGCCGATATCCACAAACTGCTGGAAGTGCTGAATCGCCTGGTCGAGGGCGGAAATACGGTGGTGGTTATCGAGCACAACCTCGATGTGATCAAGACTGCCGACCATGTCATCGATCTCGGCCCGGAAGGTGGCAATGGCGGGGGCTTGATTGTCGCTGCGGGGACTCCCGAACAGATTGCCCGCTGCCCGAACTCCCACACCGGCCACTATCTGGCCGGCTATCTCACTGCAGACTAGACAGGCTCGCCAACCTGGTGTTTTTCGCGACATAAATCTGGTGCTGTGCAGCTTTTGTCATGTGAAATGACATTTATTGACGCGAAACGACATTTATTGACGCCAACCAACACTAATGAGTTACCCTTTTTCCCGTTATAAAATAAATATTTAGCCCTTGCGAGTCAGCTAGAGGTTTGAATTTACCTGATATCAGATGGGGCAAGGGGACGACATCCCGGCAATGGGTATTTCTCGGAACGGGCCTTGCACTATTCTGCTGCTGTTGAGACCATTCCTCAAGCGGACAGGACATCAAGTGCCGAATAAATTGATCTGCACGATTATACTCCTCGCCTTTACCAGTGCCTGTGCTCCAAGTCGTGCCCTGATTCGGTCAGAGCCTCCTGGCGCCATGGTTATCATCGACGGTAAGGAGCTCGGCATCACTCCGGTAAGCTACAATCACAAACTCTCTTCCGGTCAACAGCACGATATTTCGCTTAAATACCGTGGTTTTGAATCGGTCGCAATGAAAATCAAGGCCGACAAGACCGACTCACACGCTTTCAAGCGCTGGCTTAAGGCCGGTGTTGTCTGGAGCCCACTCTGGATTGGCACCCTCTTTACCAAGAAGCTCAAAGAGAACTACATGTTCGTGATGAAGCGCAGCCAGCCAGAGATGACCGCCAGCCTCGATCCAGAGATCCAGAAATAGGATTTATCACTCATAAAATATAACTCTTTAAAACCGGCCACTCTGGTCGGTTTTTTTTGTTTTCGCCTGGATCCTTTTGAAATAACGCGAGAGTCGACTATGCTTAGTGGGGCAGGAGCAGAGTTCAGATGACATGGATGGATCGTGGCAAGGCATAAGGGGAGTGAATGATGGCGGGGAAGATATGTCCAGGCTGTAAAAAAGAGCTTAAAGGCAAATACTGGTGCTCACATTGTAAAACGGTCTTTAAATGCCCCCTCCCCGGCTGTGAAACGGAGATCACCAAGCCTGACGCTAAAGACTGCCCACGCTGCGGACTCTTCTTCGAGGATTATCTAAGCCACCGCAAGATGTACCGGTGTTGCCCCAAGTGTAAGAAAAAACAGGGACTCTCGGAACAGCAGTGCCGCGCCTGCAGACACTGGTTCAACTGCCCGACCTGCGGCGACAAGATTTCGGCCAATATCCTGCTGACATGCCCACGATGTGGAACCGGCTTGCGCTGACCGGATACATCGCTGATAAGCGGTTCAAGCCTTCCGGCTTAAACCATCTGCGGTAATAACCGGCAGAAACGGCTGCCGCCACCGACACGGTCTTCAACCCAGAGCAGGCCATTATGGGCTTCGATAATCCGTTTGGACAGTGACAGCCCGAGTCCGAACCCCTTACCGCTATAATTGAAGCCGCGCGAAGAATGGTGCCGGGCCAGACTCCCGCCGTAGAAGGGGGTAAATATCTTCATTTTTTCGCTATCTTTAATCCCCTCAGCATTATCTTCTACGGTCATCAACAGGTAGTCCGCATAAGAACTAAGACGTTCCTCAATAGCTGGATAGAAGGGATAAAGCAGTTCAGCCTGCTCTTGCAACTGACCGGCAGATTTTTCTACGCAGTGCAGGCTGATCTCCCCGCCAGCCTGAGTATGCCTGATCGCATTATCGAGCTGTAACCTCAAGGCCTGCTTGACCAGTTCGATATCGAGCAACAGGTCGACAGAATCCGTCCCTTTGCATCTCCACAGGTTTAAAATTCTGTCGACTGCGATTTCAGAAATCTCAGGTTCAAGATCGCTAAATATCTGCTGGACCCTACAACGATTGAAGCGCGGCGCAAAGAGCCCACTACCAACCCGGTTTGCGGCAAGGAGCGCCTCAATACGTGCGCGCAGATCATCAACACCACCCAGCATTTCGGTCAAACTCTGGCGGGTGCGCTCTGGCAGCTCGGCAAAATCTTTTTTCATCAATTCGGCATTGCCGATGATAGAGGTCAGGGGTTTGCAGTTCATGCGCTGCCAGGGTAATAAAGCTTTTTTTCATTTCATCGAGATGCTGCAGTTCACGATGAGCCCTCTCCAGCTGCACCAGACTGGTCCTTAGCTCGCGACGCGAGTTCGATAGTTTCTGATTTCTCTCCGTGATCCCCCTGAACAACCTCCCCTTCTCCCTGGCATTCGCCAGATTTCGCCCGAGCGACATGAGGAGGTAGCACTCACGTTCAGTAAAGGGTTCATCTGACTTGCGCGACACCCCCAGAATTCCATAAAGTTTCAGTGGTGTGCGTATCGGCACCGCCAACCAGTGCCTGAAGCCACTCGCCGCGCAGATTCTGGCAGCCTGTTGCGCGATCCCTTGCGGCATAAGAGCAAGGGGCTCTTCACTGTCGAGCGGCTGATTGAAATCGACCTGCCATTCGGGCAGGTTGCCCAGCAGCGTCTCGCTCGCGCTGCTTAACCCGCGTGCGGCTGCCACCTGCAGTCGGCCTTGCTGCAAATACAGCAGTGCGCTTCCCGCAACGTCCATCATATTATGGATCTGGAAGAGAACCTCCTCTGCAAAGGCAAACTCATCGGTGGCTGGATTGATTCTCGAACTGACCGCATAAAGGAGCATCAACTCCCGCTCGGTCCGGCTGAAGCGTTCCCGGTTCCAGACCACAACCTCCCAGGAGCCCTGATCCTTATGGCGCATTTTTCTACATAAAAGATCGATCTGGACCAATTTCTGTCCGGGATATTGCAGGAAAAGCTGGTTCGTCCTGCAAGCCTCTTCACCAAGCAGGCGGGCAAAGAAATCCTCAGCAGCTCAGCGTGCCTCGGCAGGGATCAGGGATATAAATGGGAAATTGTTCAGATTCGCGGAGAGCAGGTTGACTGCGGCCTCTCCAACTTGTCTTACGGCACGGATATGAAAATCCGCATCGAGCTCAAAAACTATCGGTTCGGCTCGGCTGCCGGTGGTTAGCGATGGAGAAACCACTGACCCCCCCTGAAAAGAAGACACCCCGCGCAATCTCTCATTAAACAGGTTCGACACTTCTATTCTTCTACCTTTTCGGATTTGTCTTTTTCAGGCTTCCGCACGGGAAGCTCACAGGCATCAGACATTCAAGTCTGTATCCCCATGCGCGGCAAAACCCAGCGATTCAAGACAATCCAGCCTACAACAATACCGAGAAACCAGAGCAGGTCCATAGGGCAATCTCCTTATCTTTAAAGCGTAAACCATCCACAGTATTCAGACAATCGTAACGACGACAAATCAGGCGCCTGAAAAAAAGGACCGGCCCGGAGGCCGGCCAAGGAGGTAGAAACAAACAGGTTCGCAAAGACGAATATCAGGCTCCCCAAAAGGCGGGAGTCCAACCCTGCCTGGTTTTACTTTTCTATTTACGCGACCACTCAGGGTTGCGCATTGGATCGCCGGAATAGCCGAGACCTTTCCAGTCGAGACGACCCTTGTCACCGTGGCAATCGAGACAACCGAGCGCCTCATTCTTGGGTGAAATCTGGTGATTCAGACGCCAGTGCATCTGGGTTTCGACAAAATCATACTCGCCACTATACGGCAGGCCAGCAGCCTTCATGCCGATGGTGGCAGCCTGATTCCAGTCCAAGGTCTTCCAGTATCCGTCATCACCGACCAGGTGGGCGGCGATCAGGGTTTTATTGTTCTTATCGTAGATCTGCTTGCCGCGCATGACCTTAAATGGAGAGATCTTGGCTTGCTTGTCGGCTTTGGTCGCGGTTGGTCCGGCCATAATCAGAACCTGGCTCGGGTCGAACTTAGCGCCACGAACATAGGCCAGGTTTTTGCCATCTTCATACCAGGCATACTCTGGAACGATCATCTTGGCGTACTTCATGTCGCCCTTCTTGACGACATAGGTAGCCTTACCGAACTGATCCTTGATCACCTTACGTTCCTTATTGCCAGCGGTCGACCAGTCCCACCAGACCTTGGTCGGCTTCTCTTTGGAATAGTACGGGATGTGACAGGTCTGACATGAGACTGCATCGGCATGGGCATTGAGGCGCGTCTCCTGATGGGGAGCGGCATCATGACAATCGGCACAGTTCACCTCGGTCATACCACCCGGGGAAACCCCGATCGAGTTGCCGGGGATCTGATGATCTTCAGTGATGTGGCAGGTCTGACAGGTAAAATCGTTGCTATCTGCAGCCATGTGCACATCGACCGACTTCTCGGGGTAGAACATGGATGAATCGAGATCACCATGCTTGACGGCATCGCCACCCCCACCGAAGAAGTGGCATGAACCACAGTTTTCGCGCATCGGCTTGCCGACATTCTGTGCGACATAGAGCAGGTTGACATCCTCTTTCGGGATACCACCGCCGCTGGTCGCCTTAGCATAGGTGCCGGTATTGTCGTGACAAACCAGGCAATCGACCTTGGTCTTGTCAGTGTAATCGAAGGTGTCGGCGTTGGTCATGCCATAACCAGCGTGACAACGGGCACATGATGTCTCGTTGGAGGCAACCGAGGTACAGTAATTGTTGAGGGCGTTGCGCTTGCCACGCTTGACAACCTTACCGTTTACCTCCTGCTCAAGCGACCAGTTCCAGTGGCTGGTCTTCATGAAACTGACAACGACGTCCTCATGGCATTCCAGACATTTTTGGGTTGCCTCGGGACCACTGCTGATCGGACCCTCGATAAAGTCTTTATGGCTCACCCCCGCCAGAACTGGGGTGGCCGCAAGGACCAGGGCCAGCAGGACAAAGAGGAGAAGCCTTCCTTGATGTTGCATGTGTTGCCTCCATTTTATGATGGAATTATCGTTTCAACGCTGCGCAGTCTACTCTTCCGGTGATAGTAGCCAGCAGATCGGCAACGCGCTTCAACCAAATAATCTAGATATTTAGATATTACAGAGTAAAAAGAAAGGAGGAGCGAACTCCTCCCTCCCAATGTTGTACTTACTTAGAACTTAACCGTAAAGCTTATGTTTGCATCCCAAGCAGTGTCAACAACCGGCATCAGCGAGTTTTCCGCGCCGCTTCTGACATCTTCGATCTTCTTCGGCTCGCCGACCGGTGAACCGCTGCCGGTATACTCATAATCGTAGTAGAGGCCAGCAAATTTGATGAAGGCGCGCCTGTTCAGCTCAACGATATAGTAAGCCTCGCCAACGTGACCACGGGTGGCCAGTTTGCTGCCGAGGGCATCATCCTGTGACTGGGAGAAGGGGGACCAGTACTGGGAGCCGTAGTTGTACTCAAGACCCAATTTACCCATGGGGGCAGGGATCTGGACACCGACGTAGACGCCGTAGCCTTCTTGAGTATCATCATTTTCAGCACGAACCGGCGCCATGAATACCTCGGAGCCATCGGCGCTGAGAACCGCTTCGAATACCGCATCTGTACCCAGACCACCGAACATCCCGGCCTTACCATTCGGCACCAACTGAGTCATGCCGACCGCACCGAAGAGGGTGTAGCCGTCCATGGTGGTGTGGCCGATATTGGCTCCCAACAGGTTGATATCACCGATAACAGTAGCAGGGGTGTAACGGGTGTTGAAGTTAAAGGTGGGGAATTTCTGCATGTCAGCATACAGGGTCGGGGCGAACAGTTGTGCGTATTCGGTCGGGAAGGCGAAGGTGCCCTTGAAGCCGTCAACAACATCCTGCGCGCGGAACAGGGTCATCTGAGCGACAGTATCGCCATCGTCGTAGAGATCGATGTTGAAACCACCAAGATGGGTGTCTTCCAGGTTGGCGGAGGCGGAGCTTTTGAACATCTCGCCGTTGCCCCACTCGGACTCAAAGCCCTGGCCGTAGCAGAAACGCACCTGCTGGCCTTCAACGCCGGTGACTTCACCCAACTTGTAGCCGATGGTCACACCGTCGAAATTGAAGTGCACCATGTGGCCGGTCGGGGTTCCGCCGCGCTTTTCGTTTTCACGATAATTGCTCGGATTGCCATAGGTCGAAGGACGGCGGCCGATCGACAGGTAAAAATTGGTATCGGCGATATTCTTCCAGTTAAAGTAAGCCCGCTCTACGCGCAGGAAATCGCCGGTGGTGTTGCCACCATTGGTGCCGTCCATGGTGAAGGCATTCCAGGAATCAAAGACCTTGGTTCCGGTGGAATCGCCCCAGTTCTTGAACATCGACAGACGACCGGCAAAAGTCATGTTGTTGGCAACCTTGGCCTTCATCCCCAGACGCATGCGGGTGGTGTAGAGGATGTCGTTGTTGATATCGTAGGTGCGTGGCGCAGTGGCCATGCGGAAGTTACCGGGTTGAATGGCAGGCATACCGGCACCCGCCCAACCGCCGAAATTAGCCATCAGCGTACCAAAGGCAACTGGATCATTCTTGGCCAAATTAGAGAACATTGTCTCCAAAGGAGTCGTAGGCGTGTCAGTCGCACCATTAAACGTTGGGCTAATTGTGCCTAAACTTGCATCCCCGGGAATCATTCCCATTCCCTCTGCCACTTCTGTGAAAAAGTCGTTAAAATCAACCTTCACGCCCGGGTTAAAGGTGACATCCTGGTAGTGCAGGCTGTGGACATTGCTGCGCAGATCGCCGTAAAAGCTGATTCGGTCAGTGGCGACATGACGCTCGGCCTTGTTCAGCCTTTCGGTGAGCTCATCAAGCTGCTCTTGCAGATCATCGATAGTCGCGGCCATGACCGTGGCAGGAGCCAGCAGCAGCAGAACCATCAACATGGTCAAAAACTTTTGCATCTTTTAATACCTCCAAATAAAAAGAGTAAAAATCTCCGATTAACCGCAGGTTTCGGGCGAATCAGAGTCAACGGCGTGGTCAAACAGGAACTGGTTGATGTCCATCAAGTCCTTCTCGGACATCTCGCTCCAGGCGTCGGCGTTCTTCTTGTGCTTGTCCTTGCTGAAGAAACGGTCCCACTGGCCCATGGTCTTCGCCAGCGGAGTCACCTCGCCGCCTTCGGCACCAGCGCTATGACATGTCTTACAGCTTTTTTTGAAGAGGTATTTTCCCTTGCGCGCGTTGCCGCCCTCGACAGCCAGAACCGCCGTAGAAGCAAATACAACCAGCATCATCACGATCAGAACTTTCATCAATTTCATTTTCTGCTCCTTCTCATACCTAAGAGATATGTGTGTATGCCGCGAATGGGCGAAACACTATCCGCGGACGTTAATATCAATTGACCTGTTATTTATGCAACAGATCCAATAGATCTTAGCGGGAATGGCTAATTGACTGACTAGATGATAAATATGTCTTACGCCATATCGAAATCTTTCAATATATCACTATCAAGATATATGCCAAACCGAATATCAAATCACACGCCGCGAGTTCAGCGCACCTAAGCCCGATTCTGCGCCAGAACGCCTACGACAGTGTGAAACAATGCGTTTCTAATGTTACACCCAAGGTCTTGTGGCCCAGTGGGCCGCACGGGCATTTGACAGCAGGAATGGGCAAATGAAACATTGTGTTCCGTGCAACGAATTGTTTCAATCCGCAATCAAAATACCTTCTCGCCGGCTGCGCGATAAGATAATTTCACTAAAATTCTCACAAAAAAAAGGCATCAGAGAACAATCCTGACGCCGGGTAATTCATGCCTGCCTGCCCTGCTGAACTGTCAATTAACTCCGTACCGTTCTTCCTCATGTCGACAAAACTGCATGCTGCTGAAATAATTAACCGATCTTTCCTTAATCAGACCAGGCCAGCATCCTTCATGCGCCGCCACAGGGTAGTCCGGCTGATCCCCAACTCCTGCGCAGCAGTATTTTTCTGCCAGCGACAACGTTCCAGCACCTGGCGCAACCCCTCAGCCTCTTCACCTAAATCACCTCCATCCTGGCCATCGAAAGTTGAGACTCTGCCCTGCAGCGCTGTCGGCAGAAAACATCTCTCGACCCGGCCGGTCGTGCTGGTGACATAGGCGTGCTCAATCGCATTTTCGAGTTCACGAACATTCCCTGGCCAATCGTATGCCATCAGCAATGCCATGGCACGCGTTGATACCTCAGCGATTCTCTCTCCGCGCGCATTGAATTTTTGGATGAAGGCTTCGATCAACAGCGGGATATCCTCCTTACGTTCGCGCAAGGGGGGCAGATGCAAGGGCACCACACAGAGGCGATAATAGAGATCCTCACGGAAATTCCCCGCCGCCACCTCCTTAAGCAGAGCCTTGTTGGTCGCAGCAATCACCCGCACATCCGCCTTGATCGTCTTGACCCCGCCGACCCGTTCGAACTCGCGTTCCTGCAGGGCACGCAGCAACTTAGCCTGCAGGGCAATCGAGGTATCACCGATCTCATCCAGAAAAAGCGTGCCGCCCTCAGCCAGTTCAAAGCGCCCCGGCTTATCTCTTATCGCACCGGTAAAAGCCCCTTTATCATGTCCGAAGAGTTCACTCTCAAGCAGGCTATCGGTCAGCGCCGCACAGTTGACCCTGATAAAGGGCTGCGTGCGACGCTCTGAACGATAATGGATCGTCCGCGCCATAATCTCTTTGCCGGTACCACTCTCACCCTGAATCAATACCGTGGAATCGGTCGCGGCGACGTTGCACGCTAACTCAAACCGCTCAACCATCACCTTGCTCTTGCCAACAAAATCACTGAAGGCGGGACTGTCTCCCAAACGCTGCTTCAACTTTTCGACCTCGGAACGGTCACGCACGATCCCGATACAACCGCTAATTTGGCCATCAGGATCACGCAACAGATCCGATGAAATGAAAGCTGGAACACTCACGCCATTAGGGCCAGCAATAGTGACACGGCAGTTCTGAATCGGCTTTTCGTTTTCCAGAGTCCAACGCAAGGGGCAGTCGGTATCGCATGCACTGGACTGCAAGACATCGCGGCAACAGGCCCCCAGGACTTCCTCTTCGGCGTAACCGGTAATCCGCTCCAGGCTACGCGAGAAAGCGGTAATCCGCATCGAGGTATCAACTGTATAGATCCCGTCGGCGATCGAATTGACCAGAGCCCGTGACCGCTCCATCTCCGCCTGCAGACTCGCCTGTTTGCGCTGCAGGCGGGACGACATTTCCTGAATCACCGGTGCCTCGCGAAAGGATTCGAGCAGCGCCAGACATTGGCCGTCATCGCCGAAGAGCGGCGTCAACTCAACCACCAGCGGCAGAGCGCCCCCCTGCCCTTCAACTTCGAGACGCTGCCCCTCCCTGCCCTGCTGAAGGACCTCTTCAAGGGGGCAACTCCCGTCCAGCACTGAAAAACCCGTCGCCTCGTCGGCATGGCGACCGAGCAAGTCCTGCTCATCAGTCTGCAACAGACGACAGGCCTGGCGGTTTGCCGCCAACACCTCCCCCTGCAAATCGAGCAGCAGAGCGGCTTGAGGAAGTTGTTCGAAGAGTTTTCGGTCACCCAGAAAGGGGAGATCCATAGGCCTATCCTAATCAATATATATCAGATTTAATATTTTACGTTCGTCCGGCACCAGGGTCAACTCTTTTTGTGCAACGCGCGCGTGAGCGAATATCCTCTGCGCCAAAGCATTTGATCGCCAGCCTCAGAATCAACGACGCTACCAAGGGGAGGGGAGCTCAAGAATCGAGTAATCTACAAAACCTCTCCCAGTATGGCCTCAAGGTCCTGCCACAGGAAAGGCTTTTCGAGCGCCCCGCAAAAGCCATAATCCTGATAGTTGGCCATAATCGGATCATGGGAATAACCACTGGAAACGATCACTTTAGCGTCGGGATCAATCGCCAGCAGCGCCTTCACGCTAACCTTGCCGCCCATTCCGCCCCGAATCGTTAAATCCATAATTACTGCAGTGATCGGGACGCTAGATTTTTGATAGAGGTCGAGCGCTTCACTCCCGTCTGCGGCCTGCAGAACCTGGTAACCACCGTCCTCGAGCATTTCCTGCAGGATATTTCTGAGCATTTCATCATCATCCATAATCAGGATCAGGCCTGAGCTCTTTAGTTCTGGTTGCGAACTGACCCTGGGGCCGCTAGGCCTTATACCGACAAAGGCGGGTAGATAGAGCTGAAGGTCGTGCCCTCTTCAGGTGTCGATGCAACGCTGATATGGCCATTATGCATGCTGATAATGGAATGGGTAATTGCGAGCCCCAAGCCACTTCCGGTCTCTTTTGTCGTGTAATAGGGGTCGAAAGTTTTTCGTTCGGCTCGGCGGGGATGCCGTCGCCGCTGTCGGCTATTTCAAGCTTGAGATAATCTCCGCAGGCGAGTGGTACTTCAGGTTCTTGAGCCGCCTGAATATTACGGCAGGAGATTGTAACGATCCCCCCCTCGGGCATCGCCTGGCTGGCATTGAGAACAATATTCTGGATTGCCTGCCCGATCTGCCCCGTGTCGACCTCGGCCTGTCTGAGATCTTTGGCAAAATCCCACTCACAGCGAACATTGGTCCCAGACAGCACAAGATCGGCCGATTCACGGATCACCTCTTCCAGCGAAACCACCTGCTTAACCGGTTCCCCCCCTTTGGAAAAAGTAAACAATTGCTGGGTCAACCCCTTGAACAGCTCCAGCTCCATCCTGGTCTGCTCGGTAATGTCGCGGAAATACCAGATTCGACCAAAACAGGTTCCTTCCGGACCGATCAGGGGCGTGGAGTAACGATCGAGCAGCCGCTCATCTTTCAGATGAATATTGTCCCGGCTTTTCTCTTGGCGGGAGGAGTAAAGAGACTCCAGTTTCTGCAAAAAGTCCGCTGGATCTACCAGCTGGCTGAGGATGAACTCTATCGCCGCCTTTTCAGATTTTGTCTGCAGAATTTCGTCTGGCAGCTGCCATATTTCGACAAAGAGTTGATTGAACGAAAGGCTCACATCCTTATCATCCACCACCAGAACGCCATCGAGAGATGGCTTCCATTTGGGAGGACAGGATGGTGTTACTAAAGAGAAGTTTATCTTCTGCCTGTTCGGCATTTTTGAGGGCAGCCTCGATTTTATTTCGGGTTTGAACCTGATTACGCAGCCAGGCAAACACTCCAAAACCGGTGAGCAGCGCAAGGATAACTCCTGCGCTGCGGATCCATTTCACAAAAGGAGATGGCGTCCCCCAACCGGCCAGCGGGCCAGCGGGACAGCCGCCAGTTGCCAGCTCCCCTCGGGCGGCTGGACCGCCAAAACCGCCGGATCCTCACTGAAAACCGTCGGATCTCCGGCGATGAAAGCACCTCGCTCTCCCTGGCCATCGGCGCCTCTCAGTGCAATTCTTATATCCAACTCGGGGCTGAAGAATCCTGAAGACCTGAGTAACAGCTCCTTATCGATGACAATGCCGGCCAGTCCCCAGTAGCTCTTATGGCGCGCAGGATCATCGGAATCGATATAGATAGGTGTATCCAGCTCCGCCCTGAATGAGGTCGACAGGACCGGCTACAACGGTTTTTCCTGAATCGATCACTTTTTTTACCGCCGGCCACTGCTTTTTATTTTTTTAATAGTTCAGCCCGAGAGCCTTCTCATTGCCTTTAAGCGGATGAACAAAAGAGAGGATGTTATTCGGAGCCAGTGCGATGTTGCGGATAAAATTGTGGGTGCGCAGCAGCGTATCGGCAATCCGGTGAAAGGTCTCCCGCCCTATGTCGGAATAGGCCGACACATAGGCGATGAGTCCACGGGTCAAAAAGAAGTTGGCGTTTATACCAGCCTCAAGCTCTGCACGAACCTGACTCAGTTGGCTCATGGAAGGGGCGTGCAGCGCCTCTCGATACCTCTGTCCTTCAACATACTCAAAGACAATAAAGAGCAACGCAACAACTAAAACCGAAGATATGCCCGCCACAAAAGGAGTGCCGTTTCGCATGCGCTATCTCAACCCTATCGAGAAAATCGTGCTTGGGATAATTAAAGGCCGACTGCATTAATTCAAAAGACAGCAACCCCTCTAAGAACTTTAGTATCCTTACTCCAGGAAGTTGTCGAGCAAAGGAATCTCATGGTTCCAGCCATCGCAGGCATCCCCCTATTCCCAACACCCCACCAACCCCTATATTATGAAGGTAGAAACTAAACGTAGGAGGATGCCATGCGTTACGCGCTTGTCCCTCTGTTCATCCTGTGGTTCCTGCTTCTCGCAACCCTCGGCTACGCTCAGGAACTGAGTTGTCCCAATCTGCCCGAAGTCATCATTGACTCAGGTGATAAAGAGGACATTGTCATGATCTGCCTGGCTGCAGATAAGGCAATTGTCTTTCTTTCCCGTTATAATCTGCCCCTCAAGCGCGAAATCCATTTAGAGATTGTAGCTCAAAAGATCACGACTCCTCGCTATACGGCCTATGCCAGTTACGACAGTCAGACCGACCGCATTCAACTGATGGCGTATGAGGTGATATTGAAGGGCGCAGCGCTGCCGATGATGTATGGCGAGCCCTTCGACCGGGTTCATTACAGCGGCGCGGTGGCCCATGAGGTGGCGCATGCGGTGATACACCACAACCTGACATTCAAATCGATCAGCCCCGGACCCCAGGGATATCTGGCGTATGCCACCCAACTGGCGGCACTATCGACAGCACGCAGGGTTGCAATCATCGAGGCGATGGATGTAGAGCCGTGGGCTTCGGGGGATACGATCAGGGATATCTACATGGCGATGGAACCGGGGAAGTTTGCGGTGAAGTCCTATATCCAACTGATGGACATGTCTGATCCGGCAGCTTTTGGGCGGATACTACTCAATGCCAAGTGGTTTTATGTCTATGTGCCCTGAAAGAAGTTCGGTTGAGGGCTTGGGATGCTCGGTCTGGCTCTTATTTCACATCCTCAAGCAAACCGCGGTAACATCCGCCATCTCCCATTGTGGCCGCCGCCCCCCGCCCTGCCAGTTTGATTTCTGCTTGATCTCAAACAGCGATGAGCCGAAACCGGCGTAATCGACAACCTGCGACCCCGTAACCTGCTTGCCAACATCACTTTTTGCGCGCGCCCGAATGCGTAACTGCTTGCAGCGTTGCCCGCCCGAGATTCGGCCCGAGAGCGTGATATAGCCATGTTTCTGACCGGCGCTCATATTGGAAAATTGATAGTTTTCAAATTCTATATTGCGCGTTGCCCGTGAGATTCTTTGGGTCCGGGCGGCCGCCTTATTCATCCTTTCCAGCTGTGCCCTATCCTGTGCGATCTTGCGCTTTATATCGCTGGAAACCTCGACATAGTCGATCTGCTTGAGGCTATGTTCTTCGGCTGCAGAGTTGGTGGCGCGATCAGAGAAGTGGATACGCCCATCGCTGTCGATCCACTTGTAGATAGCGGAGGGTTGTTGATTCGGTGCTGCGGGTAAGATTGAGACGGGCAGAAGTGCAATGGGTAAAGCGATGACGAGCAGTCTGAAACAAAAATCCATGGCCCCCTCCGATAAAGTCACAGCGAAAATTCAATTGAAGCTATTCATATCCTTAATTATTTCCTGCGTCAACTCAGCACATAGTTCCAGCTGAGGTGACAGGACCGATCGACCTAGATGCGTCCCTCTTCCACACCGTGGCAGGCGGTCTGCCGGCCATCGGCCAAGGTCAAGAGGGCCGGGATCTCCGCGGAACAACGCGGGTTGGCATAGGGACAACGGGTATGGAAAACACAACCCGATGGCGGTGCCAATGGTGAGGGGAGTTCGCCGGAGAGCACGATACGCTGCTGGCGGTTTTGCGCATTTAAGTGCGGGGTCGAGGCGAGCAGCGCCTGGGTGTAGGGGTGGCGCGGATTCTGGAAGATCTGTTCTACCGCGCCATATTCGGCGACCCGCCCCAGGTACATGACCATGACTTCGTCGGCGATATGCCGCACCACCGACAGGTCGTGGGAGATGAACAGGAACGCCAGATTCATGTCCTGCTGGAGGTCCATCAACAGGTTGAGCACCTGGGCCTGCACCGAAACATCCAGAGCCGAGACCGGCTCGTCGGCCACCACCAGCTTGGGTTCGAGCATCAGCGCCCGGGCGATGGCGATCCGCTGGCGTTGGCCGCCGGAGAACATGTGCGGATAACGCTCGTAATGCTCGGGACGCAGGCCGACCTTGCCCATCATGCTGCGCACCCGTTCTTCCCGTTCCGGTTTAGAGAGTTGGGTATTGATCACCAGTGGTTCAGCGATGATCGAACCGACTTTCTTGCGCGGATTAAGAGAGCCGAAGGGGTTTTGAAAGATCATCTGCACCCGCTGGCGGGCCTCTTTCAACTGCTGGGAGCTGAGGTTCACCAGATCGAAACCGTCGAACAGCAGCTCACCGCTGGTTGGCCGTTCGATCATGGTCACTTGGCGCGCCAGGGTCGATTTGCCACAGCCCGATTCACCGACCACCGCCAGGGTCTTGCCGGCAGAGACCCGAAAGCTGACCCCTTCCAAGGCCTTGAGCTGCGCAGGCGGCTGGAAGATTCCCTGGGAAACCTCGTAGTAACGGGTCAGATTACGGGCTTCGAGGAGTGGCTTGGTCTCATTCATCCTGCGGTCTTCCTTCATCATCTAATGGCGTGTGACAACGGACCTGGCGTCCATCCGGCATGGTTTCCAGCCGCGGTGCTTCGCTGCGACAGCGCTCGGTGGTGAATTTACACCGCGGGTTAAGCAGACAACCGCTGGGACGGTCGAACTGTCCCGGTACGACGCCGGGGATTGTCTGCAAGCGGGCGTGGCCCACCGAACGCTCCGGTAGGGCCTCGAGCAGCGCGGCGGTATAGGGGTGGAGCGGGCTGTTGAAGACCTCGGGCACCGGGCCGGTTTCGACCACCTGACCGGCGTACATCACCACCACCCGCTGCGCGGCTTCGGCGACCAGGGCCAGATCGTGAGTGATGAGAATCAGCGCCATCTCCCCCTGCTGTTGCAGGCTGAGGAGCAGGTCGATAATCTGCGCCTGAATCGTCACGTCGAGGGCGGTGGTCGGCTCATCGGCGATCAACAGGCGCGGGTTACAGGCGATCGCCATGGCGATCATGATCCGTTGACTCATTCCACCGGAGAGCTGATGCGGATAGGCCTTGAGCCGCGCCGCAGGGTCGGGGATGCCGACCAGTTCGAGGAGCTCCAGCGCACGCGCCCTGAGCTTTGCCTTATTTCCTCCTTCATGAATCTTCAGCGCTTCCATAATCTGGAAGCCCGCGGTGAAGCAGGGGTTGAGGCTGGTCATCGGTTCCTGAAAGATCATCGCGATATCGCAGCCGGTAATCTTGCGCCTCTGTTTCTCCGGCATCGCCAGCAGGTCCTGACCGTTGAACTCCAACTGGTCTGAGCTGACCCGGCCGGGCCAGTCGATCAGCCCCATGATCGCCTTGGCGGTGACCGACTTGCCGGAGCCTGATTCGCCGACAATCCCGACCACATCCCCTTTTTCAACGCTCAGACAAACCTGGTCAACCGCGCGGAAGGGACGTTTCTCGTTGCCGAACTCGACAGTCAGATTTTTAATTTCGAGTAATGCCATCAGAATATATTTCTCGTAAAAGACATGGCTAAGCAAAAATTTCGTCCAACAAGGCACGGTGGCTGTTCAGGGTCGAAGACATACCCAAGTATGTCGAGGTCCTGAAACGCCGCCGTAACGCCGTAGGGCGGAAGGTTTTGCGACGCCATCATTGTTTCATCTTCGGATCGAGCGCATCGCGCAGGCCGTCCCCCATCAGATTAAACGCGAGCACCGTCAGCAGGATCATCAGACCCGGGAAGGTTACCACCCACCAGGCGCGTTGGATGAATTCGAGGGCGCCAGCAAGCATCGAACCCCACTCGGGACTCGGCGGCTGGGCTCCCAGGCCGATAAAGCCGAGGGCTGCCGCATCGAGGATTGCGTTGGAGAAGCCGAGCGAGGCCTGGACGATCAAGGGGGCCATACAATTGGGCAGAATAGTGATGAACATCAGCCGCCAGACCCCGGCGCCGGAGATCCGTGAGGCGGTGACGTAATCCTTGGAGCTTTCGGCGATCACCGAGGCGCGGGTGATGCGCACATAATGGGGCAGATAGGTGATGGCGATGGCGATAGCCGCATTGATCAACCCCGGCCCGAGTATGGTGACAATGGCCAGCGCCAGCAACAGGCTCGGCAACGCCATGATGATATCCATGGCGCGCATGATCAGGGTGTCGGTCAGCCCCTTGGCGTAGCCGGCGACCAGGCCGATCATGGTGCCGATCAGCAGCGAGGAGGAGACCACCATCATGCCGATAAAGAGTGACATCCGCCCGCCGTACAGCAAGCGGGTCAGGATATCGCGCCCGACCTCATCGGTCCCCAGCGGATAGAGCCAGAGCCCACCTTCCTGCCAGGCCGGTGGGGTGAGAATCTGATCGCGGTACTGCTCGAAGGGGCTGTGCGGGGTCAGGAAGTTGGCAAATAGGGCCGCGAGCAACATCGCCACAATAAAATAGAACCCGATCAGAGCCCCACGATTCTCGCTGAAATAGTCCCAAAATTCACGCAATGGGCCCGCTGGAGCCAAGTCGATAACCGCGGTTTGAACCTGTTCACTCATCGCTCAAACCTCGTCAGCGGTTATGACGGATGCGGGGATTAACCACACCGTAGAGGATATCAACCGTCAGGTTGACGAAGATCACCAGACAGGCAACCAGCAGAATGCCGCCCTGAACCGAGGGGTAGTCGCGGCGCTGGATCGAGTCGAGCAGCCATTTGCCGATCCCCGGCCAGGAGAAGATGGTCTCGGTCAGGATCGCGCCAGCCATCAGCACCCCGACTTGCAGACCAATCACGGTAATCACCGGGATCAGCGCGTTGCGCAGGGCATGTACGCAGATCACCAGCGGCATGGCCAGCCCCTTGGCGCGCGCCACCTGCACGTAATCTTCGCGCAGCACTTCGAGCATCGCCGAACGGGTCATGCGCGCGATCACCGCCAGCGGGATGGTTGCCAGCACGATGGAGGGCAGGATCAGGTGCCTCAGGGCAGAAATGAAAGCCCCCTCTTCGTCGGAGAGCAAGGCATCGATGAGCATGAAGCCGCTGACCTCATCGACCCAGAAGAGCGCCGAGATGCGGCCGGAGACCGGGGTCCAGCCGAGCTTGACCGAAAACAACAGGATCAGCAGCAGGCCCCACCAGAAGATCGGCATCGAGTAGCCGGTCAGTGACAGCCCCATCACCGTGTAGTCGGTCGCCTTGCCGCGCCGCACGGCGGCGATGATGCCAGCCGGAAGCCCGATCAGCACGGCGATGATGATGGCACAGGTCCCCAACTCCAGCGTCGCCGGGAAGAGGGTGAAAAACTCGCGCAACACCGGTTCGCGGGTGACCAGCGAGGTTCCCAGGTCACCATGAAAAATTGCACTCAGATAGTTCCAGTACTGCACCAGCAACGGCTGATCCAGCCCCATCTCGGCCAACAGCTTGGCATGGCGAACCGGGTCGATGCCGCGCTCGCCAGCCATCAACTCGACCGGATCACCGGGGATCAGTCGGATCAGGGCAAAGGTCAGCAGGGTCACACCGAGAAAGGTCGGAATGACGATACTGACCCGCTTTAAGAGAAAACTGAACATAAATACCTGTCATGGAAAAGCCGGGAAAGGAAGCCCTTTCCCGGCTCAAGGATCTGGAGCGATCCTGCTTATTTCAAATCGACACCGTAGAAGATATGTCCACCGAGGGGATCGATCTTATAGTTGACCACCTTTTTACTGAGCGGCTCAAAGACTACCGAGTGGGCAATGGTTGCCCAGGGAGCCTGCTCCTTGAAGACGATCTGCGCCTGCTCGTAGAGCTTGGTCCGCTCCTTGGGATCTGCAACCACCTTGGCATTTTGGATCAAGTCCTCAAACGGCTGGTAACACCACTGCGCACGGTTTGAGCCACCGACGCCATCGCAACCGAGGAGTACGGCGAGAAAGTTATCCGGGTCACCATTGTCGCCGGTCCAACCGAGCAGCACCGCACCGTCACGATTCTTATCCTTGGAACGCTTGAGGTACTCGCCCCACTCGTAGGAAACGATCTCGACCTTGACCCCGATCTTCGCCCAATCGGCCTGCATCACTTCGGCCATGCGCCGCGCGTTGGGGTTGTAGGGGCGCTGCACCGGCATCGCCCAAAGCTTCATTTCGAAGCCGTCCGGATAGCCCGCTTCGGCGAGGAGTTTTTTGGCCTTTACCAGGTCAAAATTATCATCGACGGTCGCCTGATTGTACGACCAGATGGTCGGCGGAATAGGATTCTTGGCCGGCTTGCCGGCGCCCTGGAAAACCGTATCGATAATCGCGGACTTGTTGATGGCGTGGTTGAGTGCCTTACGTACCTTGAGGTTATCGAAGGGCTTGACCAGATTGTTGTAGGCCAGATAGCCGACGTTAAGCCCTTCCTTCTGCATCAGGTTGATGTTCGTATCTGCCTGCATTGCCGCGAGATCGGCCGGATTGGGATAGGGCATGACATGACATTCGCCAGCCTTGAGCTTGGCATAGCGCACCGAGGCATCGGGGGTGATGGCGAAGACCAGTTTGTCGAGCGGCGCCTTGCCCTTCCAATATTTGGCGAAGGCGGTGTAGCGGATCAGGGCATCCTTCTTATAGCCCTGAAAGGCGAAAGGACCGGTGCCGATCGGCCACTGGTCGATCTTTTCCGGAGTCCCGGCCTTCATCATCGCATCGGCATACTCGGCCGAGGCGATAACCGCAAAGTCCATCGCCAGGTTGGCAAGCATCGGCGCTTCCGGGCGGCTGAGGTGGAATCTCACCGTATAGTCGTCGACCTTCTCGATCCGCGCCAGCAGATCGGCCATCGACATGCCGTTGAAATATTCATAACTGCCCCCCGAAACCTTGTGGAAGGGGTGATCCGCCTTCCACTGGCGCTCGAAGGTGAAGATCACATCGTCGGCATTCATGTCACGGGTCGGGGTGAAATGTTTGGTCGAGTGAAACTTAACCCCCTTGCGCAGCTTAAAGGTGTAGGTCTTGCCATCGGGCGAAACCTCCCAACTTTCGGCCATGCCGGGCTCGATAGTCGTGGTGCCACGCACAAAATGGGTCAGTCCTTCAAAGACATTCTTGGCGGTCGCATCGAAAGTTGTCCCTGAGGTGTAGAAAATCGGATTAAAACCTTCGGGACTCCCTTCTGAGCAATAGACCAGGGTCTTGGCTGCCATGGCTGTCCCAGCCAGAGCAACCAGCATAGCCGTGAGTATTAAACACTTGAACAGGTTCTGCATTTCTAGTACCTCCATGAAAAGGGAAATAAGCGCATCGTTCAATCGGGACCAAACAAGGGTTTGGCGAGATCAAACAGACTATAGATTTGTCCGCAAAATGCTGTCAAGCGAGATCCTTGGCCCACTGGTTCGGCTAATCCAGATAATGCGAGCGAGGTTAAGCATATCCCAGTCTGGCGCCATTGCAATTAGGATGCTGAGGCAGCAGATTTCAGAGGTGGCGGACCGGCCCCCTGATCTGGTAGAATTTTCCTGGCGGTATGGGTGACGACTAAGGGGGGATCAAACTGGCCAAGTCTGAGCATGTTGAGCTTTTAATCCTCAAATACTCATTTCGACTCATGCAAACTTCACCAAGGTGACCAGAGGGACTATGGACCGGCAGGAAGAGTCTTCGCGAAACGATAACAGAATGGGAAAGCCGCAACGTTCTCCATTGATCGAACGCCTGCAACGCGCCTGCGGCCCGCTGGTCGGCGGGATGATCCTCGACCTGGTCGACCTGTCGACCTTTGGTCCCTTTGGAGTCGGGGGTTTCTTCATCGGTAGTCTGATCGGCTGGTGGATCTGTTCGATCTATCAAATTACGACCTCGACCCGTTTACTTCTGGCCCTGCTCTCCGGGATCTATTGTCTGTTGCCCCTGACCGAATTTGTCCCGCTGGCGACCATGCTTTCGGCTTTTGTCCGTTTTCGCGGCTTGGATTCGGATGGCTAGATCGAAAATCCGCACCGACAGGCTTCACCGCTCATGACAAATCATCAGCAACTCTGTTAAACTGCGCTCCCTGATTCAGCATCTTTAATCCTGCAAATAAAGGCGATTCCTCATGACCGAACTCGATAAAGCCCTCGAAGCCCTCAAGGCAAACCCCGAGGACCCGACGGCCAAAATGAACTTCTACGGACTCTTCCTCAATTCGGTATTCTTCGTCCCGATCAAGAAGGTCAGCGACGAAGAAGCGGAGAAGAAGGTCGAACTACCGATGATCGTCGAAAGTGACGGCAGCGACTTTCTGGTTTTTTTCGACGATCAGAAGCGCCTCAACGATTGGGCCAAGACCCACGCCCCCTGCGCTCAGATGCCGGGCTTTGCGCTCGCCCAGATCACCTCACCTGGCGTTTACTGGGCGATGAATGTCGGCACCGATCATGACAAGCAATTCGCTCCGGAAGAGATCGCCTGGCTCAAGGGTGTGATCGCAAGTTCCACGGGAGCGTCGGCAGAGTAGCGAGTCGACCGCTTATCCCTGTTTTTCAGACTAAACGAGACAAGCCGCCCTTAACCAGGCGGCTTGTCTCGTTGCATGGAAGAATCAGTGGTCCTCTAGTGATGCGGGGTGTTTTTTTTAACCAACGCAAAACCTTGCGCAACAACAATAATCGAAGCATAGAAAATTAGGGAACCGATAAATACCTCTACCATTTCTTCTTCTCCTCTTGTGGAATAGCGCATTTTCCCAGACTAATGTTGTTTAGTTTATTGCACCTTCAAGTGTTCGATTTCAATAGGTATTTTTAGAACCGCATTTGGGAAACGAGGTTTTACTTTCTGCTGAGGCGCGGTCTTATCGGTCGGTTACTTAGTGATTCCAAATCTTTCCACAGCCAATCAGATTTCCGCTGCCGGGTCGTAAACTCTCTATTTTTTTTGAGATCTCAAAAAATAGCCAGGTGTTTTATCCGCAAGAAGTCTCTGTTTTAGCGAGATAATTTGGCAAAGGGCACCTGATGCGGCGCTGCCAATAGTCCTGAGCAGGTCTTTTTGAATATCTGTATCTGTATCAATGCTGCCCATGCAATGACCATCATGCGGCCGAAGCAAGAGAACTGGGGGGGGGAGGTTGAGTGTTCAGCTGGATAGAATTTGTCAGGCGGACAAAGCCCGGATTACCGCCTCGCTACTAGCTTTGGGTCAAACCTTCCAGCAACAGCTCTTCATCGGGAAACTCGCCGCATGCTTTCTTCGAATAGACCAGGCGCCCGTCGACGACAACTTCGTAGACGCCACCCCCAGATTCAATCAATTCTACCTCTGCCGCAAACCTCTCCGTCAATTTCACCGCCAGACCGGCAGCGCGCTCACGGTAGTTTCACTGTCCGCAATATTCGATACTGACCTTCATCTCAACCTCCTGCCGCTGATGTCCAGGATATAAAAACAGCCTAGCGACTTCCGGCTTGGAGCGCAAGCTGAGGGAGGGAGTTTAGAATAGTTTTGAGTTACGCGGAATGGGGAGCAGAGGTTCTGACGAGAACGGACAAGCGCCGAGCAGGATGACCCTGGGTTCAGTCCTAGGGGACCTGTGTATTGGCTGGCAGCGAATAGAAGTGACCGACTCCACGCACCACCTTGATCCGCTCAGAGCCATCGCTGTGACTGGCCAGCTTTTTACGCAAATGGCTGACATGGACATCGATACTGCGGTCATAGGGATTATGCTGGCGCCCTTGAACCCGCCGCACAATTTCGGCGCGCGGGATCACCTGCCCGGCTTCCAGCAGAAGGACTTCCAGCAGTGAAAACTCGGAATTGGTGAGAAATATCTCCTCTCCACTGCGATATCCCCGGCGTGTCCCGATATCGAGCAGCAGATCACCAACTTCCACAAATCCACTGCGTGGCGACACAGCCGCTGTTCCGGTACGGCGTAAAATTGTCCGGATTCGGGCGAGGAGTTCCTCGGGAATAAACGGCTTGTGCAGGTAGTCGTCGGCTCCCATCTCCAGCCCTTTGACCCGGTAGCTATCCTCTGCAAAGGCGGTCAAGATCAGGACCGGGATATCCGACTTGTGTCTAATCCGGCGGAGAACCTCAAATCCATTTATGCCTGGCAGCCTTATATCCAGAATGGCAGAGGCATGCTCAGCCGACAGGCTCCGTTCAAGCCCCTCGGCACCACTGTGAGCCAACTCCACCTGAAACCCTTCGGGGGTAAGACAATCCTTCAGCAGATACAGATGAGCGGATCATCTTCAATCACTAGTACTCTGTATCCTATAACCCTCCGCATCTTGCTGGTTATTTGCCGCGCCAGCTACGTTGTACCTCCTGCTGTATAGCTACGGCTATGCAGCAGGAAGCACGCCTTGCTGACACGACAAATCCCGGCGCAATCTTGCGAACTTTTATGAAATACAGAGTACTAGTATGTGCATAACCCTCCTTATCAGCAGATGCGGATGGCATTGCCGCTAAC
>JAAXQE010000167.1 GCA_012974425.1 Geopsychrobacter sp.
TCTTCTGATGCGGCCGCCGTTTCGGTTATACTCCTGCTGAAAGTAATCAATCACGGAGATACACATATGCGCCTGATCTGCCTCCTCGTCCTGCCCCTGCTGCTAGCCGCCTGTGCCCCATCGACAGTCCGCAAAGATGTTACTCCGGCCCAGCATCGGCAACGGGCACAGGAACTGCTTACGATCCATGACCGCAAGGGTGCGATTGATGAAATGGCGCAGGCTTTAAGTGGAAATCCTAATATCGAAGATGCCCTGCTGTATGCCGATCTGCTCGAATCGCAGAAAGAGTATAAGCGCGCACGCAAGGTTTACAAAAAAGCCGCTCAGTATCAGGCTGATGCGGCTCAGACGCTGAGCCTGAATTATCGCCTGGCCCTGCTTGAAGCAGGCGATTTCGACAATGTAAAGACCGCCCGGCAACTTATCGAGACCCTGCCGCCGGTTGACAGTCGTCGCCTTGATCTGCAAGCGGTCCTGCTGCTCAAGCAAGGGGATTACAAAAGCGCCCTCAAAGAGAGTCAGCGCGCACTGCAAAGGGCACAGAACAGCGAGGAGCAGGGCTGGGCCTATTACCACATGGCTCAGAGTTACTATGAACTGCGCAGCGAACGTGACACCTTCGGCTCACTCTTCAAGGCGGTCAACAGCGCGCGTGGCTACAGCCTCGTCTCACGCATTACCGAATACTGGGAAGAGCGGCGACACTTCCCCTTCCCTGAAGACTGAGCAACGAAAACTACCACCTAACTGCTAAAAATTTGCTCACCGGCTGAGGGTCCCATGTCCCCAAGGGTTAAATACTGGTTCTTCCTGTTTGCGATCGTCCTGATCATCTTCACCGTCATCATTGCCAGCTTTGCCGGTTCCTGGCACAGTTTAACGGCCGATGAAAAGATCTTTGTCGAGCACCTGAGCGACAAACTCATCCCCTTTCCGATCCTCGGCGCGGCCTTTCTGTGTGTGATTATCGGCGGCCTGGTCAGCCTCCTTTTCCACAACTACATCATCCCGATTCTGCAGATGGGGGAAGAGGTCCGCCTGATTTCAACGGTCAATACCGATTACCGGGTGGTCCCGAAGGGCGCCAAGGAGTTGGTCAGCCTCGCCGAAGTCTTCAACGAATCTGCCGACACCTTCAGCCGCCTGCAAAAAGATATCAACCTGCATATCGCCAACTCCAAAGCCCAGCTCAAGGAAGAGAAAAACCGGCTGGCGGCACTGATGTCCGAGATGCCGCATGCGGTTCTGGTGTGTAACCGCGATGGCCAAATCCTGCTCTATAACACCAAGGCGAGAACCCTCTTTGACCCGCCAGCCAACAGTGACTATGCCGGGCAACAACCCCAAGGGCTGATCGGGCTTGGGCGCTCGGTCTTCGGCCTGCTCGATCGTGACCCGCTGGTCCATGCCCTCGAACTGCTGCACCAGTCGCTGTCACGCGGGCAAGCCGCGCCGATCAGCAACTTCATGATGTCACACCATGGTGGAACCTATCTCCGCGTCAACATGGCACCGGTCCTTGCCGAGCGGGATGGCACCGAGAAGCTGACCGGTTTCGTCCTGACCCTTGAGGATATGACCAAGCAGATTGCCGATGACACCCGGCGCGACACCCTGATCCGCAGCCTGACCGACGATCATCAGGGCGCACTGGCCGAAATCCGCGACTCGATTACCGAAATTCTGAACACGCCCGAGATGAAACGCGAGCCTCTGCAGGAGAAGCGTCTGATCATCGACAAAGCCTCTCAAGGGTTGGTCAACAAGCTAAATATGGCACGGGAGAACTATGCCAGCCACCTGCGCGAGCAGAGCAAGGTCGAGGATATTCCGGGAGAGAGCGTGCTGGAGGTCCTGGCTAAAAACATCACCGACCGCTTCCAATGCAAGGTTAGTTTTCACAGTGAAGCCGGCATCTGGCTGAAACTGGATAGCTACTCCTTCGTTCAGACCCTCTCACATCTGGCAGGTCTGCTCAACATCCGCCACAACATCGAGAATTTCAGTTTCAACCTGTCAGAACAGCAGGAATACATCTGCCTCGATATCGCCTGGCAACAGGCGGTGGAGACTGAACTGCTCGACAGTTGGCGGGATTCCCCGCTGATCAGTAACAGCCGCGGAGATACCTTCAGCTTTGCCGAGCTACTCCAGAAAATGTCCGGCAAGATGGAATATCTACCCGTCGCGGGGGAACCTGGCTATCGCGGGATGTTGATCAATTACGCGAAACAGGAAGGGCCCCAGCCTCTGCAGTTTAGCTCTGGAATCGAACACCGGCCGATATCCTACGAATTCGACCTCTTCGAGAAACGCGGCGATGCCGAGATGGCCAAGACTCCGCTGCGCAAACTGACCTTTGTCGTGTTTGACACCGAAACCACCGGACTGAACCCTTCGCAGGGGGATGAGATCATCCAGCTGGGCGCCATCCGCATCGTCAATGGCCAGATTCTGCACCATGAGACCATCGACCAACTGGTCGATCCCAGGCGCCACGTGCCAGCCACCTCGGTCGCGATCCACGGCATCGACCCGGCGCTGCTGGTCGGGCAACCGACCATCGACAGAGTGCTGCCCCACTTTTCAAATTTTGCCGAAGGGGCCGTGCTGGTCGCCCACAATGCTGCATTCGATATGCGCTTCCTACAGTTGCAAGAGGAGAACACCGGGATTCAATTCAACAACCCGGTCCTCGACACCCTGCTCCTCTCCTCGATCATCCACCCTAATCTCAAGGGGCACGGCCTCGAAGGGATTGCCGAACGCTTCAACATTAACATTGTGGGTCGGCACACCGCCCTGGGTGACTCGATTGTTACCGCAGAGATTCTGAACAAGTTGATTCCCCTGCTGGAGGCTCAAGGCGTGGTGACCCTGGAAGATGCCCAGCTTGCCTCGGAGAAATCGGCGTTTGCGAAGATAGCTTATTGATGGAAATAGAGGCGTGAGGCGAGAGGCGGGAAAAAACTACCCTATAATCGTTACTTCAGGAAGCGGAAAATGGATAGTTTCTGTTTGATCTTGAGCCAGAGGCTGGCCAGCTGTCCGGCCTGACGGGCCATAGCTGCGATGTTGCGCCCACTGAAGAGCGCAATAAGCACCACCGCCCCGACCAGCAGTAATTCACCGCTACCGAAACCGAACATCAGGCGCGCCTCCAGCTTTTCAGCATATAGACCTCAACGTAGAACAACCCCGGCCTCCCCCGCAATGACCCGGCCGATGTCGCAGGCGAGCACATTCTGTTCGACAAGCCGCTGTTGCAGGTGGGGCCAGAGCTCCGCTGAGACGGAAATCAACAGGCCGCCTGAGGTTTGGGGATCACAGAGCAGATCAAGGGCAAAATCATCCAGCACGCCTGCCTGCTCGGCCTTGGGCAGGTAATATTTTCGATTGCGGTGCAGCCCGGCCGAGAGCAGGCCAAGGTCTGCCATCTCAGCAACCAGGGGATAGACCGGTAGCGCCGCGCTGTTAATTTCGAAGCGGACCCGACTGGCAGAGGCCATCTCCAAACTGTGCCCGAGCAGACCGAATCCGGTGATATCGGTCGCCGCACGCACCCCAAGCTCCATACAGGCGGCCGAAGCGGCGGCATTTAAGCTGCGCATCCCTGCAATCGCCACTTCGATCGCAGCTTCATCTACGACCTCCCCCTTCAGGGCCGTGGCCAGAATCCCGCAGCCGAGGGGTTTGGTCAGGATGAGCCGGTCGCCGAGCCGGCAATTGACCGCAGTCATCATCTGATCGATAGCGACAATCCCGGTGACCGCCAGACCATACTTCGGTTCTTCATCTTCCACCGAATGTCCACCGGCGATGACCGCCCCGGCCGCGACCACCCGTTCAGCGCCCCCCTTGAGGACTTCGGCCAAGATATCTTCACCGAGACGCAGCGGGAAGGCGACCATACTCAGGGCGGTTAACGGCGTAGCGCCCACCGCGTAAAGATCGGAGAGCGCATTGGCGGCGGCGATCTGCCCGAAAACAAAGGGATCATCGACCACCGGGGTAAAGAAGTCGAGAGACTGGACCAATGCCCTCTTCTCGTCGATGCGGAAGATACCGGCATCGGCAAAGGGAATATCCTGCGAGAGCAGGCGGGGATCGTTAAATTTTGGAATCTGACCCAGCACCTGGGTCAGGGCCTCAGGGCCGATCTTGGCGGCTCAACCCGAGCTGCGCGAAAGACCGGTCAGGCGTACCCTGTTGGTATCCATCGATTCTCCTTGCGATGATTGTACGATAAACAGGCCGTATGCTGTCACAAGCTGGACCGCCTGCCAAGGGAATTTACTTAGTTCCCTGAGGAAACTGAGCGGGACTGGCAGGCTCCCTCAGCCTGGCAGATTCCAGCTCAGGCGGATATCCCCCTGACGGCGGGTGTATTTACAACTATCGAACTGCTCAAGCAGCGCCTGGGCCAGCTTGCGACTACCACCGATCAGATCCCGATACTGGGCCAGAGAGAGGGTCTCCTCGCTGGCGAAATGACGGCAAAGCCGTTCCAATGCACTCTCATAGGCCGGGCGGGCCAGCAGGCTTTCACTGCTCAAACGCACCAGCTCACCCTGCCCGAGCAGATAGGCGATCAATGCCTCAACGGAAGCTGCGTCAATTCCGAGATCCTCAAGGGTCTGGTTGAGATTTGCGACCTGCAGACCCTGCTGCTCGAAGCGCTGCAGAATATGCTGGAGAAGCTCCGCCTGCTTGTCGCTGACCCGAGGCTGCCAACCGGGCGGCGAATAGAGCCCTGCTACGACCTGCAAACGACCGGCTGACACCAGCTCTTCGAGGAGCAGGTCAAAACTCTTGAGTGCCAGGGCGGCTGGCAAGCCAACCTTGAGGGTGGCGCGGGCAATGCCCTGAGCCAGAGGGTTCAGGTCCAACAGCTCGCTAGAGCGTTCCACCAGCTTATCGAGCCAGGCGGCATACTCCCCTGAAAGCGCCCATTGCTCTCCGAGTTGACAGAGCTCACCGCTCGCGGTCAGTTCCTGCAGATTCTGCTGCAGCAATTCGCGTGACAGGCCGGTTAGCTTCTCCAGATCGCGCAGGCGCACGGCCTGAAGCTGCTCTACCGCATGCAGAACCGATCCACTGCTGCCGCTTTCGAGTTGCTCCAGGCGTTTGAGAACCTCGGAACGAAAGCGACGATGCTTGGCCGGCGCGGCATCGAGAATCCTCCCGCCACCGATACTGGTCACCGGGGAATAGCTGCGGATAACAAAAGGGTCACCACGCCATGCGGCCAAAGGACGATCCAGCACAATCTGCGCCAGGGCACTGCCGCCCGGATCAAGGCTATCCGCTTCAAGCAGCACAACCCGTCCGACCGCGCGGGCGGTGCCCAGGTGAAAATGGACCGGGTCACGAAATTTAAGCGGGCGCGGCGCCTCGGGCAGAAGGTCCAGTCGAACATCGATCCGCTCGGTGGCGGCAAATCGATGCGGGCTGGCGACCACTGAACCGCTGGAAAACCAGCTACGCTCGGCACCGGACAGGTTGATTGCCAGGCGTTGCCCCGCTTCGGCAGACTCGACCTTCTCGCCATGGACCTGCAGTTCACGCACCCGCGCCTGTTTGCCGAGCGGCAGAATCTCGAGCTGCTCGCCGGTCCTGACCGTTCCCGACACCAGGGTGCCGGTCACCACCGTCCCGAACCCGCTGATGCTGAAGCTGCGGTCTACCGGCAGGCGCACCGGCCCGGCACTATCGCGCGCTGGCAACTCCTTGATCGATTCGGCGAGCAGATCGAGCAACTCGGTCAAGCCAAGTTTCTCGCGCGCCGAGACCCGGCAGCAGGGTGCCGCAGCCAGAAAGGTTCCGGCGACCTGTTCGCGCACCTCCTCCTCGACAATATCGAGCCAGTCCTCCTCGACCAGATCGATCTTGTTCAGCACCAGGATGCCGCGCTGGATATTGAGCAGTTGCAGAATCTGCAGATGTTCGCGGGTCTGCGGCATCACCCCTTCGGCGGCATCGATCACCAGCAGAACCAGATCGATACTCGCTGCTCCAGCCAGCATCTGCGGGATAAACTTCTCATGACCCGGCACATCGACCACGCCTGCCAACCTGCCATCGGGCAGCTGCAGGGGAGCAAAACCAAGCTCGATCGAAATACCCCGTTCCTTTTCCTGCTGGAGGCGATCGGTATCGACCCCGGTCAGGGCCTGAATCAGGGAGGTCTTGCCATGATCGACATGGCCGGCGGTCCCGATGATGACCGGTCTGAGCTTAGCGCTATTCATGCGCCGGTGCCGCTTGCGGGATCGGGCCGGAAGAGGGACTTGAAAATCGCGACGATCAACTGGTCATCAGTAGGATCGACGCTACGCAGGTTGAGCAGCAGTCGCTCATCATGAATACGCGCGACCAGGGCCGGCTCGGCGGCGCGTAAGGCCGCGGCCAATTGATCGAGAGAGAGGGCCTCTGGCTGAATCGCCAGGGCCGGTCCGGGCAGTTCGGCTTCGGGCATCGCGCCGCCGCCGACCATGGCCGCCGCATCTACTATCTCAAGCTTAAGTCCGGGCAGATCAAGCTGGCGCTGCAGTTCACGCGTCCGCTCAAGCAGTTCCTGGGACGATGCCGCAAAAAAGGCCAGCAGCGGGATCTGACTCTCCCGGCCGGTCAGATAGAGACGCAAGGTCGCCTCCAGGGCCGCAAGCGAGAGCTTATCGATGCGCAGCGCGCGCGCCAGCGGATGGCTGCGTAGCTTTTCGATCAGCTCCCGCCGACCAAAAATCAGGCCCGCCTGCGGTCCCCCCAGCAGCTTGTCACCACTGCAGGTCAAAAGGTCAACGCCGCTGGCGACAGCCTCGGAAATCGTCGGTTCTTCCGGCAAAGCGTACCCCGGCAAGGGTCTGAGCAGGCCGCTGCCAAGATCTTCAAGCAAGGGGATGCCAGTCTCTCTGGCCAGCGGGACCAGATCAGCAGCAGGGACGCTGCTGGTGAAGCCGATAATTTTATAATTACTGGTATGAACCTTGAGCAGCAGCGCCGACTCAGCATTGATCGCCTGCCGGTAATCCTGAAGATGGGTCCGGTTGGAACTCCCCACTTCACGCAGTTGCACCCCACCCGCTTCCATCACCTCGGGAATCCGGAAGGAACCTCCGATCTCGACCAGCTCCCCGCGCGAAACGATCGCCTCGCGCCCCTTGGCAAGTGCGGTCAGCGCCAATAGTACCGCCCCCGCATTATTATTCACCACCATGGCCGCCTCGGCACCGCTCAGGCGGCAGAGTAAGCGCTCCACATGGCTATGCCGCGAGCCGCGCCGACCAGTTGTCAGGTCGATCTCAAGATTGCTGTAGCCGGCGGCAACCTGCTGAATCTGCTGCATAGCCTCCTTGGCCAGGGGGGCGCGCCCCAGATTGGTATGCAATAAAATGCCACTGGCATTGATCACGGGTCTAAGTGATGGAGACTGAATCTGATCCAGGCGGATCAGAACCGCCCGAGCGAGGGCATCGAGATCGGGGACCCGCGTTAGCTCTTTGTTCAGGAGCCGAGCCCGCAAGGCACTGATCTGTTGCTGAATTTCGTCCGTCACCAGCGCGAGCGGCCAATGGTCTGAGGAGAGGCGTTGCACTGCAAGCAAAACCCGGTCAACACCGGGCAGAGTCCGCATTAAATCCTGGATATCAGATCCCACGTCTATAATTCCCATATCTAGTTACAAACAGCCTGAATAGCAAAGATGTGTAGTTCAAAAAAGGATTCTAACATGCCTTAAGTAGAACAGGCTACGCCTTAATCTGGCTGCTGAGGGCCCGCAAAACGGGAATGAACAGCGTTAATCTGAAAATTGCATGAGGCTCTGATTACTGCTGTCGGCAGATTTCAAATGGGTGGACTCCGTGTAGCGCGCCACCAATGACATTCCAAGTGCCATGATAATCAGCAGCAGCAGCGTCGGCAGGACATCTGCGACTAAGCGGCGCAAGATTGGGCGCTGACGGCGCTGCTGACGAGTATGGTTTGTTGAATAATGGATATACATATGAAGTGCCCCCCTGCCACAGGTTTCTTGTCGGCAACCGCGCGTATAAGTTTAACGTACTATCCAACGATGCGCATTTTTTCCAACCAGATATTTCCTGTTGACAGCCGCTGCGCCCTTTGCTATAAATCCCTCCACTTGTTTGGGGCTGTAGCTCAGTTGGGAGAGCGTTTGACTGGCAGTCAAAAGGTCCGCGGTTCGATCCCGCGTAGCTCCACCAAACGATTTCAAGGGGTTGACCAGAAATGGTTAACCCCTTTTTCGCATTAAGGCCGTAAGCGATGGCCCCGACGACATTCAGTATTCCGCTCGATTCCTTCGATCCCCTGCTCTGCCGTCAGCAGTTCTGCCCTGATGGACCAGGCTTCCTTGAGTCACTCAATCCCCTCGCCAAGACCGGCAACTTCAGCGTTGTCCCCCTGCGCGTCGTCGATTCCTGGTGCCTGAGCAACGGACGCCTCATGCATCAGCAGGGAGATCAGGTTCGTGAACTCGCAGGTGAGCCCCTGAAACTGTTGGGAGAGATCCTCGCACAGCGCGCGATTGAACAACCCGCGGAGACTCCTTTTCCGGGCGGCTTCTTCGGCTTCTTCGGCTATGACTTCGCGGGGCAGATCGAAAACCTGCCCCAGTCGGCCACGCGTGATCTGCCGATCCCCCAACTGCAACTCGACTGGGTCGACCTCTCCGCCGTCTACGACCATCAAAAACGCCGCTTGACCCTGGCCAGCCTGGCCCAAGATATCGATCTCAAATCCCTGGCCGAAAAAATTGTCGCCCGCCAGCAGGAGACCCTGCCCACCAGCCGACTCCACCTGGCCAAGCCCCTGCAGCCGCTGATTACGCCAGAGACCTTCATGGCGATGGTCGCGACGACCCGTGAGTATATCGCCGCCGGTGATATCTACCAGGCCAACCTCAGTTGTCGTTTCGATGGCCAGTTGCAGGGCAGCTCGGCAGAACTCTATCGCCGCCTGCGCCAACTCAATCCGGCCCCCTTTGCCTGCCTGCTGCAATGGGGCGATTTTGCCATCGTCTCCAGCTCTCCCGAACGCCTGGTTTCACTGCGCGGCGATCTGGCCGAAACCCGTCCGATTGCCGGCACCAGACCACGCGGGAACAATGCCAGCGAAGACCGGCAACTCTCTGCCGAACTGCTGGCCCACCCCAAGGAGCGCGCCGAACATATCATGCTGCTCGATCTGGAACGCAACGACCTCGGCAAAGTCTGTTGCGCAGGGAGCGTCAGGGTCGATGAATTAATGGCCCTCGAACACTACTCCCATGTCACCCATATCGTCTCCAACGTCTGCGGGCGCTTAAAGGCAGATCAATCCCCCTTCGACCTGCTCGAGGCGACCTTCCCCGGCGGTACGATCACCGGCGTCCCCAAAAAACGCTGCATGGAAATAATCGACGAACTGGAACCGGTCGGCCGGGGCAGCTATACCGGCAGCGCCGGCTATATTTCGGCCGGCGGTGAGATGGATCTGAATATCCTGATCCGCAGCTTCCAGCGGGTTGGCGACCACCTCAGCTACCAGGTCGGCGCCGGGATCGTGGCCGATTCCGACCCCGCACGTGAATGGCTCGAATGCCTGGCCAAGGGCGAAGCGCTCAGAAAGGTCCTCAGTGATATCGCCGATGCTGGTTAACTTCAATGGCCGCTTCATCCCCCACGAAGCCGCATCCCTGCCGCTGAACGATACGGCGCTCCTCTACGGGGACAGCCTGTTTGAGACCATGCGCGCCGAAAAAAACCGGGTCCTGCTGCAGAAGGAACACCTCGACCGCCTCTGTCTCTCCGCCCACCTGCTGGAACTCCCCTGTGAGCGCCCTCGGCTCGAAGCCGCCTTGTCGCAGATGGCCGCAGCCCTTAAAGCCGATGTCTCACGCCTGCGCCTGACCCTGGGCCGCGGCCCCGCCCAGGGGTTCAAACTGCCGACCGGACAAGACAGCTGGTTCGCCCTGAGCGCCGTCGCCGCGACACCGCCCGATGCAGCAGAGCGCGAAAGCGGCGCAGTCTGCGTCAGCGCCCCCAACAGCCGCAGCAATCCCCTCGATCACCTGCCGCAGATGAAACGCGGCAACCACGCCGACTGTCTCTACGCCGCCGACTTCGCCCACAAACACAACGCGCGCGAAGCGCTCTTTGTCGACCGGGGTCTAATTATCGAGGGGAGCAGCAGCAACATCTTCGCCCTCTTTGGTGATCAGCTCTACAGCCCACCAGCCGGCAAGCTGGTTCTGGCCGGTGTCACGCGGCGCGAAATCATTTCAGCCGCCATCGAATTTGGCTTGCAGATTACTGAAGAAGCCCTGCCCCTGGACAGGTTACTGGATGCCGATGAGATCTGGCTGAGCAATGCCATGATCGAACTTCTGCCCGTTGCCCGCATCGATGGTCAAGCGGCCAAACGCGGCAGCCTCTGGAAAAAAATCCATCAATTGTATAAACAGCGAACTGAGACTTGACTTCTGAGTTCATCTGCCTATAATGCGACCCGCATGCCGGAGTGGTGGAATTGGTAGACACGTCGGTCTCAAAAACCGATGGCTTCTGGCCGTGCCGGTTCGATTCCGGCCTTCGGTACCA
>JAAXQE010000246.1 GCA_012974425.1 Geopsychrobacter sp.
CTGGCGATCTCTCCCGAGGGGACGCGCAGCCTGACCACGCACTGGAAGGGCGGCTTTTATCATATTGCCCTGGCGGCCGGGGTGCCGATTGCACTGGGCTATATCGACTATCCACGCAAGCGGGTCGGTATCGAGCGGATGTTTGAACCTGCTGGCGATATCGAGAGCGATTTTAAGATTCTGCAGGAGTATTACCGCGATAAAATCGGTAAGCGGCCGGAGAAGCAAGGCCCGGTCCGAATTCGGGGTGTTGCGGGTAAGCAGGACTGAAACTTCTCGCGCCTGGGCAGGCAACCGGGCTTAGCGATCCGCATAGATAAATCATGAAAAAGGCCACCTCAGAAACGGGGTGGCCTTTCTTGCGTTGCAGGCTATGCAAGCATGACCCCATTGCCCTGCAATCTCAATAAAAAAAGAGCCCCGAACCTTCAACTTACGGGGCTCTTAAATATTTAGCTATAAATCAAAAAAACTATAGATGGTTTTGTTCAATCGTCGCCGCTCCGCACCTTGGGGCTGGGCAGCTCGCTCGTACCTGAGTGCCTTATTTAGCTTACACTCTCTATTGTGTAGTAAAGCTCCATACAGCGCTCTCCGAGGTGCCTCCCTTGCCGTCGTCGGCACCCACTTTCCAATAATAGGTAGTGGCGGCTTCGAGCCCTGATATCTGCTGGCTCAACTCATCGGGGACTAGCGGGACAAGGTTCAGGCCCCCATCTCCATCTCCACCGCAGCCGACAACACCTCCGCCGATTACAATCAACGAGATCATCAGGAGCATGAATTTCTTTCTCCTTGATTGCGGGACTGCGAAGATCGTTCCCAGGAGCAGGAGGCCAGGTAGACCGGCGTTTAGTAGACCGGCATGTGGCAGACCGGCGTATCCATCAAAGGCCTTAGGGGGCCCGACATTTGCGACAGTGACGGGAGGACAGTTGATGAAATTCTGGTCAGTACAGTAAGAAACACTATAGGTGACTTCGTCATCATCCGGATCTTGGGATTTCTTCCACAACGGGGCAATATCTGTGTTAAGGCCTGTCTGGCCGTTTGCAGGGAATACCAAAACGGGCGCAGAGGGTGCGTTGTTGATTACGGGCGCAGGGGACCCGTCGCTGTTTGAAGATGTAGAGACAATACTGAATGCAAAATCACTATCGTCGGAGCCTAGCATTCCAGCCATGTTCTCGGTCGTCACCCGGATCAGGCAGGTTTCGTCACAGGAGACGTTTGGCACAGTCCAGTCATAGGCGCCAAGATTTTCATCTGCCGACGTAACCTGCTCCCAGCTGTTGCCGTTATTAGGGGAAAAGAGGATCTGAATTTTAAGATCGGGTGTGGAGGTGAAATCCTGGTCCAGAGCATACCAGGTGATGGCAAAGGAAGAGCCGGACTCCAAGACCTCCCCGCCGTTGGGGGCGGTTACCGTGGTATCCGGTGCCGGATTGTCGGAATCGGATACCTGGCAACGGGAGACCTCGGAAGCGGCACTCACGTTGCCGGCGCCGTCCTCGGCGATGACCCACCATTCGTAATAGGCATCGTACACCTGGAGAGTGATATCTTTGCCAGTGATGCCTGATACATCGTGGAGCGTTATGCCATGATCCATATCATCGACGATGATTCTGTAGGTGACGCCACTCATATCGGAAACAGTATCCCACTCGTACCTCACACCATTTGTGTCCAACCGGTCACCATTGGGGGGCCATGTCAGGGCGGGAACCGGAGGAGCTACTGTGTCCTGGGTGTACATTGATATCTGGTTTGAAGGGCCCGAAGTGCCGTCCGCGTTTTCGGCAAGCACCTGGTAGTAGTAAAGAATGTCTCCTGTGACCGTAGTGTCAACGTAACTTGTCACATCGGGGCTAACAGTGCCCAACAAAGTAAAAGTGACACCGTCCAGGGACTGCTCGATGCGAAAAGATGTTTCATCAAGAGAGTTATCCACCCAATCCAGTGTTATCTGCCTCGGACTACCCACTGATTCAGTGACTGTTCCAGTGAGGTTGGTCGGTTCCGCAGGAATCGCCCCCAGAGCAGCTGACACCGGGAAAACAATAAGGCAGAGGATCGTGATGACTTTTACTCTCAATAGTGATTTCATCTTATTTTCTCCTTTTTTATGCTGTCGTTGGACTGACAGGCTGTCTATTGAGGAGTAGCAGAAGGAAGGACCAGCCCAAGCATCGAAGGATAAGTTTCGGAGTGCAGGCCCGCGCCCCTCCTGATCATCGTCCAAGCAAAGTCGATTTTTAACTTTGCTTCTGCGAGATGGCTGACTTAAACATTTGTAACAACGAATTTTGGAAGATCAAGAGGGCGGAATAGTTATTATTTTTCAATGACTTTCATCGATGAAATGCAGTCCATATCCGGCATCCAGGGGGGTCAGAGGGGTCAAGCTTGACAAACGGAGATTCTTACCTATTCTTCCCGTATGCCACGTAAACCACGACTTCATTATCCCGGCGCCGTTTACCACGTTATTCTTCGCGGTAATAGCGGCCAGGACGTCTTCTTCGATGCGGGTGACCGCACGAGGTTTTTCCTGCTGATGCAGGAAAGCGTCGAACGCTTCAGGCTTCGCATCCATGCTTTTTGTCTCATGACGACACACGTACATCTCGCCATTCAGGTGGGGGATGTTCCCCTTTCCCGGATCATGCAGAATGTCGGCTTTCGCTACACCCAATTCATCAATCGCAAATACAGGCGGACCGGGCACCTGTTTCAGGGGAGGTACAAGGCGCTCCTGATCGATGTCGACAACTATTTGCTGGAACTGATCCGCTACATTCACCTTAACCCGGTCCGAGCCAAAATGGTGCGATCACCTCAGGAGTACCCCTTGTCCAGCCACGCCAGCTATTATGGAACCTCTGCCCGGCCCCCCTGGTTGACCGTGGATTGGGCGCTGGCTCAGTTTGCAGAAGATGCTAAAACGGCTGCCGAGCGATATGGGGCGTTTGTTGATGAAGGATTGGGTGAAGGCCACAGGAAGGATTTTCACCGAGGATCGTTCGAAGGTCGCGCCCTTGGGGATGATACCTTTATTGATCAGGCATTGTTTAAAGCTGAAGAACAGCGAACTGCCCGCATCGACCTGGGTCAGGTCATCGAAAGCGTCTGCGCAAGCTATCAACTAAATGCCGATGAACTGTGCGGTGCAGGAAAGGCCCAGCCAGCCGCAGAGGCCAGGGCCGTCGCTGCACTCTTGGTCAGAAATTCCGAGGCGTTATCTTTGGTCGAACTGGCCAGATTTCTAAAGAGAGATCTTTCCGGGCTCAGCCAAGCCGCGCGTCGGATTGAACGGCGCGCAGGAACGGATAGTTTGTTGTGTGTGAAAGTGGAGAAGATGTCGGATAAATTGCGAATCTCCGTTTGTCAGGCCTGA
>JAAXQE010000045.1 GCA_012974425.1 Geopsychrobacter sp.
GCTAGAGAGAAAAAAAGGGGTCTGCCGTTGGCTTATACTAAAAGCCAACGGCAGACCCCTAGCAATTCTTTATGATCATTTCTTCGCATCGGCGGTTCATCTCACTTATGGCGTTCATGCTTCCCATTCCGGCCATCGTTTTCCTGACTAAAAACCGGCAAATCCTGCTGCGCCGTTCACCGGTTTTTGCTTATATATGTTTGTACCAGACGTTCATACTCTCCAGAGCACCGGAGATCTGGGTGTTTTTCATCAGCGTACCGCTGAACTGGTAGCCGTTTTTAGAAAAGCAGACGTTCATACCAAAAGATGTGGCGCGGGCAATGGTGAAACAGGTCTTGATCCCGCTGATCCGCATCTCGGTTTCGAGTTGCTGCAGCAGCAGGCTGGCAAACCCGTGCCCTCGCCACTCTGGATCGGTGGCGAAATCGGTCAGCTCTGCATTGCTCCCCGCATAATCGATCTCGGCCGAGGCCAGCGCCAGGAGCACTCCTTTTTTCCAGACTCCAGCATAAAGCAGATTCTTCGCCATGGTTTCAGCCAGATAGTCCTTATCGTCAATCGGGAAGGGGTAGCTGGCAAAGACCCGCTGGTAAAGCCGGGCCATCTGTGCGCAATCCGCCGGTTGGGCCAAACGGTACTCATAATCGTCCTGCGGCGGAGCGGATTCAATGCTCGCGGATTTGTTGCGGGCGACCTCAAGCACTTCATGGACCTTGTCGGCCGCATGATCGATCTGCCGCTCGGCATTATAGTAACGCGCCATGAAGAGACCCTCTTCCTTTCCGGCGTAGAACTGGGGGATCGCGGCCTCAACCCGATAGCCGTTCAGTTCGAATTGGTCGCGGGCATAGGCGGGGATCTTGGCGAAGATCTTGGAATACTTGTTCACCACGGCCAGGCCGTTCAGGTAGCTGAGTATCTGCGGGAAATCCTGGCGATTCAGCTTCATCAGATAGGCCCGGTCATTGGCTGGCCCATGCTGAATCAGCGAGCCGCCGAACTCTTCGACTTGATCAATTGTCATCGCGGCGCTCCATCCGTTGGTTCTCCTCGGGGGTCAGGCTGATCGCCTCATGACAATCGGCCAGCAGCATCTCGATACCGGTCACGTCGGTTTCTTGCCCTTCTTCCAGCTTCAATTGCAAATCGCAGGCACCACAGTTGCGATCGCAGAATTTACGGTTGTAGCTGTCGGGTTCCTGATAGGTGGTGATGACCCCTTCGTAGTTGCGCAGCACCACCTTGTTGGTCGAGAGCGAGATCATATAGGTCGGATTGATCGGGATCTTGCCGCCGCCGCCCGGGGCATCTATGACATAGGTCGGCACCGAAAAGCCGCTGGTGTGGCCGATCAGACTCTCCATGATTTCAATCCCCTTGCCGACCGGGGTGCGGAAATGCGAAAGCCCTTCGGACAGGTCGCACTGATAGAGGTAGTAGGGACGTACCCGGTTCTCGACCAGCTTGTGCACCAACGATTTGACGATCCGCTGGCAGTCGTTAACCCCAGCGAGCAGTACCGACTGATTCCCCAGCGGGATGCCGGCATCGGCCAGCTTTTTAAGTGCGGCCTTTGCTGAGCTGGTCATTTCGCGCGGATGATTGAAATGGGTGTTGATCCAGAGCGGATGGTGTTTTTTCAACATCCCGACCAGTTCATCGGTGATGCGATACGGCAGCACCACCGGCATCCGGGTGCCGATGCGGATCACCTGAACATGTTCGATCTGCCCGATTTCGGTCAGGATCCAGTCGAGCAGACCGTCGCTCAGCATCAGCGGATCACCGCCGGAGAGCAGCACGTCGCGGATTTCCGGGGTATTGCGAATATATTCGATGCCAGCCCTAATCTGGTTGCGGTCGGGGATCGAGTCGACGTCGCCCACCTTGCGTTTACGGGTGCAGAAGCGGCAATACATCGAACAAACATTGCTGACGTGAAACAGCACCCGGTCGGGGTAGCGATGGGTGATGCCCGGTGCCGGGCTATCCCGATCCTCGGCCAGCGGATCGGTCATGTCACAACTGTCGATGACCAACTCTTGCGGATCGGGGAATGCCTGACGATAAACCGGATCGTTACGATAATCGGCGCGATCGATCAGCGACAGGTAGTAGGGGGTTATCGACATGGGGAACTTTTTCAAGGTCATGTCGATCCGGCGCTTCTCCTTCGGGTCGAGTTCGATGCCGAGCAGGCGCTCGAAGGTCTCGAGCCGTGTGATGGAGTGTCTGAGCTGCCAGTGCCAGTCGGTCCATTTGGAGGCCGCAACATCTTTATCACTGATTTTTTCGGCGAGACTCTGTTGGTCGTTGCAATAAATACTCATAGGGCCAGGTGATCAACTTTCTGGATACCGCAACAAGGCTTTTCAGTCGGAGGGTGCATCCCCTCAGGATTGAGCAGCTTGCCTGGTGTCTCCGGGTGGTTGAAATGACAGGGTTATGGTGATGTACTATAAAAACGGGGTGGAAAATTAAGATGTTTAAGGCTGGTAGAGTGGCCGAGGATTTACGCAGTACGTGAATGGACGAAAGATTAATGTACATATAATTCGTAGGCGAATGATAAGAACACAAATGGATGGTCCTGTCAAGATTGGCTGAAAATGCGGGGATGAAACAGAAGGGGGAGTGCCTGGGCGAACGGGGCTTATTCGGCGGAGAGGGGACCGGTTTCAAGGACTGGCGCGGCATCAACATCGCGGGCTTCCATCAGGTCAACCAGCTTTTCCAGTGACATGGTGATCGCGACCTGTTCCTGTTCCGGTAGCTCAACCAGAGCACTGGCGAGGGTGTCCTGCAACAGCGATGGCGTATCGGCCACCATCTTCTCACCGCTCTGAGTGATGCAGATGTAAACCAGCCGTCGATCCTTGCTGTCCCGTTGGCGACTGACCAGCCCCTTCTCCTCCAGCCGATCGATGATGCCGACCACCGTGCTTGGACTCAGATAGACCTTTTTGGCCAGTTTGGCACTGGTCAGCGGGCCGTGCTCCTTGGCGGCCTGCAGGCAGCCGAGTTGCGGCCCGGTGATCTTGTGCAGGCTCCCCAGTTTGTGGGAGTGCATGTCGACCGTGCGGATGATCCGGCGCAAGGACTGGAGAATACGCAGCTCATACGATTGCTTTGGAATTTGTGGTTCCTGGTTGGTGAGTGAATCCATCTGAATTATTCCATCCCTGCGCATAAAAATCGGCTCGGTGCATTATCCAATGACTATGCTCTATTAACATGAGGAACTGTGTCGGTCAAATATGAAAATATGGGGGTGTATAAATCGTCATTGCCCGAATGACCAAACCAGGTTGGCGGAAGCGTTGAGCCGTCGGAATGAATTTAAGACTTGGCCGCTATACAGTGCTGATGATTTTCATTGTGGAGGAGGCTTC
>JAAXQE010000190.1 GCA_012974425.1 Geopsychrobacter sp.
CTGGGGCTGCTGAGTAGCCCAGAATTGTTGCTGATTTTCTCGCTGGCGCTCGGCAAGCCATATAGTTTGAATCTGGTTGAGTGCAGCGCCTGCCCCAATGCGGGGATGCTGCCATCTTTACGGGCCGCAGCAGCTGAAGTCGGCGCGATTTTGGCTCACGCCTGCCTGATCGAAGCTGAACAGCATCTTGATTTCAGGGAGAGCGGCGTGAGTCGGCGTGAGTTTTTTAGCCTGCTGCGTCGCCAGACCGAGGTTGCCGTCTGTTCGCTGGCGGATCAACTCCACGAGGTGCCTGAGCGTCCCTACGGGGAGAAATCCCTTCCTCCGCAGCGCCTGTTGCTCATGCAGCTTTTGAAACGCAAACCTGAGGTTGAGCGCGCCGAACTTGTTGCCCGACTTTTCCCCCAGATTGAAATCTCAAGCGTCAGTTGCTCGGGTTGCAGCGGTTGCGTCGGTCTCTGCCCAACCGGGGCCTTGTTGCCAGCGCGCAACCCTGACGACCCACCAACGGCCCATCCCCCAAACTGCACGGAGTGCGGCCTTTGCAGTGCTTTCTGCAGCAAAGCTGCAATCACTGTGACTCCGGGTTGGCTATCGCAGGCGGCCAAGCATGTGCTTGCTGGTTAGAGCTCCGCATAATTTCATGAAAAACGAGAAACGATATCCTTGTTGCTATTTGACCAACATGGCAGGCTCCTGCCTCTTCGAGGGCTAAGCTTAAAACTGGTAAGACACGTTGATTGAGCAGTTTTTATAATAGGCGCCGACTAATCCTTTTTGCTGGATCACCTGTTATAATTCTTCTACTTTCCGTCAGCTGGTTGCTGGCTTGCGCACCGGGACAAGGTTTTCTCCACTGAAACACATCTGAAAGGGGGCAGTATGGCCAGAGATTCAATTTTTTCTTTTCGGGATGAAGCACGCCTTGCGGCTTGGCATCGGCAGGCTCAGACGCGTAAAGATCAGGGTCGGGGGGAGGGCCCCTGTGTCACTATTTCGCGTGAGTTTGGTTGCCAGGCCTTTCCGCTGGCCAGGGAATTGGCAAATTGCTTAGGTGACACCTGGTCGGTGATCGATCGCGAGATGCTTGAGGAGGTCGCCAGGATCAGCGGCTTCACGGTCGAACAGATCGAGAAGACCCGCGACACCCCGGCGCTGCTCAAGGCAATTTTTGCGATGTTCCTTGACAGCAGTCGTGCCGAAGAGACAGAGTTGTCGACCCATCTGCGTCAGGTGATCTGCAAATTTGCTGATGCTGGCAACTGTATTATTGTTGGTGGAGGGGGGGTGTTTACGACGCAAGGGATGAAGAATATGTTCCACCTGCGGTTAGTGGCGCCACTCGAGTTTCGGATCAGCAAGATCATGCAGACTCATTCGCAGGACCGGCTTCAGGCGACCGATTTCGTCAGTCAGCACCAGAAACAACGTGAAAATTTTGAGTCACGTCTGACCGGGAGAAGGCTCGATGATCCGCTGCTTTATCATCTGGTGCTGAACAACGGTATGCTGACTCCTGAGCAGATGGCGGCTATCGCCGTGCAGGGGCTGGCGCAATTGGGGCTGGCTGATTAAGGTTTGTCTGTTCTTTTTAAGGAGCAGTTGTTTGTTGCTCGTTGCACTTACTTAATGGTGATCCGGAGCTGGTGGGTTGAACAACTGAGGCAGGGATCATAGGCTCGGATCAGGGTTTCGACCCTCTGTTTGAGTTGTTCGTCCGGTAGATCGAGCAGATCGGGGAGCAGGCTTTCGATATCTGCTTCGATGCTTGCCAGATTCTGCGCCGTAGGAATGATACAATCGGCAGTTTCCAGCAGTCCGTTCTGGTCGTAGCTATAGGCATGAAACAGCAAACCCCGCGGCGCCTCGACTGCCGCGACCCCCTGGCCGCCACCCTTCGGCATGGCGGTTGCGCGCGCCCGCGAAAAACTGTGCAGCAGCAGATCATCGATGGCATGGATCGCTTCTTCAACATAATGCACCACTTCGATCAGGCGGGCCTTGAGTCCGTGAAATGGGTTGTCGGTGGCCGGGTCCATCTGCAGGGCTTTGCTGACCTTTTGGGCCATTGGGGAGAGGCGGCGATGGCTGTTCTTGACCCGGGCCAGGGCGCCGACACAGTAGTGGCCGCGTGCGGTGCGGGCCATTTTGGCGGTTGAATGGGGCACAATATATTCGTCAATAGAGGCCTTGAACTGGGCAACGCTTTGATCGATACCGCAGCTGCTGATCACGCGTTTGGCATGCAGTGGATACTGGCCGCTATGATCGAGGCAGACCTGCTCGGCCGGGCGTGAAAACTCGGGGAAATCGAAGCCGGCAAAGAGCTCGACGGTCGCCTCCAGATCGGGCAGGGTACCGACCAGATCCTGACGCAGCTGTTTAAGCTCACTCGTTTCGGGCAAGGCGGAGAATCCGCCGATCGTCGTTGTCACCGGATGAACCGCGCGACCGCCAATCAGCTCACAGATCCGGTTGGCCGTGCGTTTCAGGCGCAAGGCGCGGCCGAACAGGTCTCCACGGCGGTTCAGAAGCTGGAAGATACTTGGAATGCCGAGATAATCGGGGACCGCCATGAAATAGAGCTGCAACAGATGGCTCTGCAGAATCTCGCCCTGGCTGAGCAGGCGGCGCAGAACTTGGGCGCGCGGATCTACTTCTATCCCCAGGGCATTTTCGGTCGCCATCAATGAAGCCATGCTGTGCGAGATGGAGCAGACCCCGCAGACCCGCGCCACAATCGGTGCGATGTCGCTGAAGTGACGCCCCTTGAGCAGCGCCTCGAAGAAGCGCGGCGATTCAATGACCTCGAGTCGGCAGGATTCAATCTTGCCGGCTTTTTTGTCGATGACCAGGTGGGCATGACCCTCGATCCGGGTCAGATGGTTGAGTGTGATCTTGCGGCTCATTATTCCTCACCGATATTAAAGATACGATACTGTTCAAGGATATCCTGCAGGTTCAGACCCTGTTCTTCGAGCACCCGATGGTAGGGGCTGGTGCGTGGATTGTCGACCAGACCTCGGCAACCGCGGCAGCGATCTCCCCCCGCGATACAGATCGCGCGGCAGCCGGCGCGGGTCACCGGGCCGAGGCAGATCTCACCGTAATCGAAGCTACAGGGGTATTCGGCCAGCTTGCATTCGACACAGACCGCGAAGCTTGGCAGGTCGGGTTCGCGCTCCAGCAGCAGCGCCTGGAGCACCGCGAGAAACTCGCGCCCGTCGATCGGACAGCCGGGGATGCGGTAATCGACCTTGACCACCTTGTGCAGCGGCAGGGGCGTCTCGGTTTGCAGGTGCTTGGCATCACTGGCGTAGACCTGCCGGCGGAGTGCAGCGACATCCTGATCACTCGCCAGCAGATTGATCCCGCCATTGTCGGCACAGGCGCCGAGGGCGACCAGAGTTTTGCTGCGCGCGCGGATGGCCTGCAGGCGTTCCCGATCTTGCCGCCGGGTGATGCTCCCTTCAATAAAGGCGATATCGAGGGCGCTGACCTCTTCTGACATCAGTTCCCGAAATTCAACCACCTCGACCAGTTGCAGCACCTGCAGCAGGTCATCCTCCAGATTCATGACGGTGAGTTGGCAGCCTTCACAGCCGGTAAAGTCGAAGAAGCCGATTCTGGTTTTCATCGTTCAATCGCCTCGGCCATGTGCTTGACGCTGCTGTAGGGGAAGATCGGGCCACATTCACAGACGCAGATATTGTTGATCCGGCATTTGCCACACTTTCCCAGACCGCATTTTATGTGGCGCTCAAGGTTGAGGTAGATATCCTCATCCGCTAATCCGAGGCGGAAGAGGAGGGGATTGATCTGGCGATACATCTCGGGCGGGCCGGAAACCGCGGCAATGGTCCGGCTGGCATCGATATCCAGATCCCGCAACAGGTAACTGACGTCGACCGCCGGTATTCCCCAGCTGTTATGCTGTTCATTGACCGAAAAGCGGCAGTCGACCAGCCCGGAACGGTGCCAATCGAGGAGATCTTCCTGAAAGAGGAGCGATTCGATCGAGCGCGCGCCACATAACAGCGTGATCCGCCCGTAATTTTCGCGCTGGGACAACAGCGCGAGCATCAATGAACGCAGGGCGATCAGGCCGCGGCCACCGGCGATCAGCAGCAGGTCATGCCCCTGCATCTTCTCCAGCGGGTAGCCGTTGCCGAAGGGTCCCCGGATACCGAGACTGTCACCACTTCTGACCCGGTGTAGCGCCTGGGTCAGGGCTCCGGCGCGGCGCACCACCAGCTCGATTTCTTCTGTCCCGTCAGGGGCGGAGGCGATAGAGAACGGGGCTTCGCCGAGACCGAAGACCGAGACCTGCAGAAAACTGCCAGGCAGAAAAGTGAATTGCTCCGGGATTTTGAGACGGAACAGGCGGTCCTCGCTTGAAATAACTTCGATCCGTTCGACCTTGGCCATCTGCGGTTGGTATTCACTGCCGGGGTTGGTAGGCTGCTGCTGTGGCGGGGCCTGGCAGAAGAGCTCATTTAAGACCTCGGTCGGTTTTATTTTGGCCAGACATTCCCGGCTGCAACGCCCACAACCGACACAGGCGGTGCGCTGATGCTGGTCCCACAGGTATTTGTATTTACGATAAAAACGGTGCCGTTGCCGGTCTGACTGACTCGCGCGGAAGTTGTCACCGCCACTGACCTTGGCAAACTGGTCGAACTGGCAGCTGTCCCAGGTGCGCACTCGTTGCCCCTCTTTGAGGTCGAGCTCCAGTTTGTCCTGTACGTTAAAGCAGTAGCAACTGGGGCAAAGCAGGGTGCAGCCTCCGCAGCCGAGACAGTCATCTCCGAGCCTTTTCCAGATCGGATCCTCGTAGGCATCTTTCATCAGCAGCGGCAACGATTCGGTCGGAAATTGCAGATGGCTTTTGCACTGTTTGACCTGCAGCGCCAGCGGGGCCTCATGCTCCCTTGCCATGGTTTCAGGGGCATGGTCGGCCAGCAGTTGACGGCCCTGCTCACTGCCGGTTTGGACCAGGTACTTATCATCGCGGCGATGGAAGAACAGATCGAAACCGCTGGCAATGCGATCGGTGCCGAGACTGGTGCAGAAGCAGTGTTCGTCGGGCACACAGTCAACCCCGATCAGCAGGGTTGCCTCCCGTTTGGCGCGGTAGGTGCTGTCGGTCTCCCCTTCAAACAGACAGTCGTCGAGAATTTTGACCGCGTGCAGGTCGCAGGGGTGCATGCCGAAGATGACGCGTGGCGGCGCGGCGCTCTCGGCCTCAAGCAGGACATTCCCCTCGAGTTTGAAGCGGAAAAGTTCATCCCAGTGGGGAAAGAGGAACTTCTTGGGGGAGTGGACCGACGGCGGAAATTCGAGTTCGAGGTCGGCGGCGTCGCTTAAGGTGCCGAGGGTGATCCGGCCTTTTTTGCGGCGCGGGGCGACAAGGTCGTAGGACTGCATCAGTGCCCGTGCAAAACGCAGAATCTCCGCCAGGCTCATTGCCAGCCAGAGGGTCTCATCCGGTGTGTTTTGATGTGTTGTACTGGATATGGGTGCAGGCACGTTTTGAAAACCAAAAAGAGTAAAGTAGCGTATACGCTCCGGTGGCTTAACCTAGCTCCGGACTCGGAAATGAGTATACGCTGGCGGGGCTTAAGGGGTCAACGTAGGAGGACTGATATGGTTGTTTCAGTTCAGACGTGCCTGGAGCTGCAGCCGTGACGCCCAGCGGGTCATGCCGGCGGTATCTCCCTGAGAAGCATAGAGCGCAAAGAGCGCCTGGCTGACACGATGGTCGGGTGGGCAGGCGAGCCACAATTTCTCGGCCTGTTTGATATCGCCCAGCTGATAATAGCTCAGGGCCAGGTTGTAGCGAACGCGTTGATTCTCGGGGTCGATATCGAGAGCCGTCCGGTAGTGCTCTATCTGGGTGTTGGGACTGCTGCTGTTGTAGGCCGTCCAGTAGTGCCAATCGGGGTCCATGAATGGATGCTGAAGGTAAATTGCAGAACTTAGGATAAGTGCCAGGGTCGGAACTGCCAGCCCCATGGCCCATAGGGGTTGAGAGAACCTTGCGCGCTGCCGGTAGATTTCGGCGGTCAACAGACCACAGATGACACCGCTGAGATGAACCAGATTGCCAACCTTGACCAGTCCAGCGAGAGTCAGGCCCGGTCCGATCAGGATCAGCCAGATCCATAACAGGTTACAGGTGGCAGGATCGCAGATCTTTTTCGCCAGAGGTTCGCTATTCCGCAGGCGCCACAGGACCGCAAACAGGAAGTAGATCAGACCCGACAGGCCGATCCCCCCTGCTTCCCAGCTGAGTTGACTGGCCGTGCCAATCAGCCAGGCGCTGCAGAGCAGGCTGGCCAGATAAAAGCGCCGACCCAGAATCCGCTCGACTGCCGGACCGAAATGGAGCAACCAGTAGGCGTTGAACAGGAAATGGAAAATATTGATATGCAGAATATTGTTGATCAGTAGCCGCCAGAGTTCGCCTTGCCAGAGCAGGCTCTGCTCTCCCCAACCGAAGCTGCTGAGGATGTCGGGCTGATTGGCGTTGGGGAGGAAGCAGAGGGTCAGACTCAGGGTCGCCGAGACCAGAAAAAGCAGTGCCGTTGCCGGGGTCTGACGCAGCAGGCGGTGGGTCTGTCCGGTACGAGCGGTCATCCTGGCCTCCAATGGCGAAATGCATCTATGCCGTATACGCTAAACTATAGCCGATTTATTCAGAAAATCAAACAATGTTTCCCTGTGTTTTGTCTGGCTTTAATGAGCCATGGTGGTTGGAAAAGCTTTATTTTTGGGGGGTTGCATTGTGTATGTCTGGTGATATTAATTGAATCAGGCTCGCTGCTTGACGACAAGGACATCTAGGGAGGGATTATGGATGTAGAAGGAATTATCTCGACTGCCGGGCGCCGTAACTATACGGTGCAGCTTAGGGTTGAGACTCGCAGGGGCCAGGTTGAGGCATTTGAGGTTGAGCCTTACGCCAGTAATCAGAAGGGTTTAAGGCGGCTGCTCTTCTGTCTCGATGTTAACACCTTTGAATACCTGAATATCGATCTGTCATTGATTCGGGCGGCTGAGATGACCCGTAATATGTTCACGCCACGCTTTCCGATAATTTTCTGAAGCGAAACTATATTGACATCGGTCCAACCAAAGAAGGCCGCCCCTAAATGGAGTGGCCTTCTTTGGTTGGAATTATCCTGGATCCCTAAGATCAGTGATCTTCGAGGATCGGCAGGTAGTTGACTGCGAGTTTATAGAGGAAGACCCCGAAGGCCAAGAAGCCGAAGGTGATTGCAAACTCGCCGACCGATGGGAAATAATTCCAGCCGCCGCCCATATCCATGCCGATCAAGAAGACATTGAAACGGTAGGCGACGACGCCGCCGATGATCGACAGGGCGCATAGAAAGAGGCCTGTGCCATTTTCACGGACCTTGCGTACGAAGAGCAGCACAAAGGGGACGACGAAAAGCGCCATCTCGACCAGAAAGGCATTGCCCTGACGGCCGCCGGCAAGAGCCTCTGTGAGGGCGCCGCGGTAGATCAGATCGGCGAAGCGCAGCAGCAGAAAGGTGCCGAGGAAGAGCGGAATAATCCGCGCCAGATCGGCCAGCAGCGGCAGTTCCGATTTGCGCCCGAAGAAGTAGCTCGCCAGGGTCCCTTCGAAGATAACCATCGGCAGACCGACACTCATGGCTGAGAGTAGGAAGAGCAGTGGTGACCAGGCGGTCATCCAGAGTTCATGCAGCTTGTTGGGTGCGATCAGCATCATGGTGCCGAGTGAGGACTGGTGGCCGAAGGAGAGCACCACGCCGGCGATGACGAAGAAGACCCCGACGCGGCGCAGGATCTTTTCGGAACGGCTGAGAAAACCCTCGCTCGTTTTGTTGAAAGCCGACAGGGGGCCGGGCAGATTGACCTTCCCTTTGTACTGCTCGATGACATTCGGCAGGTTTTCGATCGCCAGGACGTTGAGATAGAGCATGACGCACCAGGCAACTTCGAACAACACCGAGTTGCCGTTCCAGTAGATCAGGGTGTGCCAGATGTAGTACCAGCGGCCGAGGTCGAACATGACCGCCATTGCCACCAGCATGTAGCCGATGAAGGCGGTCAGCAGCGCCGGGCGCAGCAGCGAGTGGTACTTGTGGCGGCCGAAGATCTCGACCACCAGGCAGGTGGTGAAACCGCCTGCGGCCAGGGCGACGCCGCAGGCGACGTCGAAGGCGATCCAGATGCCCATCGGGTAGCTAGGGTTGAGGTTGGTCACCGAACCGAAGCCGTAGACGAAGCGGAAATAGGCGAAAACGGCGGCTGAGGCCATGAAAAAGACCAAAAGCCAGGCGTTCGGTGTCCAGAATTTCTGATGCAGTGGAGCCGCTTTACTCATCGGGCCCTCCCTTCTCTTCTGCCTTGTTCTTGCGGTTGGTGAAGGCCATGATGCCACCCAGGGCTGCATAGATGGCGACCGGCGGGATAAAATACTTGAAAACGCCGTGCTGGATGCTTTCGGTCAGGCGCGGCGGGGCCTTGAAGCCGAGATCGGGCAGGCCGAGTGTGGCGAAGGCGACCTTCTTCTTGGTCAGGTAGATCACGTTGGTGCCGCCGATCTCCTTCTCGCCATAGATATGATCTAGGTAGAGCTCCGGGCTGGCCGCGATCCGCTCTCTGGCGACTTTCAGCAGGTCGTCCCGTTTGCCGAAGCTGATCGCCCCGGCCGGGCAGGACGTGGTGCAGCCGGTCGGCAACTCCTTGTTGAGGCGGGTGTCGGCGCACAGGGTGCACTTGCTGATAGCGGGGATCGCCTCTTTCCATTGAAACTGCGGCACATTGTAGGGGCAAGCCACCATGCAGTAGCGGCAGCCCATGCACTTGTTGCCGTCCCATTCGACCGCGCCATTCTCCTGCTTGACCAAGGCGCCGACCAGGCAGGCCGACTGGCAGGCCGGATCGATGCAATGCATGCACTGTTTCTTGACGAAGGTCGCCTCGCCGCTTTCGCCCTGATGCATCTTGATCAGGGTGTAGGTGCTGTCCGACAGGTCACGCGGGGAATCGTAGTAGTCCCCCTCGAGGCTCGAGTCGGGCGGCAGCTTGTTGATCTGTTTGCAGGCCGACTGGCAGGCCTTGCAGCCGATGCAGCGTACCGAATCCTGCAGCATGCCGTAGCCGTCGGCGCCGATCCGCCTGGCACTGTCCGCAGCGAAGGTCGGGCTGGCGAGGGCGCAGGCAGTACCGCACCCGGCGGCTGCGACCTTGAAGAATTTTCTTCGGTCCATAGCCATTGTTTACTCCCTCTCGTCTTGATCGTCCAGATCACCTTGGCCGCCGTTGTCACCTTTTTTCAGGATGTTCATCCCGGCGGCACCCACGGCTAAACCGGCCAATGCACCATAGGTCGGGGTGAAGTCGACCCCCTGCTTGCGCTCGGTGGTGATCGGCGGATAGGCGGCCGGCGGGGTGACCTGCTGCAATTGAACCGGATTATGCATCGAGCCCTCGTAGGGGAACTCCGGTTCACAGCAGCCGATACAGGGGTGGCGGTTTTCGATACACCAGTTGGTCCCGGAGTTGAATTTCTTCTCGGGGCAGTTGGCATGGACGACCGGACCCTTGCAGCCGAGCTTGTAGAGGCAGAAGTCGTCGGAGAACTTCTCGGCGAAGCGACCGGCGTCGAAATGACCGCGTAACGGACAGTTGTCATGAATCAGTTTCTTGTAGTGCATCAGCGGGCGGCCCTTGTCGTCGAGCTCGACCGCATCGAGGCCACCGAGCAGGATGGCGGCGACGGTGCTGACGAACCAGTCGGGGTGCACGGCGCAGCCCGGCAGGTTGATCACCGGGGTGGCGACGTTTTTATCTCTCAAGAATTCGGCCACGCCGACCGAATCACTCGGATTCATGTTGGCCTTGTTGACTCCGCCGTAGGCGGCGCAGCTTCCGACCGCCAGCACTGCAAGCGCTTTTTTGCCGAGACGCTCGACATGTTCGGTGACCGGGATGCCGTGACCGTCCTTCTCACCGACCTCCATGTAGGTGCCGCCTGCGGCGCGACCGACCGAGCCTTCGACGACCAGGATGAACGGTTTTTCCTCAACCTTGTACATATGCTCCATGGCCAGATCGCCTGAAGCGGCCATGAGGGTCGGGTGCCAGGCCAGTTCGGTGTGATGGCCCGGGATCACTTGATCGAGCAACACATCCTGGATGCGTGGCGAAAGGGTATTGAGCAGCGAAACGCTGCAACCGGAACAGGCCCCGCCCGCCAGCCAGATGATCGGGGTTTCCTTGATCGCATCGGCAAAGGCGCTGCGCAGGGTCGGGTTGTCGAACAGGTTGACGCCGATCGCGGCGGCGCTGCCTGCGGATACCTTGAGAAAATTACGACGTGAAATCGCCATATTTAGAGTCTCCTTTTTATATTGAATTCAACGAACTATTGATCTCTTCGAGCACCAGCTCTGCGGCCTTTTCGATGCGCGCGGCAACCACGTCGCTGAGGCCGATCCCCAGCTCGGTCTGCTGCGGTTGGCAACCGATAATCACGGTTTCATCCGGCTTGCAGTCGACCAGTTCACCCAGACGCAGGGTTTCGAGCAGGCCGACCTGGTGCAGGGTGTTCATCGGCAGCGCCTGATTCTCGACATCTTCTGGGGAGAAGCGATAGAGAGTCCCGGCCGGCTGACCGCCACGCACGGCATCCAGTACGATCAGTTTCTTGCGACCGTTGAAGACCTCCATCAGATCGATGGCGCTGGTGCCCGCGTCGAAGAGTTCGATCTCTGCGGGCAGATCCTGCTCTTCGAGGCGCCGCAGCACCGTCTCGCCGAAGCCGTCATCCTGCTTGAGGATGTTGCCGACCGCCATGACCAGGATCGGCGCATAGGCTGATGTCAGAGGCTGCGCAATCACTCGCCACCTACCACGAAGCGCCCGAGATCCTCGCCCTTGGGGGTGACGACGTGTACGGCGCAGGAGAGGCATGGATCGTAGGCACGAACAATCCGCACCAGTTCAAAGGGGTTACGCTCGTCTTTGACCTTGGTGCCGATCAATGACTGCTCGATGGGACCCGGCTGCCCCTTGGCGTCGACCGGACCGGCGTTCCAGGTGGTCGGCACGATGGCCTGATAGTTCTTGACCTTGCCGTCGACCACGTCGATCCAGTGGCCCAGGGCACCGCGTGGAGCTTCGTGCAGACCCATGCCGCGGTTGGTGACATTGAGCGGGTAGTCGGTGAAGGTCGGCTCGCCCGGCTTGAGCTGGAGGACCCAGTCCTTGAGACGCTCGGCGACGATCTTGGTTTCGATGGCGCGCGCCGCGTGGCGGCCGAGGGTCGAGAAGAGGACATCTGGCCCGGCGTTGAACTTGGCGAGGACGCCGTTGACCATCGACTGGACCTCTTGGTCGCCGCGCACATAGGCGACGAGTATGCGTGCCAGTGGGCCAACTTCCATGACCTCGCCAGCGTAACGCGGCGATTTGATCCAGCTGTAGGCGCCAGCCTTGTCGCGTTCGGCAACGGTCGAACCGTCGTAGGGGTGAACCGGGCCGGTCTCTTTGAACCAACTGCTGACCACCTCTTCGGTGATCTTGCTTGGATCGAGCTCGCGCAGTTTGAGGTCGGCGCCGACGATACCGTTGGGGAAGTAGCGCTTGCGGGCGATCAGGTCGGGGTTGCTGTCGAGATCGAAGCCACCGAAGCTAAGCATGGTCTTGCAGCCAGCACCGATGCCGAAGTAATCGGAATAGCGGCCGGCAACCATCATCACGTCGGGCAGATAGCGGCTGTCGATGAAGTCGATCAGGCGTTCGATCTTCCACAGGAAGGAAGCGATCTTGTCGATGGTCGGGGCGACAGTGACGCCCCCGGGGACGATCGACATGTTGTGCGGCATTTTGCCGCCAAAGACAGCGACCGCTTCATGGGCCAGACGGCGCATGTCGAGGGCTTCGACATAGTGAGCAACCGCGGCCTGGTTTTCGCCTTTAGTCAGACGATAGTCGCCTTCGTAGCGGGGCAGGAAGGGACCCAGGTGGCCCCGCGCGATGAAGTCTTTGACCTTCTTCATGGCTGGATCGCTGCCCGAGTAGTCGGCACAGGCGGTGACATCGACAAAGTCGAGGGCGGCCAGATGATAGAAGTGGAGGATGTGCGATTGCACGAAGTTGGCACCCTGAACCAGATTACGGATGATGCGACCGTTATCGGTGATGCTGCCGTTGACGTTGTAGACCTCATCCAGAGCATAGGTCGCGGCCAGACCGTGTGAGGTCGGGCAGACGCCGCAGATGCGTTGCATGATGCGCGAGGCATCGCGCGGGTCACGGCCTTGGAGAATGTTCTCCAGTCCGCGATACATCATGCCGGAGCTTTTGGCTTCCTTGACGGTCCCGTTCTCGACCACGGCCTCGATCTTCATGTGGCCTTCGATACGGGAGATTGGATCGATTACGATTTTTGCCATTAATCTCTCTCCTGCTTTGGGTTCATGAGGGAACCCCTTGATATGGATTCTCCCCGCATACACGGGGGGTGACTGACAACCTGCTTATGCCACTCATTAAAAGAGACATTTTGCGAAGAAAACAGTGATTCAAGGGAGCGGGAAGGGGCAAGTTGTATACCGAATCAGGGCAGGGGAGGGGATAGCCTAATTAAAACGGGGGTTTAAAGCTGTGGTGTAGGGGGGGAGCTGGTTCGGTTTGGCGCAGATGTGAGACAGAAGTAAACAGGATGTGTCATTCTGTCTCGTTCTGGAGGTTTTCTTTCTGAATGTTGTACTGCAAAAGCTTGCGATCGAGGGTGCGGCGAGCAATCTGCAGGATTTGCGCAGTACGGACCTTGTGGAAGCGGGTCTGGCGATAGACCTGCTCGATATAGAGCCGTTCGACATCTTCGAGGCTCATCCCTTTCTTGGGAGCGGCCATGGGGGTAACACTCTCGGTGGCGATCTTGGTCGGGAGGTGTTGCATGCAAATCTCCCCGTTTTCGGCCAGGATAACCGACATTTCGATGATGTTTTCCAGCTCACGAACATTGCCGGGCCAGCTGTATTCGGTCAGCATCTGCATCGCGGCCTGATCGATGCGCAGCTGGTCACGGCCGGCGAAACGCTCGATGAAGAAGTGGGCCAGCGGCGGGATATCTTCCGGGCGCTCGCGCAGGGGCGGGACATACAGGGTGATGACATTCAGGCGGTAGAAGAGGTCCTCGCGGAAGTTGCCGGCCTTGACCTCGTCCTCGAGACACTTATTGGTGGCGGCGATGAAGCGCACGTTGGCGTGGCGCACCTTGGTCGAACCGACCGGGATGTATTCCCGTTCCTGCAATACTCGCAGGAGTTTGGCCTGCAGGGCCGGGCTGATGTCGCCGATTTCATCCAGGAACAGGCTGCCATGCTCCGCTTCCTCGATCAGTCCCTGGTGGGTAGCGACCGCGCCGGTGAAGGCCCCTTTGATGTGGCCGAAGAGCTGGCTTTCGAGCAGGGTGTCGGTCAGGGCGGCGCAGTTGATGGTCAGGAAACGTCTGTCGCGGCGGTTGCTGCTGTAGTGGATGGTTGAGGCGATCACCTCTTTGCCCGCACCACTCTCGCCGGTGATCAGGATGCTCGCTTCGCTGGGTGCGACCTTTTGCGCCATCTCGAAGACCTTGCCGAAGGCCGGGCTGCGGTAGATGACCTGCTCCGGGTCGAAACGCCGGCGTATTTCGGCCTTTAAGGAGCGGTTTTCGCTCAGCAGGCGGTTGTGTTCGATCAGTTTGTCGACCAGATTGTAGAGTTCACTCGAGGTGAACGGCTTGAGCAGAAAATCGTGGGCGCCCTGCTTCATCGCTTCGACCGCGCTGCGCACCGTACCGAAGGCGCTCATCATCACGACTTTCTGGGCCGGGCGCTGGGCCTTGATCCGCCGGAGCAGATCGAGGCCATCGAGGTCTGGCATGCGCATGTCGACCAGGATCAGGTCGGGGAGGTCCTCCTCCTGTTCGGCTAGCGTCTGGAGCAGCAGCTGTCCCTGTCCGAACGTGCTGACCTTATGCCCCTGGGCATTCAGCATCTTCTCCAGCAGGCATTGTACGCCCTGGTCGTCATCGCAGATATAGATCTTGCCGGTTTGCATCAAGGGAGCTCCATGGATCACTAAAAACCGTATACGGTTAAATACTCTAAATATGTGAATTAAGGGCGGAATGTGGATTCCGACGCTTGATTTTTTTACCGGGTTGAATTTATAGTAGCGCTCTGTCGCAACCGGCACCGGCTTGGGATATACAAGAAGGGTGCCGCCTTTAGGGAGACCCTTTTTCTGTGACGATTGCTCGTCCGGTGTGCTGTTAAAGCAGAACACTGAGCTATTTACGAGACTATAGCGGAAGGCTCCCCATTGGGGTAAAGGAAAAGTTTTGCACGAACTTGGAATCACCCAGAGTATTGTCGAGATTGCGCTCCGCACCGCCGCAGGGCAGCAGGCCCAAAAAATCCATTCTGTCACCTTGGAGATTGGTTCTCTGGCCGGGGTTGTTGGCGAAGCCCTCGAATTTTGTTTTGAGGCTTGCAGCAAGGAGACTCTGCTTGAGGGGAGTCGGCTGATTATCGAACCGGTTCAGGCTAAGGCGCGTTGCCGCGCTTGTGCGCTTGAGTATCCGCTGACCGATCTGCTGGCCTGTTGTCCGGCTTGTAACAGCGCTGCGGGGGATTTGATCTGCGGTGAAGAGCTACGTATTAAAGAAATGGAGATCGACTGACCTATGTGTATCGACTGTGGCTGTGGCCCCTCAGATCACCACCATCATCACCACCATCATGATGATCATCATCACCACCCCGAGACCGGCGCTCCGCGCAAGACGATCAGCGTAGAGGAGGATATCCTCTCCAAGAATAATCGCCTGGCAGCGGGGAACCGTGCGCTCTTCGCCGAAAAGGGGATCTTTACCCTCAATCTGGTCAGTTCGCCCGGCAGCGGTAAGACCAGCCTGCTCGAGAAGACACTGGTCGATCTGAAGGATGAGCTCTCTTTTGCGGTCCTCGAAGGGGATCAGCAGACCACTAATGACGCTGACCGGATTGCCGCGACCGGCACCCCGGCCTACCAGATCAATACCGGCGCAGGCTGCCATCTCGATGCGCATATGGTTGGCCATGGCCTGGAGCATTTCGCTCTGGATGCGCTGGAGATGCTGATGATCGAAAATGTCGGCAACCTGGTCTGCCCCGCGTCTTTCGATCTGGGTGAAGATTTCAAGGTCTCGCTGCTGTCGGTCACCGAGGGGGAAGACAAGCCCCTCAAGTACCCACAGATGTTCCGGGCCAGTGAGATTATGCTGATTAATAAGATCGACCTGCTGCCGCATCTGCGCTTCGATGTCGCCAAGTGCCGTGAATATGCCGAACGGGTGCATCCCGGGATCAAGATTTTCGAGGTCTCCTGCTACAGCGGTGAGGGGCTCGATCAATGGTATGCCTGGTTGAAAGAACAGGTTGTAGCCAAAGGCAGACTGGTGAGGAGTAAGGGGTAGGAACACCTCTCGCCTCACACCTCTCGCTTTTATCCCTCTTAAAGGAGTTGAAATTATGTGTCTGGCCGTGCCGATGAAGATAGCCGAAATTGCCGAGGGTACCGCGATCTGTGAGGTTGACGGAGTGCGCCGTGAGGCGAGTCTGATGATGCTTGAGGATGCGGTGGTCGGTGACTATGTCCTGATCCACGCCGGATTCGCCATCGAGAAGCTCGATCCGCTTGAGGCTGAGAAGACTCTCGCGATTTTCCGGGAGGTGCTCGAAGCGGGGGGTGGAGTCGAGGCATGAAGTACAGCACGGAATACCGTGATCCGGAACTGGCGAAGGGCCTGATCGCCGCGATAGCCAAAGATGTTGCGGACTATGCGGGTCAGATAACCCTGATGGAGGTCTGTGGCACCCACACCATGTCGATCTACCAGCATGGTATCCGTAATTTGCTCCCGGCGCAGGTCCGTTTGATCAGTGGCCCGGGTTGCCCGGTCTGCGTTACCCCGATCGGCTACGTCGACCAGGCCGTAGCCTATGCGCGTCGAGAGCAGACGATCGTTGCCACCTTCGGCGATATGGTCCGCGTGCCCGGTTCAAGCAGTAACCTGCAGCGCGAGAAGGCCGAGGGCGCTGATGTGCGGATTGTCTACTCGCCCCTCGATGCGCTCGCCATCGCCGAAAAGAATCCCGACCAGAGCGTAGTCTTTCTCGGGGTCGGATTTGAGACGACTGCCCCGACCATCGGTGGCAGTCTGCTCGAGGCCGAAAAGCGTGGGCTGAAGAATTTTTTTGTGCTCTGTGCGCATAAGACCATGCCGACCCCGATGATCGCTCTGGCCAGCGACCCCGAACTCAAGGTCGATGGCTATATATGTCCTGCCCATGTCAGTGCGGTAATCGGTTCGGATGCCTACCGGCCCATCGCCGAGGGTTTCGGGGTGCCCTGCGTGGTGACAGGTTTTGAGCCGGTCGATATGTTGCGTGGCATTCAGCTGTTGGTGCGCCAGGTGCTAGCGGGCGCAGCCAGGGTCGAATGTGAGTACAGTCGGATCGTTAAGCCCGCAGGAAACCGCACGGCCCAGGCGATTTTGTTCAAGGTTTTTGAACCCTGCGATGCCGACTGGCGCGGCATCGGCCCTATCCCGAATAGCGGCCTGCAGCTGCGCGAGGCCTATCGCAAGTTTGACGCATTGACTGCCCTGCCGGTCGAAGTCGAAGAGCCGCGCGAGCACAAGGGCTGTTGCTGTGGTGAAATTCTCAAGGGGAAGCTCGGCGCCAAGGATTGTCCCCTCTTTCGCAAGAGTTGCACCCCGGAGCATCCAATCGGTGCCTGTATGGTGAGCAGCGAAGGAAGCTGCGCGGCGGAGTACAAATACGGGGACTGTTAAAGCCGTGCGGCGTTCCATGTTCGACGTTGAAATACCAAGCATTAGGCCTTGCATCTAAGTGCATCGAAATATTTGATGGAGAGTTTCTTATGAAAGACGATATCATCCTGCTCGGCCATGGCAGTGGCGGTAAGCTGAGTCATCAACTGCTGGACGAACTGATTATCCCGATCCTCTCGCAGGTCGCTCAGTCCGAGCAGAACGATGCGGCGGTGCTTGAGGGGATAACCGGCGAGCGTATCGCCTTTACCACCGATAGTTTCGTGGTCGATCCGATTTTTTTCCCTGGCGGAAATATTGGTGATCTGGCGATCAACGGCACGGTCAACGATCTGGCGATGAGTGGCGCCCGGCCGCTGGCGCTGAGCGTTGCTCTGATTCTGGAGGAGGGTCTTAAGCTGGCTGAACTGCGTGAGATTCTTGAGTCGATGAAGAGAGCAGCCGATAAGGCCGGAGTCAAGATTGTCACCGGTGATACCAAGGTGGTCCCGCGTGGCAAGGGGGATAAGATCTTCATCAATACCTCCGGGATCGGTCTCTTCGATCATGACCTGCGCCCAGCGGGGAGTGCCGCCAGGCCGGGCGATAAGGTGTTGATCAACGGCAGTATCGGTGAGCATGGCATGGCGGTCTTGGCCAGCCGCGAGGGTCTGGATCTGCACAGCGAGATTGCGACCGACAGCGCCCCCCTGAATGCCATGGTGGCTAAATTGCTGGCCGCACATGGCGCGGCGATTCACGTGCTGCGTGATCCGACCCGTGGTGGGGTGGCGACCACCCTCAAGGAGATCGCCCTCCAATCGGGGGTGGATATCTGTCTTGCCGAGGAGTCCCTGCCGGTGAATGCTGCGGTGGCTGGCGCCTGTGCAATTCTCGGGCTCGATCCGTTGTTTGTCGCTAACGAAGGGAAACTGTTGGTGATTGTTGCGCCCGAGGAGGCCGATAGCGCCCTGGCGACGCTGCAGGGCTGTGAGTATGGTGAGCAATCGGCCATTATCGGTGAGGTGACAGCTGTTTCGGCTGGTCGGGTGATGATGCGTACCGCCATCGGCGGCCTGCGCGCAATCGAAATGCTGGCCGGTGAGCAGCTACCGCGAATCTGCTGAATCGGGAAATTTAACGTTTAGAAAAAGGGCCCTGTTCTGCACTGTAGAACGGGGCCCTTTTTTTGGGAGAAACAAGGGGGAGATTCAGAAGGACTGAAATGGCCCACCATTTCAACACCCAAAGTTCCTGTGGAATTGGGGGTTGAAATGAATTTACAGAAGAAAAGTTACACTGCCCATCATCTGTCATTTGTCAGGTCTTGCGGAATATTTTGAAGCTGCGCAGGTAGATTTTTTGATTTGGCGAATTGGCGGTAGATGTTGGCAGCGGTCTCTACGATTTGAGCACAGAGTTGCAGGTATCTTTTCATGCTTACTCGTCTTCTATTGGGTTTTATGTGAAGTGCAATAAGGCAGCGTAAACGATAGCGGCAGGCAGGGTGCTCTGCAAGGGGGGAGGAATCGGCGAAAAAAGAATAAAAAAAGCCCGGTGACGGAGGGGGGGGGTCACCGGGCTTCCGGACACCTAGGGCGTCCGTTGATTGACAATATCGGATAGTCTGCTAAGGAAGTCAAGCAAAAAAAACACTGTTGACGGAAAAGGTCTGGATCTTTTGCGGGCAGAATTGATTGGTTGGTGCGGAGAATGGAGCCCGAGCTATGGCCCCCCTCTTTGTTCATTATTGCGAATTTTGTCGGGTATCTGTTTATTGCCTATCAGTGATGGTTGTCGGGGCGTTGCCGGAGATGTAATGGCAGGGTGATGCTGAAAACGGCACCATCTGCGTAGTTGGCGGCTTTGAGTTCGCCCTGATGGTGTTCGATGATGCGGTGACAGATCGACAGGCCGAGGCCGGTTCCTTCTTTGCGGGTGGTGAAGAAGGGGGTGAAGATGTTGCGCATCATCTCTGGCTGAATCCCTTCGCCGGTGTCCAGAATTTCGATCTGGACGGCTTCCTCGCCGCGCAGGTGGGCCTGTGTCATACGAAGAGTCAGTTGGCCTCCCTGCGGCATCGCCTGACGAGCATTGGAAATCAGATTTATCAAGACCTGGACTATCTGTTCGGCGTCTCCATGAAGTGGCGGGAGGTCGTCGCCAATTTCGGTTTTCAGGTCGATACTCGCTTTGCTCAGCTTTTCGCCTTCGATCAGCAGGGCTTGGTCGATGACCCGGTCGAGGCTGAAGGGAGTTGGTACCAGTTCGGTCTGACGGGAAAAGGAGAGGATTTTTGTGAGCATCTTTTCGAGCCGATCCGTCTCCTCGTGAATGATATTGGCGTATTTGAGTTCGCTGCTTCCCGGTTGCAGTTTCTTGCTGAGGCGGCGCGCGAAGCCACCAACCGAGACGAGCGGATTGCGTAGTTCGTGTGCCACCGAGGCTGACATCTCACCGATTGTTGCCATTTTTTCGCGTTGCAGCAGGCGTTCCTGGGTTTCGTGGAGGCTTTGGTGGGCTGTTTCAATGCGCTGGACCAGTTGGGCATTGTCGAGCGCGATACCAGCCTGGGCGGCAAAGAGTTCGAGGAACCTGAGGCGGTGGCTGGTGATCTTTTCAGGGGTGCCAAAGTTGTCGACTTCGAGAACGCAGAGTACTTGCTGGCGAGCGATTAGCGGTATGCAGACATGATCGCTGAGCGAAAGTTGCTGGCTATGCTTGTCTTCAGAGGTGCTTGGATGCTCGATCAGGATGGCTTGTTGTTCGCGGACGACGCGAGCCAGGCAACTGTGTTGATTGTCCAGGCTCAGGCGGAGTTGCATGACCTGACGGGAGAAGTCGGATTGGCGTTGGGCGTTCAGCGCTTCGGGCGCGATCAGGAATTGCTGACTTTCGCCTGGCAGCCCTTCGGGAAGCAGGAGCTCTGCGGTTTCGCGGGTGACGCCGAGCATCCCCTGCAGGCTGTTGCTGCGCTCGTTGACCATGAAGAGCATCGCACGTTGGAATGCACCACCCTGGGGGTGGACCAGCAGCGAGAGGATCAGATGCATCAGGTTGTCAGTAGCCTGAGTGCTGTGGAGGAGTTGACTGATACGGTAGAGCAACGAGATGTCCTGCAGGTTGCGCGCGTCGGTTGCGGATACCCTGCGCAGGCGTTCTGTCGTCAGTTGTTGTTCTATCGCCTGGGCAATTTGAAAGCTGCAGGTCAGCATCAGCTGTTGTTGTTCGAGTCGGAAGGGGGCACGGCCTTCACCGCTGCTGCCGATGAGGCAGAGAGTACCGAGATTTCGGCCATGAACACGCAGCGGGATGCAGTAGAGGCAGGGGGGGAGTTTGCCCTGTGTGTCGAGTGGCGACAGCAGTTGGCTGCGACCGCTGCGCAGAACCTTTTCACTGCTTTGCTGTTCAAGTTGCAGCAGGTAGGCAAGCTGGGCCGGGTCTTCAGTGTTCGCCCGCATGTAGTAAGGGCTCAGGTTGCTCTCTTCATCGGGAGCGGGCCGCAGGATGACCGTTGTTGCGGGGGTATGTTCAAAGAGGACGGCAGGGATGGTCGTGCACAGGCTGACGAGGTCAGCGGCGGCGTTGAGCGATTGGCCAAGGCGTGACAGCAGGGTCAGTTGAGCTATCCGGCGGGATGTTTGCTCCATGGGCTGTCATTGCCTGAGATATGGCCGGGCTAGAGTGCCCCAGCCGTGGGGAAAAGCTGGCAGGAAGGCTGTTGTTCAGCCAACTTTTTCCTGCCTCTCCTGTTCGGTTTTGCAGTCGATACACAGGGTGGTGACGGGGCGGACGCGCAATCTTTCGACCCCGATCTGCTCTTCGCAGCTTTCACACAGCCCGAAAGATGCGTCTTCGATTCGCTCAAGGGCTTCGCGGATCTTGTTGATCAGTTTGCGTTCCCGATCGCGGATGCGCAGTTCAAAGTTCCGATCCGACTCGAGGCTGGCCCGATCGGTCGGGTCGGGGAAATTGATGTTCTCCTCGGTCATGTCTGAGACGGTCTTGTCGGCATCGACCAGCAGTTCGTCCATCTGTGACTGAAGCAGGGTGCGGAATTCGTTTATCTGTTTTTCATTCATAATGGACACCTCGCGAGACCGGGTTAGGCAATGCTGGCAACGATGAGCTGCTAAACAGGTTCATAGCTGCCCACCGAGTTGAACATAAATAATTAAGAGTAGCACCACGACCGCCAGCCAGATCGAAAAAAGATCATTGCTTTTGTGCGGAAGTTCATTGGATAGACTTCTGGTCTCATCACTGATCACCGCTTCTGGCAGGCGCTCCTGGAGCAGGGCGATTAGTTGGTCAAAGTGGTCATAGTTGTTCGAAAATATTAAAAAATCCGCTTCGGTGCTGATGCTGACAAAGATACGCCGTCTGACCTTGACGGTGTCGACCGCGGTGATTTCGCTAAAGGGGAGCCTCTTGGTGCGAAACAGCCGACAGGCGACAACTGAATCGTCGCTGAGGCTGATCTGGCGGCGCCAGCTCTCGCTAAAGAGTCCCAGGACCGGGAACGTGATCGCCCCCAGAATCAGGATTTTTCCGGTGGCCTCTTGTTGGGCAATACAGATCAGCAGTAGTGTCACCAGCAACAGGCTGGTCAGGCCGAGGGCAAACAGAAATTTTTTTCGAATTTTATACTGCAACATGAGACAGCCTTTACCGCCAGGTACGTCTGTGAAATCTAGCAAAAACTACTGTTTGTGCCAAGCAAAATCGCACGTTCAGGCATCCAGGGGCCTGATGAAATCTCCACTTTTGCCACCACTTTTCTCCTGCAGGCGGACTGCGCCGATCACCATCAATTTGTCGACCGCCTTGCACATGTCATAAATGGTCAATGCTGCGACCGAGACTGCGGTCAGGGCCTCCATCTCAACTCCGGTCTGGCCATTGACCTTGGCCGTGGCTGTGATCTCGACGATCCCTTCTGCGGCGCGTGGCGTGAATTCGAGTTCGACCGAGGTCAGCGCCAGGGGGTGGCAGAGTGGAATCAGGATCGAGGTCTGCTTGGCCGCCATGATGCCGGCCACACGCGCGATGCCGAAGACATCGCCTTTTTCAATGTTGCGATCCAGGATCCGTTTGAGGGTAGCCGGTTGCATGCAGATTTCACCCAGGGCCAGCGCGCGACGGCTGGTGGCTAGCTTGGCGCCGACATCGACCATGATTGCTTTACCCTCGGCATCGAAATGGGTCAGTTTATCGCTCATTTGAATAGCTCCTGTTTGTATATATTGATTGAATCAGTCGAAGATTAGTTCCATCAGTTCACTGGCGTGGCGAATCCCGACCAGCTTCATCCCCTTGGGCGGCTTGATGTTCTTCAGGCTTCCGTGGGGCAGTATGCAGCGCGTGAAACCGAGCCGAGCCGCTTCTTTGATGCGGAGTTCGGGTTGGGAGACGGCACGTACCTCGCCGGTCAGGCCGACTTCGCCAAAGATGACGGTCTGTGGCTCAACCGCGCGATTGAGGTGGCTGCTGGCCAGGGCCGCGATGGTGGCCAGATCGAGAGCGGGCTCATCCAGGCGCACCCCACCGGCGACATTGACAAAGATATCCTGCCCGGCGAGCTGAAGTTCAACTTTTTTATCGAGGATCGCTACCAGCAGCGCCATCCGCTTGTGATCGATGCCGATCGCGGTGCGTTGCGGGGTGCCGAAGCTGCTGCTGGAGACCAGCGCCTGTAGCTCAACCAGGATCGGGCGCGTTCCTTCCAGGGCCGGCACGACAACGCTCCCGGCATTCTTCTCGGGGCGCTCGGCGAGGAAGAGTTCCGAGGGGTTGGCGACCTCGCGCAGGCCAATGTCGCACATCTCGAAGACCCCGATTTCGTTGGTCGAGCCGAAGCGGTTTTTGACCGCGCGCAGGATCCGATAGGGGTGGCCGGGATCGCCCTCGAAGTAGAGCACGGTGTCGACCATATGCTCCAGCACCCGCGGACCTGCGATGGAACCATCCTTGGTGACATGCCCGACCAGGAAGGTCGGAATCCCTTCCCCCTTGGCGATCAGCATCAGTTGGCCGGCGCATTCGCGGACCTGGCTGACACTGCCGGGCGCCGATTCGATACTGTTGGTAAAGATGGTCTGGATCGAATCGATGACCAGATAGTCGGGCTTGAGTTCGCTCACCCGCTTGCGGATCTGCTCCAGCGAGGTTTCGGCCAGCAGGTAAAGGTTTTTGGCTGAGGCGCCGAGGCGTTCGCCGCGCAGTTTAACCTGGCGGGTCGATTCTTCGGCGGTCACGTAGAGGGCGGTGCCGGTCGTGGCCAGCTTGTCGATCGCCTGCAGGAGCAGGGTCGATTTGCCGATGCCTGGGTCCCCCCCGACCAGAATCAACGAGCCGGGTACCAGCCCGCCGCCTAAGGTGCGGTCGAATTCGGCGATACCGCAACTGACCCGATCCTCGGCGGTGCTGGTGATCTCGGCCATTCTTTGTGGTTTGCCTGGTGTAGGGAGCGCGCGTCCCCCTTGTTGGGGTTGTGTCTGCTCTTCGGCCAGGCTGTTCCACTGGTTGCAGTCTGGACATTTGCCGAGCCATTTGGGGCTCTGGAAGCCGCACTGTTGACAGGTGAAGAAGGTCTTTGGCCTGGCCATGATTGCCCTTTGTACCCTGAGTTAGAAACTGAAAAGAGTTCAATTGGTTGGTGTTGAAGCAGCACATCCTAAGGTTTGGCTGGAGAACTGTCAATTGCAAGCCTCTTTGGTTATACTACCCTGTTGCCCCGCAACAGGACGATGTGAGATGCAGTACTCTAGAGTTGTGTGCCGCTCTTGCGAAGTTTGAGTATTCACCGCGGGTCAGTCTGCGCCAGATCAAGGAGCGTTACCCTGACCTGGCGCGGCGTTATCATCCCGATTCCGGACTGGAATCCGATCCAGAAAAAATCCGCCGCATCAACGCTGCTGGCCAGATTTTGCGCGCTTATTATCATGGCTATAGATTCAATTGTTCGCGGGCCGAATATCTTCAGCAGTATCTTACTAGGGTGCCTACGTGAACAGTTTCGCCGCAGACAGTCTCTGGGGCGGTCGCGGCGAGGATGTTTGATTCTTTGGGAGAATTAATTTTTCTCCTTGTTTTTCAGAGGTTTGACGTGTTAACTTTCCCCCTTTTCATAAGAATTTCAAAGGATAATAAAGAGTACGTATGAGCGATTTTCAGAGACTTACAGAGGTCAGCCGCCCCTCCCGCTATCTTGGTGGTGAGCTGGGCAGTCGGTGCAAGGATTCGGAGCAGGTCGATTTGCGCATGGTCCTGGCCTTTCCCGATGTCTACGAAGTCGGGATGAGTTATCTTGGTTTTCCGATCCTCTACCGCATCCTGAATGATCTCGATGGCGTCGCCGCCGAACGGGTCTACGCCCCCTGGCCAGATATGGCCGAACTTCTCGAACGGGATGGCGCGCCACTCTCCTCATTGGAGAGCGGCCTGCCCCTGGGCGATTTCGATATCATCGGCTTCACCCTGCAGTATGAACTCAGCTACACCAACGTTCTCTCGATGCTGCAACTGGCCGGTCTGCCGCTGCGCCGTGCCGAGCGGGGTGAGGATGCGCCGCTGATTCTGGTCGGTGGCCCCTGCGCCTTCAACCCGGAGCCGCTGGCTGATTTCTTCGATTGTGCCCTGATCGGCGATGGCGAAGAGGCCCTGGTTGAACTGGTTGAGGCCGTGCGTGCCGCGCGTAAAGATGGTCTGTCTCGTTCAGAACTTTTGAACAAGCTCGCCAGCATAGATGGGATCTATGTCCCTTCACTCTTCGATGTTGCCTATCGGGAAGACGGTCGGATCGCTGAAATCAAACCTTTGAAAGAGGGCTACGCCAGCGTGCGCCGGCGCTTTCTGGCCGACCTTGAAACCGCGCCCTTTCCGACCGCTCCGCTGGTTCCCTTTATGCAGACCGTGCATAACCGGGTGGCGATGGAGATTGCGCGTGGTTGCACCCGTGGTTGCCGCTTCTGCCAGGCGGGTTACATCTATCGTCCGGTGCGGGAGCGTAGCCCGGAGAAGATTGCCGAGTTGGTCGAAGCCGCGCTGGAAAACTCTGGCTACGAAGAGATCTCACTCCTTTCACTCTCGACCGGCGACTACAGCTGTATCGAGCCCTTATTGAAGGGCTTGATGGCCAAGTACGCCAAGGAACGGGTTGCGGTCTCTTTTCCGAGTCTGCGCGTCGGTTCCTTGACCGAGGGGCTGATGGAGGAGATCAAGAAGGTGCGCAAGACCGGTTTCACTCTGGCTCCCGAAGCGGGCAGTGTGCGGATGCGTCAACTGATCAACAAGGGGATTACCGAAGAGGATCTGCTTGAGACAACGACTAATGCCTTTACCCTCGGCTGGCGGGTGATCAAGCTCTATTTCATGATGGGGCTGCCCACCGAAACCGACGAAGATCTGCAGGCGATCATCGATCTGTCGGCACGTGTCAAGCGCAGCGGGCGTGGCACCGAGGGGGGCGCCGATGTCAATGTTGCGGTCTCGACCTTTGTGCCCAAGCCGCATACCCCTTTTCAGTGGGAAGCGCAGCTCGGCATAGATGAGATTTTACGTATGCAGGGGCTGCTCAAGGGCGGTCTGCGCGCGAAGAAGTTGAAATTCAAATATCACGAGGCCTCGCTCTCATTCTTAGAAGGGGTCTTCGCCCGCGGTGATCGGCGCTTGGGCCGGGTTCTCGAGGCAGCATTGGCTGCCGGTTGCCGGTTCGATGGCTGGCGCGAACACTTCAATTTTGGCAAATGGCAGCAGGCCTTTATCGATGCCGAGATCGAGCCCGCCTGGTATCTGCGTGAGCGGAATGAGGATGAAGTCCTCCCCTGGGACCATATCGACTGCGGCCTGCCGAAGAGCTTCTTCGTCAAGGAGCGCCAGAAGGCTCTGGCGCTGGCCGGGACGCCCGATTGTCGCGACGGGGAGTGCAGTGCTTGCGGGGTCTGCGATTTTGAGTTGATCAAGATGCGCCTGCAGCAAGCCCAGGAGTTGCCGCTGGTCGCAAGCGCCAAGCCGGTGTCAGCCGACAGCGATCTGCGTTTTCGGGTGCGCCTGAAGTTGGCCAAGCGCGGACGGGCGAAGATGGTCGCTCATCTGGAATACCTGACCATGTTCCAACGCGCGGTGCGTCGTGCCAAGCTTCCGGTGCGTTTTTCTCAAGGTTTTCATCCCACCCCGAAGGTCTCTTACCTTGAGGCCTTGCCGATGGGGGTGGAGAGTGAGGCCGAACTGGTCGATATCGAACTGTTCGAGCCGCTTGCGGCCGATGAGGTCGCCAGTCGCCTGAATGCTCAACTGCCCGAAGGCTTTACGATCATCTCGGCCGAGATCCCTGCGGCGGGTATCCCTTCGCCCTCGGCATCGGTCTTGGCGAGTATTTACCGCGTACCGCTGCCCGAGGCAGGTAGCGATATTGAACAGAAGGTCGCCGACTTTCTTGCCAGCGAGCGGGTCGAGGCGGTGCATATCAAAAAAGGGGTGGAGAAGAAGGTCGATCTGCGTGGCGATGTTATTGCCCTCGAGCTGGTGGATAGCGAGCTGGAGCTCAAACTGGTCAAGGGGAGTCCGTTGCGGATCGCCGCGCACCTGTTTGCGCTGGATATCGAAGCGGTTCGTCAGCTTGGCGTGCGTAAGACGGCTATTCTGCTCAAGGCGTAAAGTCGGGCAATGCGCTAGGCTGGTGTGGCGCGTCTGAAAATTAAATAAATTATTTCCCTTTATATATCTAATCCGGAACGGAGTTAAGTCATGACCAGGGAGCTGGTGATCAACACTACCTCACACGAAACCCGTGTGGCGTTGCTTGAAGGTGGGCATATTGCCGAACTCTATATCGAGCGCGAGCGCGAAATGGGGATTGTCGGCAATATCTATAAGGGCCGGGTTATCCGTGTTCTGCCGGGGATGCAGGCGGCTTTTGTCGACATCGGGCTGGAGAAGGCCGCTTTTCTCTATGTCGCCGATGTGTTCGATGAGATGAATGAGGTGGCCCGCTACGTCGATGGCGATAACTCGGGCACCGATCAGGCCGAAGCTGTCGAGGTGCCCCTGCCGCCGATTGAGGACCTGCTCAAGGAGGGACAGGAAATTCTGGTCCAGATCTCGAAGGAACCGATCAGCACCAAGGGCGCGCGGATCACTTCACATATTTCGTTGCCGGGTCGGCATCTGGTTTATATGCCGACTGTCGATCATATCGGGATCTCACGCCGAATTGATGACGAGGAGGAGCGCGAGCGTTTACGCCTGCTGGTCGAGGCCATGAAGCCGGAGGGCGCTGGATTTATCGTTCGAACCGTCTCCGAAGGCAAGAGTGAGGCCGACCTGCAGGCCGACATGGAGTTTCTGGTCGAGCTCTGGAAGGATATCAGCGCGGGTGTCGAAGAGCGTAAGGTGCCAGCCCTGATCCATTCGGATCTCGATGTCACCAGTAAGGTTTTGCGCGATATCCTGACCGAGGATGTACGCCGGATCATCGTGGATACCCAGGATGAGTACAATAAGATCGTCCGCTTTATCCGCACCTTCATGCCCAAGCTGAATTACTGCATTGAACTCTATGACGGTGATGAGCCGATTTTCGATTCTTTCGGGCTCGAGGTCGAGATCTCGCGTGCCCTGGGCAAGAAGGTCTGGCTTAAGAGTGGCGGCTCGATCATTATCGAGCAGACCGAAGCCCTGACGGCGGTCGATGTCAATACCGGGCGCTATGTCGGTAAGCATAATCTTGAAGATACCATCCTCAAGACCAACCTTGAGGCGCTCAAGGAGATCGCCTTTCAGCTGCGCCTGCGCAATATCGGTGGGCTGATCATCGTCGATTTCATCGACATGGAGAAGGAGGCTCATCGCGAGAAGGTGCATGGCGCCTTCGAGGAAGCGCTCAAGAACGACAAGAACAAGACCAATATTCTCAAGATCAGTGAGCTCGGACTGGTCGAGATGACCCGCAAGCGGGTGCGCGAGTCGATCGGCCGTACCCTCTGTGAGCCCTGCACCTATTGCGAAGGAAAGGGTTACGTCAAGGGGCACCTGACGGTGATCTACGAGATCTTGCGCGAGTTGCAACGCGAGCTCAAGGACCTGCCCGCCGGGCGCATCACCCTCTTGGCGCATCCCGCCATTGCCGGTCTGTTGATCGACGAAGAGCGCGCCGGGATCGATGAGCTTGAGCAGGAGGGCGGCCGCAGTATCCTGATTAACTCCCGACCCGGTTTTCATGTCGAGCAGTTTGAGATTGCCATCGGTTAGGAGGGAATAGGTGTAAGGGGGGTTGGATCGCAACTGAGTCGCGGCCACTATTTTTCTTGACAGCTAAGCGATCCGCCGCTATATTAGCCCGCTGCGGCGCTGTGTTGGCGTCGTTATAGTCTAACGAAGCGAGGTATAGAACATGTATGCGGTGATCAAGACCGGAGGCAAACAGTACAAAGTTTCCGAAGGCGACCTTTTTAAGGTCGAAATGCTCGAGGGCGCTGTCGGTGAGACGGTAGAACTCGATCAGGTCCTCATGGTCGGTGGCGTAGAGGTTAAAATCGGAACACCTCTCGTACCAGGCGCTAAGGTTATGGCGCAGATTGTTGCTCAGGAAAAAGACAAGAAGATTATTGTCTTTAAGTCTAAGCGACGTGGAGGTAAGCGTACGAAAAACGGCCACCGTCAACCTATTACCCGACTTAAAGTCGCGTCAATCCAAGCTTAAGGAGGCAACTCATGGCACATAAAAAAGCTGCCGGCAGCACCAGGAATGGCCGCGATAGTGCGGGCAAGCGTCTAGGCGTCAAGCGTTTTGGTGGTGAGCAAGTTACCGCCGGTTCGATTCTTGTTCGTCAGCGTGGCACAACTTTCCACCCCGGCACCAATGTCGGTTGTGGCAAGGATTACACCCTGTTTGCCCTGATTGAGGGTGAGGTCAAGTTCGAGACCAAGGCTAAGGGACGTCAGTTTATCAGCGTCTACTCAGCCTGAGAGAAATCTCAACCTGAACAGGAATGACATGGCCCGGGGCTCGCTGAAGCGAACCTCGGGTTTTGTTTTTTTTGGTGGTAGGCGCGTCCGTCCTTGGCGGCGCTGCGCAAATGCTCACATACTTTATTGTATGTTGCGCTTTTGTGCTGCTCGTGCCTAGCCAGTGCACCAAATCCGCACGCGCAAAGTACAGTTTTAGAGTTTTTGAGCCGTTTTTGGCTTTGAGAGAATCTTTGAGAGAATAAATCTATGAAGTTTGTTGATCAGGTATTAATCGAGGCCCGTTCGGGCGATGGTGGTCGTGGCTGTGTTTCATTTCGGCGTGAGAAGTTTGTCGAGATGGGGGGGCCGGATGGCGGCGATGGCGGGCGCGGCGGCGATATCTATTTTGTCGTCGATTCCAGCTTGACGACCCTGCTCGATTTTCGCTATCAGCGCCATCATCGGGCTAAACACGGCATGCCTGGTCTCGGCAAGGACATGCATGGCAAGGGGGGAGGCGACCTCTTGCTGAGTGTCCCACAGGGGACACTGGTCTACGATGATGAGAGCGGCGAGCAGTTGCTCGATTTGACCGAAGCCGGTTCTAGGGTCCTCTTTCTCAAAGGGGGGATCGGCGGTCGTGGCAATGCCCGTTTCAAGACCAGTCGAAATCGTGCCCCGCGTCACGCTCAGCCCGGGATGCCCGGTGAGACCAGGCAGTTACGGCTTGAGCTGAAATTGCTCGCCGATGTCGGCCTGATCGGCCTGCCGAATGCCGGAAAATCGACCCTGATCTCGGTCGTTTCGGCCGCCAAGCCGAAGATATCTGATTATCCCTTTACGACTCTGGTGCCGAACCTGGGAGTCGTTGATCTCGGTGACCGGACTATGGTTATCGCCGACATCCCCGGTTTGATCAAAGGGGCGAGTGAGGGCCATGGTCTGGGGACGCGTTTCTTACGGCACGTTGAGCGGACCGATCTGTTTCTGCATCTGGTCGACCTGAGTTCGTTGCAGACCGGAGATGCGGTCGAGAACTTTGCCCTGATCAACACCGAACTCGAACTTTATGATCCCGAGTTGGCGAAAAAGACGCAGTTGGTGGTCTTCAATAAGATCGATATCCCCGAGGTCAGAGAGCAGGCCGAAGAGCTCCGCGAGAACTTTGTCGCCCAGGGGCATGAAGTTTTCCTGATCTCGGCGGTCACGCGCGAAGGGGTCAAGGAACTGGTGCGGGCCACGGCCACTCGACTCGAAGAATCCCGCCTGCCGGAAATTGATCCTGCCGACAGAGAATACGACCCCTTAAGTTGACGGCAATTATCTGCAACGGCTAATATTTTAACCTTCTAGCAGTGTATATTTGATATTGATGTGAAAGTTTCTCTGACTATGAATACTCTGCGCGGCAATATTCTGCAGCAACTCAAGCGGGTCGTTATTAAGGTCGGTAGTGGCGTGATCTCGACTGACGATGGTCTGGATGGGGCAATGGTCACTCGTTTGGCCGATGATATCTGTGAGCTCTGTGCGCGCGGGATTGAGGTGATCCTGGTCTCCTCGGGCGCGGTATCTGCCGGGCGTAATTTCCTCGGGATAGAGGGGCGCCCCAAAACCATCCCGCAGAAACAGGCCGCAGCCGCGATCGGTCAACCCCGTATTATGCGCGCCTACAAAGAGGTTTTTGAGCGCCATGAACGGGTCGCGGCACAGGTGTTATTGACTCGCGATGATCTGTCTAACCGCCGCCGCTACCTGAATGCCCACAATACCTTCGATACCCTTCTCGAGTATGGGGTAACTCCGATCGTCAATGAGAACGATACGGTGGTGGTCGAAGAGATCCGTTTCGGCGACAACGACAACCTCTCGGCCCAGGTCGCCAGCCTGATGGAGGCGGATCTGTTGTTGATCCTCTCCGATGTAGATGGTTTTTACGATGGCGACCCGAGCTGTAACGCCGGTGCGCAGTTTGTGCCGCTCATCGAAAAGGTGACCCCGGAGGTCATGGCGATGGCGGGGACAACGCGCAGCACTCTGGGAACCGGTGGCATGCTGACCAAGCTACAGGCCGCACAGAAAGCCGGTCTCGCCGGGATTCCTACCCTGATCGTCAATGGTCGCTCGCCGTCGATTCTGCGCCGGGTTTTCGAGGGTGAGGAGCTTGGCAGCCTCTTTCTGGCGTCGGCTTCAAAGTTGAGTGCGCGCAAGCGCTGGATTGCATTGACGATGCTGCCGAGCGGAAAGATTCTGCTCGATGGGGGCGCGGTCAGGGCGGTTGCCGATTCGGGCAAGAGTTTGTTACCGACCGGGATTGTTGCGGTCGAGGGTGAATTTGAGCGGGGCGATGCGGTGCATATCTGTGATGGCAATGGCGTTCCTTTTGCGATCGGCGTTGCCAGCTACAACCATGTCGAGTTGGAGCAGATCAAGGGGCACCGTTGCGCCGAGATCGAGCAGATTCTGGGTTATCAATATCGGGACGAAGCGGTTTATCGCGACAACCTGGTATTGATCTGTGACACAGCGGAGGAGATTGAAGCATGAGTATCGCCAATGAAATGCTGGAACTTGCAAGTCAGGCGCGGGTTGCATCACGGATCATCGCGACCCTCTCATCGGGGGTGAAAAATGAATTACTGCTGAAGATGGCCGCACAGGTTGAAGCGAGCGCCAAGAGACTGCAGCAGGCTAACCTTCTCGATCTGCAGGTTGGTCGTGACAGGGGGATGGCGGCGGCAATGCTCGATCGGCTTGAGCTTTCCGATCAGGTGATTGCGGCGATGGCTGCTGGCTTGCGCGAGGTTGCGGCCTTGCCCGATCCGGTCGGTGAGGTGACCGGCATGTGGCTGCGGCCCAATGGTATCCGGGTCGGCCGCCAGCGGATCCCCCTCGGCGTTATCGGGATCATCTACGAGTCGCGGCCTAATGTCACCGCCGATGCGGCCGGGCTCTGTCTCAAGAGTGGCAATGCGGTTATCCTGCGCGGCGGCTCCGAGGCGATCCATTCCAATCGCGCGATTGGCGAAGTGCTGCAGCAGGCGATCACCGCCATGGGCCTGCCCGCTGAGGTGTTGCAGGTGGTCACCACCAGCGAGCGTAGCGCGGTGACTGAATTGCTGAAGCTCGAAGAGCAGATCGATCTGATTATCCCGCGCGGTGGTGAAGGGCTGATCCGGTTCGTCAGTGAGAACTCACGCATCCCGGTCATCAAGCATTACAAGGGGGTCTGTCATACCTATGTCGATGCCGATGCCGATTTTGAAATGGCCGAAAGAATCTGCCTGAACGAAAAGGTTCAGCGTCCGGGTGTGTGCAACTCTCTCGAGACCCTGCTGGTGCATCGCGCTGCCGCGCCGGTTTTTCTGCCACAGATCGCTGCTGCCATGACGAAAGCCGGGGTCGAACTGCGTGGTTGCGCGGTCTCGCGGAGCCTGGTACCGGAGATGAGTGTTGCCAGCGAAGAGGATTGGGCGGCCGAATATCTGGATCTGATTCTGGCGGTTCGGGTGGTCGATGACTTCGAGGGGGCACGAGATCATATCAACCGTTATTGTTCGCTGCACACCGAGACGATCGTCACACGTGACTATGCGATGTCGCAGCGTTTTCTGCGTGAGATCAATTCGAGTGTCGTCATGGTTAATGCCTCTTCGCGTTTCTCGGATGGAGGACAGCTCGGCCTCGGCGCCGAGATCGGGATCTCCACTTCAAAGCTGCACTCCTTCGGCCCGATGGGGCTGGAGGATCTGACCACCCGTAAGTTTATTGTGCTGGGTGATGGTCAGATCCGCGAGTAGGCGGACGACTTAAGCGCTATGCGAATCGGGATACTCGGGGGGACATTTAATCCGATCCATAACGGGCACCTGCATATTGCCAGCGAGGTGCTTAACGCCTGCGCCCTCGAACGGATCTGGTTCATGCCGACCTGTCTGCCGCCCCACAAGGATCTGGCCGATGCGGTCTCTTTTGCGCATCGCTTTGCCATGGTCGAGGCGGCGATAGGCGCCTACCCGCAGTTTGCAGCCTGCGACCTTGAAGGCCGCCGAGGCGGGCGCAGTTATTCGGTGAAAACTCTCGAAGAGTTGCGCCGTTTGTATCCGGATGATGAATTCACATTCATCATGGGGCTCGATTCATTTGCCGAGATCGGCCTGTGGAGATCCTATCCCCGCCTCTTTGAACTTTGTCACATCGCCGTGGCGGCCAGACCCGGATTTACCGGGAGTCTCGAGCAGTTGCTACCTGTTGCGGTGGCTGACCGCTTCTGTTATGATGCCGACGCTTTAAAATTGTCTGGCAAATCGGGTTTTTCGGTGCAGTTGGTCAAACAGACTGCAGCCGATATCTCGTCGACCGAAATCCGCAGCAGACTCGCCACAGGTGAGCCGGTAGATGGACTGATTTCAGCGGCGGTTGCCGATTATGTTCACCAGCACCAACTTTACCGACAGCCATCTGTCGGGTGATTGAAGGATCCATATTGAACGCTGAAAAAAATGTTCTGCAAGCCGTCGAACTAGGCCTCGAAAAGAAGGCCTACGATCTGCAACTGCTGGATGTCCGGGAACTCTCCTCGCTGACCGATTATCTGCTGATTGCCTCGGGTCGTTCTGACCGCCAGGTATCCGCAATTGCCGAATCGATTCGGATTGGGCTTAAGGATCTGGGCGTGTCTCCTCTGGCCTACGAAGGAATTGATCAGGGTCGCTGGGCGCTGCTTGATTATGGCGATTTCATGGTCCATATCTTTCAGCCAGCGGTGCGCAGTTTCTATGACCTTGAAGGGCTCTGGAGTGAAGCACCCCTTGTCCCTCTGGCCGATAGCGGAACGGCATGAAATTCCGTCTTGTCTGTGTCGGTCGATTGTCCGAAGACTGGCTCAAGCAGGGCGTAGCCGAGTATCTGAAACGGCTGCAAAAACATTATTCGATTGAGATCATTGAGCTGAAAGAAGAGCAGGGACAACGAAAGGACGTTGCCGGGCTCGTCAGGCGCGAAGGCGCCAGGATTTTAGAGCGCATTCCGGCAGACGCAGTGGCCATTGTGCTCGATGAAAAGGGAAAATTGGTCGGTTCCGAAGATCTTGCCGACCGACTGCAACAGGAGATGCTGCATGGTGGGCGGGATTGGTGCCTGGTCATCGGTGGCCCCTACGGGCTTGCTCCAGCGGTGCGCTCGCGCGCCGATCTGCTCCTCTCCCTTTCGCGGATGACCTTAACCCATCAGATGGCGCGCTTACTGTTACTGGAACAGCTTTATCGTAGCGGCACCATCATGCGTAATGAGCCATATCACAACCGTTAAGTTTTATATGAGGGAGGGTAAGACGTACCATGGATCCAGAAGAAGTAGCACAGGCCCGCCTGCGGCTGATAGAGATGCGTGAAGAATTGCTTGATAAGGCCGAACGTGCCTATGCTGATTCGCAAACCCTCGGCAAGGATGGGGTGCCAGATATTGGTGACATGTCGTCCAACAGTTATAATCAGGAGGTCTTGATGAGCCTGAGTAACGCTCAGCGGCGTGCTGCCGCTGACATCGATGCTGCTCTTGAGCGGATCGCTGGTGGCGTTTACGGTATGTGTGCTCGCTGTGAGGAAGAAATCCCCCCGCGGCGCATGGAAGTTCGTCCGTTCTCACGTTATTGTGTAGAGTGTAAATCTGAAGTTGAGAAGTACGGCGAATAATTCGACTTCTCCGATGGCCGCCAGTGGCTCATCGTGACTGTAATTTATTTACCTGTTGTACGCACGCTTGCAATGGGACATCTGCCTGCCCTTAAAAAGAGGGCCGGCTCGGGGAGAAGGCCATGATCGTTATTGCCCTGTTCATGTTCATTTTTGTCCTCTTTGCCCTCTTTTTCCTCTATTTCTGGGGAATCAACCCGGGGGACATGACGGTCTTCTTAGCCTCGGACCAGAGTTTTACCTTTCCCACTCCGATATTTCTGATTGCGGCTGTACTGCTCGGGCTGTTGTTGGGCAACGGGGTGCATATCCTCAGCCTCTTCGGTCGTTCGGTTGCCAGTTGGCGTGTTACGCGGCGGCAGAAACACAGCGATGAGACCCTCAGTATCTACCGTAAGGGGGTTGGTCGCCTCCTCTCCGGCGACCTTAAGAAAGCCCATAGCCTGTTGCAGAAGGCTCTGGATCGCGACCGCAAGCGGGTCGATATCCATCTGGCCCTGGCCAATGTCGCCGAGCAGGAGGGGAATAGCCAGCAGGCGATCGATCTGCTGCTTAAGGCCTCTGATCTTGAGCCGAAGAGTGTTGAAGTACTCTTCAAGCTGGCCTCGGTCTATCGGACAGCCGGACGCATTGATGATGCTATCGAGACCTACCGTAACCTCATCTCTATCGATGGCGAAAACCGCAAGGCGCTCAGGGCAGTGCGCGATATGCAGATTGAGCGGCAGGAATGGGATGATGCTCAGTCTCTCCAGAAAAGAATCATCAAGTCGGCTTCAGCTGGAAGTAAACTGACTGCTGAGAACGAGTTGTTGCTTCAGCTTCGCTATGAACTTGCCCTGGCAGATCTCAAGCAGGGCGCGTCTGATCAGGCCATCCCCGTACTCGAGGAGCTGAGCCGAGAGGCTCAGGTTGCTACCCCGGCCCGGGTCTCCCTGGGGGATGCCCATATGCAAAAAGGGGATATCGGCAAGGCTGCCGAAGTTTTTCAGGCCGGTTATCTGGCCGAGAAACGGAGTGTCTTTTTGGCCCGTCTCGAAGATTGCTACATGCAGGCAGAAGATCCCTCCGGGCTGCTCAACTTTTATCGCAAGCAGTCGCTTGAAGATGGCAACGATCTGTTGCTGCGCCTCTATTTTGGTCGTTTCTGCCTGCGGATTGAGATGGTCGACGAAGCGATCAATCAGCTGCATGCCGTTGAGAGTTCTGGGGTCGATTTCCCGCAACTCCACCTGCTACTGGCTGAGGCCAACCGGCGTCGTCAGCAGATCGACGAGGCGATCAAGGAGTATCGTCTGGCGCTTAAGATCGATAACCATCTGAGCCTCGGTTTTGTTTGCGAAGAATGCGGCACCGCGAGCAGCAGCTGGCAGAGTCGCTGTGCTGATTGTGGTACCTTTGACAGCTTGGTTCTCCCCGAGCGTCAGCAGATCCAGCAGGGTCGCCCGCAAATCCAGAAGGCGATACCACACGGACAGCGTGAGGTCTGAACTTGACGACAAAACCTGTAGTCATGATGATCCTCGATGGTTGGGGTCTGAACGCTCGTTGTGAAGCCAACGCCGCCTGTCTTGCCGAGACGCCACATCTTGATCGTCTCCAAAGTGATTATCCGACCAGCCAACTCGTGACTTCAGGGCTGGATGTCGGTCTCCCGGCAGGTCAGATGGGTAACTCGGAGGTTGGTCACCTGAACATTGGCGCCGGACGGGTCGTCTATCAGGATCTGACCCGGATCAGTCGGGCGATTGATGAGGGTTCCTTCTTCGATAATCCGCAATTAGTTCAACTCTGCCGCCGCCTGGCTGCTTCTGGAGGCACCCTGCATTTGCTCGGGCTGCTCTCCGATGGTGGCGTCCACTCTCATAACAGTCACCTCTATGCTCTGTTACGCCTGGCGCGTCAGATCGGCGTCATCGATGTCTGTATTCACGCCATCCTGGATGGCCGAGATACCCCGCCGCGCAGTGGTGCCGGTTATCTGGCTGCGCTCGAAAGAGAGATTGTGACTGTTGGTGTCGGACGGATTGCAAGCCTAACCGGGCGCTACTGGACCATGGACCGTGATCAGCGCTGGGAGCGGGTTGAGCGTGGCTACCGGGCGCTGACCGAAGGGGTCGGCCAGGCCGCCACAAGCTCTGGCGAAGCGATTGCTGCGGCCTATGCGGCCGATCAGGGCGACGAGTTTGTGGAACCCTGGGTGATTGATGGCGGCGCCGAGATCGCAGATGGCGATGGGGTGATCTTTTTCAATTTCCGCGCCGATCGGGCCCGGGAAATTACTCATGCCTTCACCGCTAACGATTTCGATGCCTTCCCGCGGCCTAAGAAGATCTCTCTTGAGGGCTATGTCTGTTTGACCGAATATGACGAAACCTTCGGTCTGCCGGTCGCTTTTCAGCCTGAGCCTCTCACGCAAATCCTCGGCGAGGTGGTCGCAGCGGCTGGTCTGAAGCAGTTGCGGATTGCCGAAACCGAAAAATACGCACATGTGACATTCTTCTTTAACGGCGGGGTCGAAAAGCCCTTCACTGGTGAAGATCGCGTCTTGATCCCCTCGCCCAGAGAGGTTGCCACCTACGACCTGAAGCCTGAGATGAGTGCTCTTGAGGTGACCGCAGAACTGGTGGCGCAGATCGACTCTGATACTTACGATCTGATCATCGTCAACTATGCCAATTGTGACATGGTCGGACATACCGGTGATCTTGAAGCGGCAATCAAGGCGGTAGAGACTGTTGACCGCTGTGTCGGCCAGGTTGTCGAGCGGGTTCTGGCAAGGGGGGGCGCTTTGCTGATCAGTGCCGATCACGGCAACTGTGAGCAGATGCGCGACGCCAATGGTGGACCATTTACCGCTCACACCAGCAACCCGGTACCGCTGATCTTTGTCGATCAACCGCGCAAGCGCAAGCTTAAGGCTGGGAACCTGGCCGACCTGGCACCGACTCTACTCGATCTGCTCGACCTGCCGGTTCCGCCGCAGATGACGGGCTCCAGCCTCCTGTCTGCATAAGGGCTGAAGTTGCGCGGAGGGGGAAAAAAATGGGCAGGATGGCAGCTTGTCGGCTTGCTTGATCTGCTCTTTCCGCCAGCCTGCCCGGTCTGTCTTGGCCCCTTAGGGTCATCATCTCCGCCATCACCTCCTTTTTGTCCTCCCTGTTCCGCAGCAATAACTCCTCTGCCTTCCGGGCGCTGTAGTCGCTGTGCTCTGCCCTTTATCGCAACTGAAAGCAGCAGTCATCTTTGTGTCGATTGTAGTCGGCAAGAGCCTGAGTTTTCGATGGTTTACGCGGCAGGAGTCTACACCGGCACCCTGAAACAGGCTCTGCAACGCTTCAAGTATGCTGGTGTTGTCGATCTCGATCGTCCGCTGGCCAACCTGTTACATGCCGTGATTCCGACAGATATTGACGCTGAGGTTATCGTTCCGGTTCCCTTACACCTCTCCCGCCTCAGGGCTCGTGGCTATAATCAGGCGTTATTGCTGGCCCGGGTGTTGGCACGTGAATTGCTCATTCCTCTTGATTGTGCGATTCTGCAACGCACCGTAGATTCACACACACAGCAGGGGCTTAATGCCCGTCAGCGGTTGCATAACCTGCGCGACGTCTTTATTACTACGCGCGGGCTGGCAGGGGCACAGGTTCTGCTGATTGACGATGTAATGACTACCGGAGCAACGGTCGCCGCTTGTACTCGTGCCCTGTTGGACGCCGGGGCCAGCAGGGTCAAGATTGCAGTCATCGCCCGTGCACCTCGACACTGAATGGTATGTTTTTTTGACAGGGAGGAATAGGTGGAGAGCCAATTAAATTCTTTTATCAGTGCCTATCCATTCGAAAAATTGATGAAGACCATCCCTACCGGTCTGTTGATGGTCAATACCGCGATGGAGATCGTTTACTGGAATGATGAAGCCGAAAGAATTACCGGTTATCCGGCCAGTGAAATTGTCGGCAAGCACTGTTCCTTTCTGGAGGGGGTACCCTGCAACAAGCACTGTGGCCTGTTCGGGGTCAAAACTGCGAAGCCGATAACCGGGATTGGTTGTTCGGTTATTCATCGTGACGGGCAACGTGTCGAACTGAGTAAGAATATCGACCTGCTCTATGACGCTGATGGTCAAGTGATCGGTGGCATTGAAGCCTTTGTCGATATCACCCGGCTGAAAGAGTTGCAAGATAATCTGAAACGCGAGGTCAGCAAGCGGACCGTTGAGCTCGAACATGAGCAGCGCAATTTAGGCGCAGTCCTCGATGGCATGACCGATCTGGCCTATATCTGTACCGAAGATTACGAAATCAGCTTCATGAACCGTGCGATGCTGGAACTCTTTGGTGAGGTCAGGGATCGCAAGTGCTATGAGGTGATGCATGGCCTGCCACGCATCTGTGATGATTGCCCGCTGCCAGAGATCAAGCTGGGGAATAACGTACGCCAGGAGAGGCGACTGCCCATTTCCGGCCGGACCTATGAGATTATCCACTCCCCCTTGGCGCAGACAGATGGAGGGGTGCGAAAGTTGGGGGTTTGTCGTGATATTACCGAGCGTTTACGCAACGAAACCGAATTGAAGCAGGCTAACGCCGATCTCGATGCCTTTGTCGCCACGGTCTCGCATGACCTCCGTTCGCCACTGACTCCACTCATCGGATTCTCCGAATTTCTGCTTGAACAGTACAGCCCCACTCTCGATGAGACCGCCATCAGCTGTCTGCAGGAGATCGAATTGACCGGGCGCAAGATGCAGGTTCTGCTCGAAGATCTCCTGACCCTGGCGCGTGTCGGTCAGGTCCCCCGCCCCCTGACTCCGGTAGCGGTTTGTCGGGTGCTGGATGAGGTGCGCCAGGAGTTGGCCGTTCAGATTTTGCGCACTAAGGCCCGTATTGAGATAGCCGATAATCTGCCAGCGCTCAAGGTGCCGGAGAGCCTGTTGGTCGATCTGTTTCGGAACCTGTTGCGCAATGCGCTGGCCTACGCCGTTGGCATGAATCCACTCATAGAGATCAGCGGTGTCAGATTAGATGATCGCGTGCAATTCAAGGTGGTTGACCATGGCCCCGGTGTGCCCGATGCTGAAAAGAATAGAATCTTTGAACCCTTTCAACGCGGTAGCGCTGGCGAACAGGTCTCTGGAACCGGAATCGGCTTAGCGACGGTGCGTAAAATTGTGCGGTTTTACGATGGACAGGTTCGGGTTACCGAAACCTACGGTGGCGGGGCAACCTTCCTTATCGATTTCTTTGGCGAAGCGCAGGGGTAGAGATGTTCCCTTCTGCGCGCGGTAGTGCCGGACCTCCTCTCGCCCCACTGATAATCCTGCTCGCAAGTCTCCTGCTTGCTGGTCTTTTGGCGCTGAGCTCCTGGCGCAACTATCAACATGAAGAGAACTTACGCGTGCGTTTTTTGCGGCAACAGGGGGAGACCCTGATCCGATCATTTGAGGCCGGTGCCCGGACCGGAATGATGATGCGGTGGCGGGAAGACGCTCTGCGCACCCTGGTCGAGGAGACGGTGCATGAAACTGCTGTCGCCTATATTGTGATCGTGGATCAGCAGGGGACCGTCATCGCCGCTGGCGGGTCCTGGGCTGAAGGGATGATTCTGCCGCTGGCCAGAGCGCTGGGTGCCGAAGATATGCTGGCACGTTCTACCAGCGATAGCTTGGGGGAGACGGTCTTCGAGGTGTCGGGCCAATTCCGGCCGCGCTGGGCAGGACGTCGATTGGCTGCAGGGATGAAACATCGTCATGCCAGGATGGGGGAGGCGGGGGAGGCAGAAGGCCCGGCAGCTGTACCCCAGGCGATATTTGTCGGTCTTTATACGGGAGAGTTTGAGCAGGCCCGCAGCGACAGCCTGCGCCAGAATCTGTTACTCGGCGGGCTGTTGCTGCTTGTCGGAACTGCCGGTTTCCATATGCTCTTTTTATCACAGCGCAATCGCATTAGCGGCGCAACCCTCGAAACCATGGAGATCTATGCCGCCAGTCTGATCGATGGCATGCCCGCGGGATTGCTGGGGCTCGATCACACCCGGAAAGTCCATGCGGTGAACGCTCAAGCCCTTGCGATGCTCGAGTACAAGCGAAAGGATGTGCTGGGACGAAGCCTGGCCGAACTGATGCCGGATGAACCGCGTCTAAGCGGGATGCTTGCAGCTGGAGACTTTATCGAACAATCCCTGGTCTGGCAGACGGCAACCGGCTTGCCGCTCCCGTTGAAAATCAGTGCCTCGCGGCTTATGCATAACAGCGGAGAACTGCTCGGTACGGTGCTGATTCTGCGGGATATGCGCGAACTTCAGGCGATGGAGGAGCAGCTCGAACGTTCGCGCCGCCATTCGGCACTCGGGGTCATGGCGGCCGGGGTCGCCCATGAGATTCGCAACCCGCTCGGGACCTTGCGCGGTTTTGCCCAGTATTTTCAGCGCAGCTCTCCCGATGAGCTGGCGCGTGATTATGCCGGTTTGATGATCAGTGAGGTTGATCGTTTGAACCGGGTTATCTCAGCGCTGCTGCAGTTTGCACGACCGCGCGAGGCTGAACTGGTGCCGCTTGAGTCAAGTCACCTCTGTGCAAGAGTGCGAGCCTTGATGGGCGAAGAGGCCGGGACGGGTAAAATTGAACTGCTGATTGATTGCGATGAGGCTCCATTCTCTTTTTTGGGAGACTTCGACTTGCTGCTGCAGATGTTGCTCAATCTGCTCCAGAATGCCTTCGAGGCGAGCAGCGCCGGAGACCTGATCGAGCTGCGGCTCTCTGCCGCGGGGAGTATGCTTGTCATCGAGGTCAAGGATAGCGGTTGCGGGATAGAAGCTGAGGCGCGCGGCGCGATTTTCGATCCATTTTTCACTACACGCAAGACTGGGACCGGGCTCGGATTGGCGATCGTCAGTCAGGTTGTCGAGCAGCATCGCGGTGAGATTGCAGTCGAATCGCGCCCCGGGCAGGGGACCAGATTCATTATCAAACTACCCATTGCGGGGAATGTATGAACTTAAACACAGAAAAGATCCTTCTGGTTGATGATGACGCTGCGCATCGGACGATGCTCAGGCTGCACCTGGCAGAGGCAGGCTATAGCATCAGCGAAGCGGAAGATGGTGACATCGCTCTGGCCCTGCTCAAGCGGCAGTCCTTCGACCTGGTTCTGCTCGATATGCGCATGCAACGGCTGAATGGGCTTGAGGCCCTGGCCGCAATCGGTGAAGAGTACCCGCGCCTCCCAGTGATCATGCTGACCGCCTTTTCTTCGGTCGAAACCGCAGTCGAGGCGATGCGCCAGGGGGCGTTCGACTATCTGACCAAGCCGGTTGATATCGAGCAGCTGTTGCTGGTGGTGGAGCGTGCGTTGAGGAATCGACAGCTGGTCTCTCCGTCTGCCGAGCCGCCGGTTGCCGAACCGATAGCTATTGCGGGCTTTGTCGGAACCGGGGGGAGAATGCGCGAGTTGATGCGGACTCTGGGCCTGGTGGCGCCGACCGAAGCGACGGTATTGATACAGGGAGAATCTGGCACCGGCAAAGAGCTGATAGCAGATGCCGTGCATCGGAACAGCTTCAGGCGGAACGCTGCGTTGATCAAGTTAAACTGCGCCGCGCTGCACGAAAACCTGCTCGAAAGCGAACTCTTTGGCCATGAAAAGGGTGCTTTTACCGGGGCGGCCACCGAGCGACGGGGTCGCTTCGAACTGGCCGATAAGGGCACCCTGTTTCTGGATGAGATCGGTGATATGAGTCTCACCACCCAGGCCAAGGTCTTGCGCGTTATCCAGCAGGGTGAATTTGAGCGCTTGGGTGGCACCACCACCCTGAGGGTTGACGTGCGCATTATTGCCGCGACCCATCGTGATCTGCGCCGGATGGTTGATGAGGGGAGTTTTCGTCAGGATCTTTACTTCCGCCTGGCCGTCGTGCCCCTCGATCTGCCGGCGTTACGCGAGCGACCCGAGGATATCCCCGTGCTGGCCGAGTTTTTCGTCAAACGCTATGCCGAGCGCAACCGCAAGCAGATAAACAATCTGAACCCTGACGCATTGAATCAACTGGTGGCCTGGCACTGGCCGGGGAATATTCGTGAGCTTGAAAACTGCATTGAGCGCGCGGTTATCCTCTGTCCCGGCGAACAGATCGGGCCCCAGGATCTGCCGGCGGCCCTGCGTGAGATCGAAGCAGAATCTATTGTTGTGCCCCTGACCGGGACCAGTCTCAAGGAGATGGAGCGCCAGCTGATTCTTAAGACCCTTGGGCAGACCGGTGGTAATCGAACCAAGGCGGCCGAACTCCTCGGGGTTACCCGCCAGACCCTGCAGAATAAAGTCCGCGAATATGGACTCTTGCGTTCTGAGGGGTGAGCAATGGCCTACGCTGAAGATCTCGCCGCACGGATTCGCATTCAGCTGATTGAACGAGAAAACTATGTTGAAAAAAAGATGTTTGGCGGCATCTGTTTCATGCTCCAGGGGAACATGGCCTGCGGCATCATCCATGATTATTTGATCTCGCGGGTAGGACCTGGCGCCTATGCCGCAGCTCTTGAACAACCGCATGCCGCCATTTTTGATTTTACCGGTCGACCGATGCGTGGTTGGGTCCAAATTGCCCCGGCTGGAACCCGGAGTGCAACGGAATTGGCCGAATGGATCGAAAAGGGTGTTGCTTTTGCGCTCTCTCTGCCGCCTAAGTGATCCTGGATGATTTTTTGTCAGATTCCTTTCTGCGGCTGGCGGGTGCTGTAAATATATTTGACTATTCCATAGCGGGCAGACATTCTTCGTAGAAATAATCCAGCTATAAAACAGTCACTTACAGGTGTTGCGTGAGTTTGGCAAGTTTGATGCTATAGCAGACTGCTTGAAGACAGGACCTGTCTATAGCTCTGAACGATTTTGCCAAAGGAGATAGGAATGAAAAAGCTAAACCTCGGAATGATGATGCTGGTTGCCATGTTGATTCTGGTCGGTACAGCCATGGCTCACCGTAACGGTGGCGGTATGATGTCCGATTCTGCCGCCAGTGATGGCTATGGATTTTGTGATCGCTACGCGGACGTAGATCCTGACGAAGTGACGGCGATTACCGGCAAGTATGCCGCTCAATTTGATGCCCTGCAGGAAAAGCTGCAGGCCAAACGCGATGAGATGCATACGGCTCGTAGTCAGGATACCACCACGGTCGGTCAGCTGAATACTCTGCGCGCTGAAATGCAGGAGATCAAGCAGGAGCGTGCTGCGCTGGACGCTAAGGTCGATACCGAGCTGGGCGCGAAATTCGGCGTGCAGGCCACCGAGACTTATTGCGGAAAGAGAAAAGGCCATCATGGCCAAGCAGGGATGATGGGTGGAGAATCTGCCAGCGGTAATTGTGGCGGCCGGGGTAATATGCACTGAAAAAGTATGCAAATTTGATAAAAAAGGGTTCCGTCGGGCGCCGGAACCCTTTTTTATTGTTCCATCACGCTAGTAAAAACTATGGACTTTAGTCCAAGACTTTCA
>JAAXQE010000242.1 GCA_012974425.1 Geopsychrobacter sp.
GTTAGGTCGCTACGAATTAGCCGCACAACATGGTATTTCCCGACCCCCGCTTTTCCCCGTGGATGTCTAGGAGGACTCTCGTTGGATGAAAAACCTCAGGTTGGCATTGGATGCAGCAAGAGCCTTCAGTGGCGTATTGCCTTTGAGCTTACGGTAGCGATATCTGCTGTTATGGTGTTGTTTAAACGCAAGTGATCCAGCATGCAGATCAATGTCACCAACCACCCCATCTGATTTATTCGATGCGACTATCAACGGCGGTTACGTCCTGAATTAACTCTTCAATATCAGTTGCCAACGGCGCAGTCAGGGTGCAGGTGGTTTTCTGGATGGGATGCAGGAACTGCAGTTGATGACTGTGCAGCGCCTGTCTGTTCAGGCCAGTTTGCAGGGGCGGATTGCGCCGATAGGCGAGATAATCTTCGTCGTTCATGGTGTAGAGAGCATCGCCGACTATAGGGTGCCCGATGGCCGCCAGATGGACGCGTAGTTGATGGGTCCGACCAGTGGCGGGTTGCAGCTCAAGCAGGCTGTAATTGGTGGAGAGCTTACGTAGGGTCCTATAGTGGGTGACGGCCGACTTCCCCCCGGTTTCATCTACCCCATGGCGGGGCACCGCGGCCTTTTTAAGCGGGCCGATCGGCAGAGCGATAGACCCGCAGGCCGGCACCGGACAACCTGCGACCACGGCCAGATAGCTTTTGGTCACCAGCCCTTCGGCAAACTGCCGTACCAGATCACTAAGGACCACCTTATCCCGTGCCAGCAGCACCAATCCCGAAGTATCCGCGTCGAGCCGGTGGACCAGATCGGCCTGTGGGTATGGAGGCTGGTGAACATGCCGCAACTGGTAAATCAGGTTGGCCGTGACGAACTTGCCGCGGCTGTGCACCCGTAGTCCAGCTGGCTTGTTGATTCCGAGCAGCCATTCATCCTCATAAACAATTGAATAATCGAGATTGACGGCGGGTGGCTCGAAATCAGGCAGATCGCAACGGATACTGTTGCCCTGAGCAAGGACCCTTGAGCCATGACAGATGACGCCATCACAACTGATGCGCCCGGCCTTGATCAGCTGCAACCAGCTGGCTTCTGGCAAATAGCTAAAGCGGTTCGTCAAATACGCAAGCAGACTCAGGCCATTTAAGTGTGCGGGCACCTTCGACGAAACATTCATGCCGGTTCCTAGTGCAACAAAATGATTTCTGTTGCATGCATTTGATGAGGGGAGCAGGGGATGAGCGAGGCGGGGCAGAGGACCGTTCGAAAAGTGCTCTCAGCAGCACATTGAGCCGTGCAACTAACCGCCAAGCGCCTCCCTGAAATCATCCGGCAAAGAGATTGTCTTGCCGCGCCCCTGATCGAAACAGACCATAACCGTGCGCGCCTCAGCAAACTCCTTGCCACAGCCATCATGAATCAGATAGCCGAGGGTAAAGCTGCTCCGGCCCAGATCCTCGGTGGAGATGTCGATATGCACCCGATCAGTCAACGCGATCGACTTGCGATAGCGACAGCTCGCCTCAACCACCAGAAAGAGCAGGCCGCGCTGCATCATCTCGGTAAATCGCTCACGAAAAAGCTTGACCCGAGCAGTTTCAAGATAGGTAAAAAAGACCGCGTTATTGACATGACCGTAGGCGTCGAGGTCGGCGAAACGGACTTCGATTTCGGTTGAGAGTTTCATCGGACCGGGGGGACCTTCCCTTGCAAAATATCGACAATACGGCTGCGATAATCGACGATTTCACGCCGCAGCGACGAGAGGTTGGCGATCTTCTCATCGACCTTGCCGATATGACCATCGAGCAGTTCAACCAGATGCGGGGTGAGGGTGTCGAAGTTCTGGTCGTTAACATCGAAATATTCTGCGATGGTCTGCATCTCTTTCAGGCTGATGCCCAATTCCTTGAGCTTAAGGATGAACTTGAGCCGTAACACCTCGGGTCGTCCATACATCCGCGTCCCGCCGCCGACCCGTTCCGGTAGCCCCATCAAGCCGATCTCTTCGTAGTAACGGATGGTGCGGGTGGTGATCCCCAGGCGCTTGGCAAGCTCTCCGATAGCGATCGCCTGTTCAGTGGATTTATCCATAGATCTTCCCTTTACGTCAATTATTACTCAGGAGTAGCACTCTCGATTCTACGCTGTCAACCCGGCACATTCTCCGATCTATGATAAGCTGTAGGCAGAAAAAACAACAATTGCAAACCATCGTTATATTTATAGTTGACCTTTACGTAATGCAACTATATAAATGAATTATTTCTGCACATCTGTCAATTAAAACATACGAGGAACTACATGGAACTGACCCGCGAAATCTACTGGAATGTCGGCCCCTCAGTCATGATCCCGATGTACCTGCTGGTGGCGGCATCATTCGCCGTACTGATCTGGGGGCTGCGCAAGCGGTTGGCAACCTACCGTCTGGGACAACCCGTCGCGCGGACCGACCAACGCGCCGAGCGCTTTTCGGGTGCGTTGCGCGAGGCTTTCCTGCAGGCGCGGGTGATGCGGGTCAAGGGCGCAGGTAGCGCGCACGGGCTCTTCTTCTTCGGCTTCGTGCTGCTGACCATCGGCACGACCCTGGTCTTCATTCAGGCCGACTTCCTCGATCCGCTCTTCGACATCCGCTTTCTGACCGGCAACTTCTACCTGCTGTTCTCCATCGTCCTCGATCTGGCCGGACTGGCCTCACTCATCATGCTCGTAGGCCTTGCGGTACGCCGTTACCTGCTGCGGCCCAAGGATCTGCCCAATACGGTTGATAACGCCTTGATGCTGGTCCTGCTGCTGGCGATTATCTTGACCGGTTTTCTGGTCGAAGGTGCGCGCATGGCCGTGACCGAACTGGGGACCGACCTCGCCTGGTGGTCTCCGGTCGGACTGCTCTTTGCACAACCCTTTGCCGGCATGGATGAGGCTGTCCAGCGTACGCTGCATACCGGCCTCTGGTGGCTCCATTTCGCGCTGGTGCTCGGCTTCTTCTGCGCCATCCCTTTCACCCGCCTGCGCCACCTGCTCTTAACCCCGACCAACATCTTCTTCCGCGATCTGGGACCAACCGGCAAACTGCGCACCCTCGATCTGGAGGATGAAGAGCTAGAGAGCTTTGGGGCCAGTAGCGTCAGTGACCTGACATGGAAGGATATCTTCGACGGCGACGCCTGCACCTACTGCAAGCGCTGTCAGGATCGCTGTCCGGCCTGGAATACCGACAAGCCGCTCTCGCCGATGAAGCTGGTCAACCAGATTCAGGAGGTCAGCTTCGATAACCCTGAGGCCAACCTGATCGAAACCGTCACCACCGACGTCTTGTGGAGCTGTACCACCTGCCTCGCCTGCCAGGAGATCTGCCCGGCGGCGATCGAGCATGT
>JAAXQE010000107.1 GCA_012974425.1 Geopsychrobacter sp.
TAATCCCGATATCATCAATCACCACCGGGTTCCGGTCTTGTGCTCCATCGCGGAAGAAGAGCAGGTGGATCATTTTTGTTTGGGGGCTGGTGGTGAAGGTGAAGCTTTGCTGCTGCTTCTCAACCTTGCCGCTCAGTTTGACCCCCTGTTTGGCTCCGACCTGATGTTCTTTGGCCATCGATTCGGAGAACTGGTCGCCAATCCACAGGAACTCTTTAAACTCCAGTACGCCGATCCCGGCGCTGGCCTCTTCAGTCAGGTCGCAGCTGATGAGTGCCTTGACCTCATAGGTTTTACCTGGTTCAACGGCGAGGGGTGAGAAGACGCCGACCGAGTCGAGCCCCTTGATGGCGCGGAAGCCGAAGGCGATATTGGTGTCTTCCTCAGCTCCGACCTTGAGCGGACCCGAGGTGCGCGTCAGGTGCTCCATATATGTTCGCCAGAACGGCAGCCCCTGCTCATCGTCATCTTCGGGGCGGAAGGCTCCGGCGCGTGGGAAGAGGGAGAGCTGCGGACTCGCCTGAAAATCTTCGTACAGAGGTGGGGTCGGTGGAGTCTGCTCTTTGAGCTCAACTTTCTCAGTTTGGGGTTGTGCTTTATCTGTTTGAGATTGGCAGGCGGTCAGGTTGAGCAGAAACAACAGAATTGTCAGAAATTTCATGTATTTCCCCTTGAACTTTTTTGCTGGCATAGATGCTGCTTTAATGTAATAACTTGGTGATCAGTTGCTCAAGCTCCTCATCCTAGTGGATTTTAAAGGGACAGACCAGAAGTTTTGGCATGTCCACGCGGAATCGACGGCATGAACTGATAAGGGGGAGTGGGTTGGCTTGCTTTCTCCAGTCGACCTTGGTGTGATTAGCGCATCTTTTTGAATGACTCTGGTCGGTCATATTTTAACCCCTAGCCAAGAAATGACGGTCTGTTTTGTTGATCTGGCGTTTTTTCAGTTCTGTCAAGCTAACCATTACCCTGTTGTTGGGGATGGCGGTTGTGGCGATCCCTGCGACGGTGATCAAACCCGACATGGGGCGCTATGAGCTGTTTTATCAGACCCCCTGGTTCCGCTCGCTGCTGGTTTTACTGGCGCTGAACCTGCTGGTCTGTACTATCCGCACCATTGCGCGCAATCTGCGTGATCGTCAACGTTTCGCCGATCAATTGGCTCGCCTGCCGCAATCTGCGATCCGCCTGGATAACCCATCCCTCGATAATCTGCAGGATGTTCTGAACTCCCTCGGTTTTCGCGGCGACCAGACCGGAAACCGGATATGGGGGCAACGCGGGCGTATCGGGCGCTGGGGATCGACTCTGGTTCATTGCAGCTTGCTCGCCATCATGTTCGGCGCGATTCTGGGTGAAACCGGCTTCGTCGGCACCCTCAATACCTATCTGCATGATGAAAATCACAGCTACTTCGATTGGGATACCCAGACCGACAAGCCGCTCGGCTTCGGCCTGCGCGTTGATCGTTTCGACCTGATCTACTACCCGATAGTCCTGCGGTTCGATCTGGTCGATCCGGCAGAGGGGCAAAAGATCGGCACCTTTACCCAGGTGGAGGGCGACATAATCGATCTGGCCGCTGGTCGCATGCGCCTGCTGGTCAAGAACTTCGACCCCGAAGAGAAGGTCCTGACCTTGGGGGTTTTCCGTCAGGGGGATTTCCTTGGTGACTATCTGATCTCCACCGAGGGTGAGAGTTTCGGTGCCTTGGGGAATCCCGGTTTTCAGGTCAATAACATTCAGTATCGCGACCCGCTGCTTAAGCAGATGGAGGCCGATGTCGTAATTTTGGAAAATCAGCTGATTGTGAAGCGGGGAACCATCCGGGTCAATGAACCGCTCACATGGCGCGGCGTGTCGATCTATCAGACGGCTTATGGGCAGGACGAATCGGGTATAAGGACGACCGGCTTTCAGCTCTCGAAAGATCCGGGTGAAATGATCGTCTGGATCGCCTCGGTGCTGTTGATTCTCGGTCTGGGGGCAGCTTTTATTATCCCCTACCGCGCGCTGGGTATCCGGCGTTATGAGGATTCTTTCTATCTGTTGCCGCTGCACGGATTTCGGGGCGAGGCCGGGCTGGAAAAGTTGACGAAGATTGTGCAGACGTTGGATGCTGGAGGCGAGAAGCACGCGCCTGAAATTTAGCAGCCTGAGGCAGAAAAGGCGAATTACTCTGCTCTTTTAGCGCACGCTTCTGCCTCTTTCAGGCTTACGTTTTTTTCGCCGTTCACTTCCAGCCGAGCGCTTCAGCCCTCACCAGCCCTTGCCCTTCGGTTCCAACCTCTTCAGCTCATACTCACGACTTCCCAGACCGATCTTCTCGCCATGTTCCAGGGTAATCTCCCAGTCGATTGCCGGGTGGACTCCGCGGAACTTGTCGCCGCCCGGTTCATGGCCACTGCTGAGTGCGGTGTCGGCCAGGCCCTGGGCCTGATTGACCAGGTCAGCGCAGGCCTGGTCGAGAGCCACAGGGTCGGTTGAGGCCAGGATGCCGATATCGGGCACAATCGCGGCATCGGAGTGGCCGAAACAGTCGCAGGACGGGCTGACCTGGGTGATGAAGTTGATGAAGAGGGTTTTGCCTTGCTTGCCGTCGAGTGAGGCCAAGGCGTATTCCGCCATCTTGCGCATCACCTGGCCCGCTTCCTCATTCCACTGAATCTTCATCGCCTTGGTTGGGCAGAGGCTGATACAGCGGCCGCAGCCGGTGCAGAGCCGGGCATCGACAATGGCGGCATCGCTGCCGATTTCGATGGCGCCATGCGCACAACCGGGCAGGCAGGCCCCGCAGCGATTGCAATGTTTTTCTGAAACGACCGGAGCAACCGTAGAGTGCTGTTCCAGCTTGCCTTCACGGCTTGAGCAACCCATTGCCAGGTTTTTGATGGTACCGCCGAACCCGGTCAGTTCGTGACACTTGAAGTGACTGACGGCGATCAGGTTGTCTGCTTCGAGGATTTCAATTCCGATATCCGCGCTCTGGAGCAGCTCTCCGGCAATCGGAACGCGGCGTGACGAGTGGCCACGCAAGCCGTCGCACATGATCAGGGGCGCGCCGACCACGGCGAAGGCAAAGCCGTTTTCAATCCCACAGCGCAGTGCCGAAACCGCCTCCTTGCGTTCCCCGGGGTAGAGGGTGCAGCTGTCGGTCAGAAAGGGCTTGCCGCCCAGTTCACGGATGGCATTGACGATGTTGCGGATGAAGACGGGTCGGATAAAGGCATGGCCGCCTTTTTCGCCGAAGTGAATTTTTACGGCGCTGAGATCTTGGTCTGTGACGACCTGGGAAAGGCCTGCTTTCTCGAGAAGCCGTTCAAGTTTATTGAACATGTTCTCGCGATGACCTGCACGTAGGTCTGCCATCCAAACGGTCTCGGCCATGATATGTCCCTTTTTTCTGGAGTTATCTGCATCTGGTTGAGCTGACAGAATAGGCAGGATTTCAAGGCAAGTCGAGAAACTTTTTAGAAACCCAGGGATTGCGTGGCTGAAGGTAGTTTTGCTATTTGGGCAGAAGTGTTTTGCAGAAATCATTCTGCGGGCTGTCGAACTGGATACCCAGCTTGAAGGCGCCGGCTGATTGCATACCGCCGATATGGCGAACTGTCCCGCTGGTCTCCAGGTTTTCCGGCCAGAAGGGGTAACGGAAGCGTAATCTGACTTTGCTGCCGATCTGTGGTTTGCCAGCGCTCTTGAGCGAGAGGCCGGTATGGCTGATATCGGATGAGAGGGCCGAGGAGAACCGATCTTCTCCGTCGAATTGAATCTCAACGATATTGCGGAACTGGTGACGGTTGGCGGCGCGGGTGTCGTCAAGGCGGGGCAGAATCGCGTTACGGGTTGCTTTGGCTTCGTAGAGCCGCCGATCGGCGGATTCAATCAGTTCACTGGCATTGAGCCCCTGCTGCGGGAAGCTGGCAACCCCACCGCTGATGGTCAGGTTCTGGCTGTCGAGGCGTTCCTGGCCGGGAAAGTCCTCAGCGTCGATCGTCGCGCGGATTTTTTCGGCGAGTTGAATGGCATCTTCGAGATTGCAGTCGGGGAGCAGGATTGTAAACTCTTCGCCGCCGTAGCGCGCTGGCAGATCGAGCTCGCCGGTACCGTTACGCAGGATGTCGCCGATCTTACGCAGGACGACATCGCCCTGCAGGTGACCACAGCGGTCGTTGAACTGTTTGAAGTGGTCCAGGTCGAAGATGATGATACTGAAAACCTGGCCTGCTTCGCGGTTTGCCAGCTCGACAGCCTGCTGCAGCTGTTGCTTGAAATAACTCTGGTTGTAGAGTCGGGTCAGGCCGTCGGTGACTGCCGAGCGGCGGATATCTTCAAGGTCCCGGGATCCGATAATGCGCGGGTTGCTCAGCTCGGTGGTCTTCTGGCGCAGGTAGTCAAGGAGGGCGGCCCGAAAAGACTGAATATTGCTGTGTGGATTGCCGAGGGAAGCCGTAGCCTCACGCCAATAATGTCCGGCTTGAGCAGTGCTGAAGCTTTTGTCAAACAGATAGTTCAATGCTTCACAATAGGTGCGTTCGCCCTGAGTCTCAGCCAGCTGTTCGATGGCGGTGAAGATTCTGCCATCGTCTTCATCGAAGTCATGGAATAGTTGCCGGACTCCCTCCCTTATTGCAACGTTGTCCATTTTAAACTCCTGAAGTTGAATAGAAATATATTGATTAGTTGATCTGGTTGAATAGCTGCAGGGAACGCCTTTTAGCATCCCTTTAAGCCTGGAATGTGCCCAAAATGATTCCTGGAGGAGGTTTTGCAAATTTCCTGCCTAATCCTTAGAAAACAGATAGTTGCAGTTTTCCAAGAAGGGCTGGTGTCTCGCCTATGTCTGAAGCCTCATGAGTCGGAGGGTAACTGGGTTGATTCGTTCGGCAGGTTTTTCAGGTAGACTGTGCGGCTTGGAAAGGCGATCTCCAGTCCCTGGGCTTCGAGGGTCTCCATGATCTTGAGACAGACATCCTGACGGACGTCGAGGTATTCGCCCCATACAGTGGTTTTGGTGAAGCAGTAAACCAGAATGTCGAGGCTGGAAGCAGCGAAGTCGGTAAAGTTAACCAGAAAGAAATCCTGATCAATCTCGGGGTGTTCGCGTAACATCGCCCGAATATTTTCTACCGCATCCCGCATTTCGGCCGGCGTGGTCGCGTAACTGATGCCGACCGACATCTTGATCCGTCGCTTCGGCATCCGGCTGAAATTGTTGATCGACAGGTTGGTGAGGGTGCTGTTGGGGATGGTGATCAGGGTTTTGGCAAAGGTGCGGATGCGGGTCGAACGGAAGCCGATCTCCTCCACTGTTCCTTCAACCTCGCCCGCCTTGACCCAATCCCCAATCTGAAAAGGGCGATCGAGGATAATCATCAGGGAGCCGAAGATGTTTGACAGGCTATCTTTGGCGGCCAGGGCGACAGCGAGTCCGCCGATGCCGAGTGATGCCACCAGGCCGGAAATCGGGTAGCCGAGAGTTTGGGCCAGCATCAGCGCAATCATCACCATGACAAAGGCACGTAACCCCTTGCGGATAAAGGGGAGCAGGTGGTCGTCGAGGGTCGACTCGGTCTTTTGCGTCCAGTGCCCGAGCCAGGCCTCGAGCAGGCCGATCAGATTGAACAGGAACCAGCCAATATTGATGATAAACAGCAGGCGGATCATCTCTTCGGTCCCGCGCGCGAGGTTGACCGGTTCACTCGGTAGCCCCAGCAATGAAGACGCCAGCCAGAGGCCGCCGATCAGCACCAGGAAGCTGGTGGGGCGTTTCAATTGTTCCAGCAGGATGTCATCCAGCTCCCCGGCGGTGCGGCGCGCCGCGGCAAAGAGACTGCGTGACAGGAGTTGCGCCACAAGATTGCGCAGCAGCAGGGTCAGAATAAGCACGCTGCTCGCCAGGAGCAGTCTTCCGATACCGATGCCAGCAAAGCTTTGATCAAGTAACTGGCTGAATTGAGTCAGAGATTCCACGCTGTATGCCTCTTTTTAAAAGTGACTTGAATCTAGCAAAAGGTTGGTTTTAAGGGGGCGCGCTATTTTCGCCTCACGCCTCAAGGGCCTACTTATGCCATAAACCAAGCTGTTGGTCACGGGCAGATTTTTCGATTTTCAGGAACTCCGCCTTGTGACGAAAGTCGAAGCGGCGGTAGACACTGGCCAAGCCTTTTTTGAGCAGGAGGCGATTAAGCATACGACCATCTGGCAGGATTACGTAAGCCAGGGTGCGGCCGTAGCTGTCGGTCCGTTCCCGGTCGAACTCCAGTGTGACTTTGCGGTTTTTGACCTGTTGCATATGGAAGTTGAAAGCCTGTCGCGCGATGTGGCGCAGGCTGTCACGCGTGATCTGTTGGCGCAGATAATAGGCGTCGCGCTCAGAAGCGTTCTTTTCCGGACTGTCGATCCCGATCAGCCGAACCTTGCCGATCCCATCTACTTCGATGGTGTCGCCATCGTAGATCCAGCTGACTTTGCCGCTCCGGGTTTCGGCGAGAGCAGCGTTGACGAAGAGCAGGCAGGCCAAAAGGATGATCGGCAAGCTGAACAGCAGGGGGAGTGACCTGCGGAACATCAGCGCCCCCAGAAGAGCCGGGTAAAGATACCGGTAAACAGGCCCCAGACCAGATTGGTGGTGAGGACCACAACCGGAGTCAGCAGCCCAAGGGCGAGCCCCGCCTGGTCCTTGCCGAGCTGGTATGGGAAGACAACGAAGAGCATATAGAGGGTTGGCAGCAGACTGAGATAGAGCCCCTTGCGAATCCAGTGGCGCCGAGCGCGCGGCACGCCAACACTGAGAAAATAGGGAATGGCCCAGATGCCACCCCAGATCAGGCGCGGGTAGAGCCAGGTTGGGGTGAGTTCGGGGGCGATCTGGACGTTGAGGAGTGACGTGACCCCCCAGTTTCCCATCGTCCAGAGGAAGAGGCTGCAGGCGAGGCCACCGAGCATCCCTCCAACAAAACAGACCGCAAGCAGAGCACTATTCTTCGGCATGACGCCTCCCGTTGGTTTAGCGAGTGAGGGGTGAAGGGTGAGGAGCAAGTTCTCAGGCAAATACAAACTGCCTCGCCGCAAGCAGCGGGGAAACAGGCCCTGCTTTCGATTAAATAGTTAGTCGCTTTTCCGCTTCACCCCTTACGGATTCTCGGGCAGGGTCGCGTTCATGCTGCCGGTGCGGTAACCCTGGAGATCAAGGGTTACAAAGGTGAAGCCTGCCTGTTTGAAAGCCGCGACCAGGCTTTCACGCAGTTGATCATCGAAGAGCCTTTGAATCTCCGCTGGCGCAACTTCGATGCGTGCGATCTCCGCATGGTAGCGGACCCGATAGTTCTTGAAGCCGTTTTCACGCAGGAAGGTCTCGCAGCTGTCGATCTGGCGCAGGCGCTCCAGGGTGATTTTGGTTCCGTAGGGGAAGCGTGACGAGAGACAGGCAAACGCCTGCTTGTCCCAGGTTTTAAGGCCGAGCTCCTTGCTTAATGCGCGGATATCGTCCTTGGTCAGTTCGGCTTCGAGCAGGGGGGAGCGGACCTCCAACTCTTTAACCGCATCCCGACCGGGTCGGTAATCACCCAGGTCGTCCAGGTTCGAACCATCCAGCACGGTTGCGAAACCGCGCGCTCTGGCCTGCTCGAGGCAGAGGCTGAACAGCTCGTACTTGCAGTGGTAGCAGCGGCGCGGCGGGTTGTCGGCAAAGCCGGGGATCTCCAGCTCGTTGCTCTCGATAACGATCTGCTCAACACCGATCTCCCTGGCCAGTTCACAGGCCTGCTGGAATTCAAAGTCGGGGTAGGTCGGTGAGGTTGCGGTGAGGGCAATAACCCTGTGCGGCCCAAGGCAGTCACGGGCGACTTTGAGCAGAAAAGTTGAGTCGACACCACCCGAAAATGCGACCACAACCTGATCCATTTCCGTTAGCAGAGCTTGCAGCTTCGCCATTTTTGCATGTAGAGACATTTGGTTCTTTCGTTTCAGGTGATTTTTTTTGAGATTTTAAGTCTCAAGCGATGGCTAAGCAAAAATTCGATATACAAGGCGGAGTGGATTTTCTGGGGCGCAGGCATACATAAGGTATGTCAAGGCCCAGAAAAACGCGCCAACGCCGAAGATCGGATCCTTTGCGACGCCATCAGATGAAGTACATGAAGCGATGGTCGAGCTCTTTTTCGAGGCCCATTTCCTTGGCCTGGTCACAGAGTGTCTTCAGCGACATGCCCGAAAAGTAATCCCCCAGAATTTTACTGGCATTGCTCCAGATATGCTGAGTGACGCAGCGGTTATCAAATTGACAGGCTGAGTCAGCTGATTCATCGGTGTCTTTTGTTTTGCGCAGACCTTTGACGCAATTGACCAACTCCAGCTCGCCTTCGGCAGCCAGGATAATGTCCTTGACGGTAATCTCTTCGGCGGGCCGGGCGAGGCTATAGCCCCCTTGAGGACCGCGTCGGCTATTGAGAAGGCCCGCTTTTTTCAGATCCTGAAAGATCTGCTCCAGGTAGCGCGGCGAGATTTGCTGACGCCGGGAGATGTCCTTGATCTGGGCTGGCAGGGTGCCTGCGTGATAGGCCATGTCGAACATGGCGCGGACGCCGTAGCGGCTTTTGGTTGAGAGTTTCATCGGTTATGCCTCCATGATTTGCTTATAATAAACTATAGGTAAAGCTGATCTGCTGTGTCAAGAATATTTCACAGATGAAATACGCGGAAATAATTCCGGCTTTGTTCAGTAACCCCTTCTGGGGACCGGGGTATTGCCTGGGCCGCTTATTCACTGGATTCTATCTAGATGACCGGTTGCTTCTGAAGGCGTTTGTAGTAGAAGTTTTGTCCATAGAGTACCGCAGCCGGGTTGTGCCCGGTCACGCGATCCTTGACGATAATTGTCGATACCGGTGCGGTGGAGTGTTTTGCAAACAACATGTCGTGCCCGACACAGAGGCCAACGATCAGGTTCATATCGGTCTGCTGCAGGTTCAATATCTCTGCCTGGGCAAGCGGATTACAGGCCGGCTCAAAGGTTCCGGGCCGAACCTTCTCAGTCTCCTTGAGGCCCAGTTCGAGCTTGTCCAGACTGCCGGCTTTACAGCAGACCGATACCGGTTCCAGACCCTGGGCAGTCAATATGTCGGCCAGGCGGGAACTCTCCTCGAGCAGGCCGATGCAGGTGGCAATGCCGACTTTGCGGTAGCCCATGAGTTTTGCCAGGGCGATGGTGTCTTCTACGCGCGTCCAGCGCGCATTAACCGCATCGCTGCCGGGGACCGGCTGATAACATAGGCCTTCAACCTGAGCCGCAACCCGCGCCAGCTTTGCATCCTCATCCTCACCCGCATATTGGGCGAAGGTCTCCTTGACGACGACCGGGTTCTGGGCGGCCGGACAGTGGGCCGGTTGATCTGGTCCCTCTCCGGGCTCACTCCAGCAGTTTGTGGTCCCCAGTTTCTGCCACAGGGGACTACATTTGGTACAGGACGGGACGGGCTTCTGCTCTGACATGATCTACCTCCAGTTTAGATTGCAGCGCAGGGTAACAGGCGCATTGGGCTCTGTCTAGGTAGAGATAGGATCAATGTATGTCGATATGTGTATTGACAGTGTATTTGTGCTGGCTTTGCCTGTGCCGAGACGGCAAGTTGGTGAAATGTGCTCGAATTTGGGCCAGGGATTTAAGCGTCAGGAGGAGCTCGATCCAAAAAAAACGGATTCTGATTATCGGTGGGGTTGCTGCCGGTCCGAAAGCGGCTTCTCGTCTGCGCCGCCTCGAAAGTGGAAAAAGGCGGCGCGGATTCTATTGGCCGCTGGCTTCAAAAAGCCTGTGTTCCCTTGAGGCTGGTGTGGTCGCCTGGCCTTACGCCTTTAAGTCGGTCCCGGGCAACAGGTTGCTTGACGCTGCGGCCGGTTTCTGTTGAAGTCTGCTGATCGGTTCCACCACTTAAATCAGGAGATGGTCATGTCAGATTCGCAGCATCGTCAGTCATTTGAGGTCCGGGATTATGAATGCGACATGCAGGGGGTGGTGAATAATGCCATCTACCAGCATTATCTTGAGCACAGCCGTCACGAATACCTGAAAACCCTGGGGCTCGACTTCGCCGAACTGGCCAGACGCCAGATTAACCTGGTGGTCGTCAGGGCCGAGCTCGATTACCGCCGTTCGCTGACCAGTGGCGATTGTTTTGCGGTTTTATCGCGCATGGAACGGATATCCAGACTCAGGTTTGCCTTCCGGCAACAGATTGTGCGGGATAGCGACGGGGTCTTGATTCTGGAGGGGCTGATCATCGGCACCGCACTCAATGCACGCAACCGGCCATTCCTGCCGGCGGAGATTGAGGCCATCTTAGGTTAGTGGCCTGAATATCCCTTCCCCCACAGGGTGAAGGGATTTAAGCAGGGTCGCGTAGACAAAAGGCAGCACCGGTTTATTGTTCCATCGCGCTAG
>JAAXQE010000204.1 GCA_012974425.1 Geopsychrobacter sp.
CTGACTCTTAAGCTGGCGACCGTCGCCCCGGAAGGCTCAAGCTGGATGGTGCAGATGCGTCAGGCGGCTACCGAGATTGCCAAGCAAACCGAAGGCCGGGTCAAGATCAAGCTCTATGGCGGCGGCGTCATGGGCAACGAGAAAGCGGTGCTGCGCAAGATGCGCATCGGTCAGCTGCAGGGCGGTGCCTTTACCAGCGGCGCCATGGCTACCGTCTATTCTGACCTCAGCCTCTACGGTCTGCCGATGTTGTTCAATTCCCTGGAAGAGGTCGATTACGTGCGGGCCGAGATGGACAGCGTCCTCAAGGCGGGGCTGGAGAGCAAGGGTTTTGCCTGCTTCGGCTTTGCCGAAGGTGGAATGGCGCTGATGTTCTCGCAGCAGCCGATTGCCAACCTGGATGACCTCAAGGGTAAAAAAGTCTGGGTTCCCGAAGGGGACCTGGCCAGCTATGCCGCCATGGCCGCCAACGGCCTGACCCCGGTGACCCTGCCTTTGACCGATGTATTGACCGGGCTGCAGACCGGCCTGATTGACGTCATCGGCTCATCGCCGCTGGCTGCCATCGCCTTTCAGTGGCACACTCAGGTTAAATATTTCAGCCCGACCCCGCTCTCCTATCTCTTTGCCCTGCTGGTGATAGATGCCAAGGTGATGAAGAAGCTTTCTCCTGAAGATCAGCAAGTTTTACATCAGGTCTTCGAAGGGATCTATCAAGACCTCGATAAGGCCAATCGTCTCGAAAACGCCCAGGCCGAAGAGGCCCTGCTCAAGCAGGGGCTTACCGAAGAGAAGCCGCTGCAACAGCTGGATGAAATGCGGGCGGTCACCGAAAAAGCCCTCGCGCAGCGCGCGCAGGAGGGGCTCTTCAGTGTCGAACGCTACGCCCGCGTCAATGCGCTGCTGCAGCAATTCCGAAGCCAGGCCAAGGCCGACCAGTGAGCATTGGTCGTCTGTTCAAACGGCTCGATCGTCTCGGCCGCTGCGTTGAAGATGTGTTGCTGGCAACCCTGCTCACCACCATGATTCTGCTCGCCGGCTGGCAGATCGTGCAGCGCAACTTTATCGGCGGCGGCATGATCTGGGCGGATGAGCTGCTCCGCCTCTTGGTGCTCTGGCTCGGCTTGCTCGGTGCCATGGCCGCCTGCCGTGATGACCGCCATGTCGCCATCGACCTGATGCTGCGCTTCATGCCGCCGAAGTACAAGGCCGCGGTCAAGACCCTGCTGCATCTCTTTACCTCGGCGGTTTGCGGTCTGCTCGCCTACTATTCGTTTCTTTTCGTCCAGATGGAGCATGAGTACCAGACCAAGGTGCTGAGCGGGCTGCCCGCCTGGTGGTTTGAATTGATCCTGCCGATCGGCTTCGGCATGATGAGCCTGCGCTATCTCGGCCATATCCGCCGCGCCCTCTACCCCTTGCCCGAAGAGGTCGTATGAGCCTGTTCCTGCTGCTCTTCGCCCTGTTCGGGGCGCCCCTGTTTGCCATCATTGCGGCCGGCGCCATGTGGGGTTTTCATTCCAGCGATATCGACCTGACCGTGATGGCCATCGAGCTCTACCGCCTGGCCGAGATGCCGGTGCTGCTGGCTATCCCGCTCTTTACCTTCTCCGGCTACCTGCTCGGCGAAAGTGGTGCGCCCGGTCGGCTGATGCGCCTCTCCAGGGCTTTTCTGGGTTGGTTCCCCGGCGGCCTCGGAGTCGTCGCGCTGATCGCCTGCGCCTTCTTCACCGCCTTTACCGGCGCCTCGGGGATCACCATCATCGCCTTGGGTGCCATCCTCTATCCGGCCTTGAAGCAGGCCGGTTATGAGAAGAATTTCAATCTAGGCCTCATTACCACCTCGGGCAGCCTCGGTCTGCTCTTTGCCCCCTCCCTGCCGCTCATCCTCTATGGCATCGTCGCACAGCAGGCCGGTGGTGATATCGAGGTTCGGCTGGATGAACTGTTTCTGGCCGGTGCCCTGCCCGGGGTCCTGATGCTGGTACTGCTCAGTGGTTATGTCGTCTATAAGCGGCGCGGCAAGCAACTCGGCGGCAAAGTCACCCTCGCCGAAGTTACCAGCTCTCTGCGCGAATCGATCTGGGAACTGCCCCTGCCGGTAGTGGTTCTGGGTGGCATCTACAGCGGCTACTTTGCGGTCAGCGAAGCCGCCGCCGTAACCGCCTGCTACGTGCTGCTGGTCGAAGTCTTTATCCTGCGCGAAATCTCCCTGCGCCAGTTGCCGGTCATCATGCGTCAGTCGATGGTGCTGGTCGGTGGCATCCTGCTGATCCTCGGTGTATCGCTGGCCTCAACCAGTTACATGATCGATGCCGAAATCCCCGCCAAGCTGTTCGAATATGTCAAGACCCACGTCGACGGACGACTCACGTTTCTGCTGCTGCTGAATATCTTTCTGCTGCTGCTCGGCGCGATCCTCGACATCTTCTCCGCCTTGGTCCTGGTGGTGCCACTGATCCTGCCGGTCGCCCTCAGCTACGGTGTTGATCCGCTCCACCTGGGGATCATCTTTCTCGCCAACATGCAGATCGGCTACATCACCCCGCCGGTCGGGCTTAACCTCTTCATCGCCAGCTACCGCTTCGATGAACCGGTGCTGACCCTCTACAAGTCGACCTGGCCGTTCTTTCTGTTGTTGCTCGCATCGGTGCTGATTATCACCTACGTGCCATTTTTATCCCTCTGGTTCCGCTAGGAGGCTGTCGGACTATTCACGACCCGGCTGCAAATCCGGCCATTTGGCCCATATTTCAGCTCCTTTTTGCACCATAGCTACGGCTATGAGCCTGCAAACGAGCCAAAATCTGATCTCAAACGTCCAAATTTTCGCTGCGGCTCGGCAAGTCCGACAGCCTCCTGGAAATTCTTAGACAGAAAAGCACTGTCCCGCATAGCTAAAGTACCGATGCGGGACAGTGCGAGCCATTCAAAATAAACCCACTGGTTTGCGCGAATAAAAGATTGACGATCGGCAATCTCAAGGCTGATAATAGGGCTGCTACAGGAAAGTGTTTGAGCTACTCACCCCCTCCGAGTGGTTCGCTTTTCCTGTAGCACTTAAGATGGGGGCCCCGCAAAATTCCAAAAGCCACACCTGGCTGATAGTTAAAAAACCGTAAAAACCAGATTAACCGATATATTTTGAGCCTCTTTGTCGCAACAACAGGGTTAAATATGCTGAATATTTTTCTAATATAAAAAGCACTGAATTTATTGAGATCTTAAGCTGATATACCGGGCTACACACCCCGGTATATTGAATATAGCGGGTCCCGGCATATCCGATATACCGGGTCCCGCCTAATCCCTGTTGAACTAAACCGCTTCGCGGTAGC
>JAAXQE010000003.1 GCA_012974425.1 Geopsychrobacter sp.
CTCGGTCTCTGGGAAGACACCATGACCACCCTGGCGATGGTGATCTGTTCGGTGGTATTTTGTGCGGTGGCCGGCATACCGCTCGGGATCATGGCCGGGCGCAGCAAGCGCTTCGAAACCTTCCTGCGCCCCTTCCTGGATGCGATGCAGACCACCCCGGCCTTTGTCTATCTGGTGCCGGTGGTCATGCTGTTCAGTATCGGTACCGTCTCCGGCATCCTGGCGACCATCGTCTTTGCCCTGCCACCGATTGTCCGCCTGACCAACCTCGGTATCCGCCAGGTCCATCCGGAACTGATCGAAGCGGCGACCGCCTTCGGCGCGACCCCCTGGCAGGTGTTACGCAAAGTTCAAATCCCGCTGGCCATGCCATCGATCATGGCCGGGCTCAACCAGACGATCATGATGGCCCTGTCGATGGTGGTTATCGCCGCCCTGATCGGTGCTGGCGGCCTGGGGAACCCCGTGGTCCAGGGGCTGAACACCCTGGAGATCGGCCTGGCGACTATTGGCGGTCTGTCGATCGTCCTGCTGGCGATGGTTCTCGACCGGATTACCCAAGGAATAGCGCAAAAATAATATCCACTGTCATTCACCCATATGCAATCAAGAGGAGAAAAGTATGAAACGTATTCTGTTTACCCTGCTACTGCTGACCCTATGCCTGCCAGCCTTTGCCGACCAACATAAACCCGGTGAAGGGATCAAGGTTCAGCCTGCCCGTGCCACCTGGAACACCGGTTACTTCCAGGAAGCCCTGGTCCGCGCCGGCCTGAAAGAGCTCGGCTACAACGCCAAGAAGCCAAAGGAGTTATCCAATCCGCTTTTCTATCAGGCCCTGGTGTTGGGTGACCTTGATTACTGGGTCAACGGCTGGTTCCCCATGCATGACGGTCAGGTTCCGGAAGGTTTTTACGACAAGGCTGAGAAGGTTGGCTACGTCGTCAAGGCCGGTGGCCTGCAGGGCTACATGGTCTCGAAAAAAGAGGTCGAAAAATTCGGCATCAAATCGATCGAAGACTTCAAACGGCCCGAGGTCAAGGCGGCTTTCGACGCCGATGGCGACGGCAAGGCCGATCTGACCGCCTGTCCCGCTGGCTGGCAGTGCGAAAAAATCATCAGCCACCATTTCGATGTGTATGGCCTGGATGAGCACATCAACCCGATCAAGGCCGCCTATTCGGCCAGCATGGCCGATGTCCTGGCGCGTTACAAGTCCGGCCAACCAGCCTTCTTCTATACCTGGGCGCCGAACTGGACCATCTTCAAGCTGAAGCCGGGTGAAGACGTGATGTGGATCAACGTGCCCGAGATCAAGCCTTTCACATCGCAGGCGAGCGCAGAAGAGCGCATGACCGTCAGCGACGTCACCGGAGCGGTCAGCGATCCGGTCAAACTCGGCTTCGTGGTCGCCGACATTCGGATTGTTGCCAACAAGAAGTTCCTCGCCAAGAACCCGGCGGCTAAGGAGTTCTTTAAACTCTTCACCCTGCCCCTGGGTGATATCAACGAGCAGAACACCAAGATGCAGAACGGTGAGAAATCGACGAAGGATATTGAGCGTCACGTACAGGAATGGATTTCAAACAACCAGAAGACCTGGGACAACTGGTTGGATGCAGCGCGCAAGGCTGCCAAGTAATATTCCGGCGTAATCAGCCGATTGAACAACAGGAGCCCGACTTGATTCAAGTCGGGCTCCTGTTGTTCAACTTCGCATACCTAATAGATCAAGGCCGAGGCGACAAACTGCGGCATCACTTCCAGCGAGACCAGAACCGCATAAAAGATAATCTTTTAGCTCTATTCACTCATATCACTCGAAGAGGAGAAAAAGTATGAAACGTATTATGCTTAGCCTGCTACTGCTGGCTCTATGCTTACCGGCTTTTGCTGACCAACAGAGACCCGGCGAGGGGATCAAGGTTCAGCCCAGTCGTGGCACCTGGAACACCGGCTACTTTCAAGAAGCCCTGGTCCGCGCTGGATTGAAAGAGCTCGGTTACAATGCAAAAAAGCCACAAGAATTAAGCAACCCGCTCTTCTACCAGGCTGTTACCCTTGGCGATGTTGACTACTGGACCAATGGCTGGTTCCCTAACCATGATGGCCAGCTACCCGAAAATGCCTACGACAAAATAGAAAAGGTCGGTTATGTGGTTAAGGCGGGTGGACTGCAGGGCTATCTGGTCTCGAAAAAGGCCGCAGATAAATACAATATCAAGTCACTCGATGACTTCAAACGCCCTGAAGTCAAAGCTGCATTCGATGCCAACGGTGATGGCAAGGCCGACCTGACTGCCTGCCCTGCGGGCTGGGGCTGCGAAAAGGTCATTACCCATCATTTTAAGGTCTATGACCTGGATGATTCGATCAATCCGGTCAAGGCCGCCTATTCTGCGAGCATGGCGGATGCCCTGGCGCGTTACAATGCAGGTCAGCCGATTTTCTTCTACACCTGGGCACCGAACTGGACAATCTTTAAACTTAAGCCGGGCAAAGATGTCGTCTGGATCAACGTTCCCAAAATCATGCCTGCCGAGGCACAAAAAATTGCTGAAGATCGCATGACCGTCAGCGGAATCGAAGGTGCGGTCAGTGACCCGATCAAGCTCGGTTTCGTTGTCAGTGACATCCGGATCGTTGCCAACAAAAAATTTACCGCCAAAAATCCTGCGGCGAAAAAGTTCTTCGAGGTTTTCACCCTGCCGCTCGATGACATCAATGCACAGAACACCCTGATGCAAAACGGTGAGAAGTCGCAGAAGAATATTGAACGCCACGCTAAAGAATGGATCAAAAAGAACCAGAGCACCTGGAATGGTTGGTTAGACGCGGCGCGCAAGGCTGCCAAGTAATATTCTGGCGTAATCAGCCGATTGAACAACAAGAGCCCGACTTGAATCAAGTCGGGCTCTTGTTGTTCAACTTCCCACACTTTATAAATCAGGGTACATAACCAGAGAAGAAACTCTCATGCGCGGTCGTCTGCTGAACCGTCTCGGCCAGGTCGACTCCAACCGGCTTCATCAGCCAGAGAGCCAGCATCCCCAGAATCAGAATCGACATGCTCCAGTTGAGCAGCAGGTTAAACCAGTGCCAGTCCTGTTCGCTGCGTTGCGTCTTGAGCGGCTTGTCCTCTTCATCTTCACTGGCCACCGACTTGCGCATCAGGCGGCCCGAGCTGAAGAAGATCAGGGCCGAGGCGACAAACTGCGGCATCACTTCCAGCGAGACCAGATCGAGCGAGACCAGGAGCGCATACAAGATAAGCGCCGCCAGACCAAGGAGTGACATCTGCTGGCTAAGCTTGGCATTCATCGGCAAGACCTCG
>JAAXQE010000265.1 GCA_012974425.1 Geopsychrobacter sp.
AAATAGGCCGAAGTAAACCCCCTGTCTGTTTTTTTCAGCGATGTCGAGACAACTCTTTAAAATCGCAGAGAAAAAGGGCATGAAATAAATCTAGGGTTCATTGCCGGGGAGTTGTTACTTCGAAAAAAAAACCCGGAAACAGCATCTTGCGCCGTCAAAGCCGGTTATTTTTCGGAATGCAGAGCTTGATGAATTTGCCGGGCCAGGCGTTCCGGAAGCCCCGGCAGCGCGCGCAACTCTTCCAGGCTGGCGGCGCGGATCTGCTTCAGGCTGCCAAAATATTTGAGCAGCGCCGTGCGCCGTGCGGGCCCGACACCGGGGATATCTTCGAGACTGGAACGCAAAGTCGCCTTGCTGCGCAGTTTACGGTGATAGGTAATCGCAAAACGATGGGTTTCGTCACGCAGGCGCTCTAACATATAAAGAATTGGTGAGCCGTTGCGCAGACTGATCGGGTTCTTGCGGCCGGGGACGAAAAAGCGCTCTTCACTCTTCTCAACCGCTTTGCCGCGGACGTTGGCAACGATACGGCTCTTGGCGATACCGGCAATCCCGATCGACGGCCCAAGACCGAATTCAGCGACTACCGCGGCCAGCACCCCCAGTTGGCCCTTGCCGCCGTCAATCAGAATCATCTGCGGCAGGTTGCCTTCACTCTGACCACGCTCCAGGCGACGCCGCAGGACCTCTGTCAGAGAGGCATAGTCGTCTGCGCCCTCGACGGTCTTTATCTTATAGCGTCGATATTCTTTGGGCGCGGCCTCCCCCTCAAGCAACACCGCCATACTGCCGACCGCATGGGCACCCTGAATATTCGAGATATCGAAACATTCGATCCGCCGGGGAAGTTCGGGCAGATAAAATCGTTGGCGGATCTCATCCAGCACCTTGACGCGCGCCTCTTTCTTGCTGCCACGCTGGCGTTTATCGTCTTCGGCATTACGGCAGGCCAGCAGGACCATGCGTCGTTTATCGCCCTGTTTTGGCGTTGCAATCTGGACCTTGCTGCCGCGCAGTTCGGACAGCCAGTCGGCGAGTAAGCTGGCATCCTCAAGGGGTTCAGGCAGCAAGATCTGATCGGGAATAATCACGCCACTGCCGTAATATTGACGCAGAAAATCTGAAATTAATTCATCGATGTCGAGGCGCCATTCAACCGACCAACTCCTCTTGCCCAACAGCTTGCCTTGCCGAACAAAGAGCAGGGCCACCTCGACCTCACCACCATCCCGCTTAAAACCGAGGATATCCTGATCTCCGCCACCCAGATCGGCCACGGACTGACGCTCAACGCTGCGCTCAATCGCACGAATCTGATCACGCAGTCGCGCGGCCTCCTCGAAATTCATTGTTGCCGCAGCCTCTGTCATGCGCTGCCCGAGTAACTGCAGCACCTCGGGATCACGTCCCGACAGGAGTGCGACCACCCCGCGGACCAGGTGGGCATAATCAGCGACCGTGATCTTGCCATGACAGGGCGCACTGCACTGTCCGATCTGGTGAAACAGGCAAGGCCGGCCACGCAGGCGACAGCGTTCAATGCGCGAATGACGCAAGGGGAAGATCCGGTAGATCTCTTTGAGGGTCTGACGGATGGCCCCGGCCGAGGCGTAGGGGCCAAAGTAGAGGGCCCCATCGTTGTGGACCAGACGCACCACCTGCAAGGCCGGAAACTCCTCACGCGGGTCGAGGCGCACCGAGACATAGGTCTTGTCATCGCGCAGATCGATGTTGTAACGCGGGCGGTGTTGCTTGATCAGGTTATTCTCGAGCAGCAAGGCCTCTTTTTCGGTGTCGGTCAGAATAACCTCAATCGCCACAACTTTAGCCATCAGCAAGGGGATCTGGGCCCGGCCATCACCGCCGGGGACAAAGTATGTGCGCAGACGGGCACGCAGATTCTTGGCCTTGCCGATATAGAGAATCAGACCAGCGCTGTCTTTCATCAAATAGACACCTGGGCCGGTCGGATAGCTGGAGGGATCGAGTTTCTTCATGGTTATGCCAAGATAGTGCAAATTGCTCCAATCGAAAAGCAAAGATCTGTGCCCTCTCTCCCAACCACCTGTTTTTTCTGGATATTGAATATCCGACTGGTATAGTGTGAGGCATTCATATTTAATCAACTGTTGCTGGCGGCTGCAAGTGCTGTCAATCGGGAGGTCTGACGGTGAATCCGTTATGGAGTAACATTTTCCGCAAGCCAGGCTACGAGGGCACTCTCGCCTACTTTCTCGGCACAATTCCGACCTTCGCCACCCTCGGGCGGCGCGATCTGGTTTTTCTCGAATCGATCATCCATCTACGCAATTACAACCCCGGTGAAACCGTCTTCAGTGAGGGGGATATCGGCTCGGGGATGTATATCATCCGTTCGGGCAGGGTTCGTATCGAAATGAAAGATGAACAGGGGGTAAGTCAGGTCCAGGCAGATCTGGAGGCGGGTGACTTCTTCGGCGAAATTGCACTGACCACTCCCAGACCGCGGATTGCGACTGCAACCGCAACCGAGCAGACCGTTCTGGTTGGTCTGTTTCGCGCTGACCTGCTGGATGCGATCCGTAAACATCCCGCAATGGCCTCGAAGATCCTGCTTGGGCTGACCCGGGTCCTCAGTGAACGCCTGCAACATGCGGGTTTACGCCTACGCGAGCAGAGTTACGCCCATCTCAAATCGGTCCAAGAGGACCAAGCATGACCGCCTTGCCGCGGCCCACAGGTCGGGCAAAAAATCTGGTGCTGTTTCTCGTTCTAAGTGCCGGAATCGCCACGGGGATCACCATCTTCTCCTCGGCCTCTACAGTAGTTGAATGGCTGGAGACCGCGACCAGCGGGCTGTTCCTGCCGATACTCCTCTCGGTGATTATCACTTTTCTACTCGACCCACTCGTCCAACTCTTTGAACGTCTCCAGATCAGCCGTACTACCAGTATCTTTGCCGTCTATGCGATCCTGCTGATCGTTTGCTTCAGCCTGCTGACGCTGATCGGGCCGCCCAACTGGCGAAGTATGCTTGATGCCCTGCGGGCCGATTTTCCACGCTATATCGCACGCATCCTGGAATACCTGAACAATTTACTCGCCAGCGCCCACACTCAATTCCCCTATCTCGAAAACTACGACATTTCCGGCAAAGTACGTCAGTGGACGCAAGAGTTTCTCGGCCTGATTCTGCTGGAAACGCCACGTTCGGCGATGCGGATCGGCAGCCTCTTTCTGCTGGTGCCGCTCTTCTCGTTCTTCTTTCTGCGTGACAGTCGGCGTTTCATGCGCAATCTGATCTCCCTGACACCTAACCGTTATTTCGAAATGGTCCTCGACATCTACGATCACGTCAGTTGGCAGCTTGCGCATTTTATTCGCGGGCGCATCGTTGAGGCTATGATTATCGGCGTAGTTGTCTGGCTCGGCCTTTCACTGACCGATATTCGCTACGCCCCCTTGCTTGGTGCTATCGCCGGCGTGACAAACCTTGTCCCCTACATTGGTCCAATCGTCGGCATGGTTCCCGGTCTGGTCATTGCGTTGGTCGATCTGGGTGTCGGTCCACAATTCTGGTGGATATTGTGCGTCTATCTGCTGATCGCCCAGTTAATCCTGGATAACTTCATTCTGATCCCTATCCTCATCTCGCGCGTTTCGAATCTGCACCCACTCTGGGTTATCCTGGCCATAGTGATGGGCGGAAAACTCTATGGTGTCCTCGGCATGATCATTGGGGTACCGATCGCAAGCGTCATCAAAATTTCAGTCATTGAAATTCGCCACTACCGGAGCAGCTTCAATTCGGCACGCGAGATCCTGACTAATCAGCGCGAATGAGTGTGCCAGGGCTTACATCTCTCAGGAAATGCGGGGGCAATTCTCCTGTTACCTGCTCAAAAAAACCTCGACCTTTCAGGGGTCACCGGTTTTCCATGGAAAAAGTTTCTTGCCTGTGGTTATATTCCTTGGCTAAGCGACAAAACCAAAAGTAACGGAGAGATATCCATGTACAGCTGTTCAGACCTCAAAAAAGGTATCAAGATTCTGATCGATGGCGAACCACATGTCATCGTTGGCTTCGACTTCACCAAGCCAGGCAAGGGCCAGTCCCTCTATAAATGTAAACTGCGCAATATGGTTACGGGTTCACTCTTCGACCGCACCTACCGTTCCGGGGAAAGCTTTGAACCGGCCAGCCTCGTAGAGTCCGATATGCAATTCCTCTATCAGGACGATAGCGGCTATGTCTTCATGGACCAGAAGAACTATGAGCAGATCGTGCTCACTGAAGATGTCCTGGCCGATGACAAGTATTTCCTGGTTGACAACATGGAGGTCAAGGTCTTGATGTTTGGTGACCGCGGGATCGGACTGACCCTGCCAATCTTCGTCAACCTGCGTGTGACCGTTTCAGATCCATGGGTGAAGGGTGACACCGCGGCAGGCAATAATAAACCTGCAACGGTTGAGACCGGCTACAACCTTCAAGTGCCCTCTTTTGTCGATGAAGGCACCCTGATTCAGATCGATACCCGTACCGGAGATTATGTTACCCGGGTCAAGGAATAAGATGGCCCATTTCCTGACGGAAAAGCAGGACAAACTGATGCAAAGAGCTCGGATCATTCAAAGGATCCGGGCTTTTTTCATTGAATCAGGCTTCCTTGAAGTAGAGACACCACAACGGATTCCAGCAAACGCCCCGGAAACGCACATCAGACCCCTGGCCAGCGGCGACTGGCAACTGCAGACATCTCCCGAGCTGGCGATGAAGAGGCTTCTGGCCGCCGGTTATAATAACATCTTTCAGATCAGCCACTGCTGGCGCGACGCAGAGCGGGGTCGCAAGCATCTCCCCGAATTCACCATGCTCGAATGGTATCGCAGCCACTGTGACTACACACAACTCATGTCCGATTGCGAGAATCTCTTGCGTTTTCTGTTGCCAGAGACAGAGCTCAACTATCAGGGGCAGAGGATCAATCTGGATCAACCCTTTGAACGTCTGAGCGTAGCCGAAGCTTTTCACCGCTACACAGACACAGATCCGTTAAGCGCAATTAGAGAAGATCGCTTTGATGAACTGATCGCCTTCAGCATCGAACCCCGACTCGGATTGACCCGACCGACCCTCCTCTATGAGTACCCGGCTGAACTTGCCTCGCTGGCCCGCTGCAAACCTGGGCAACCCGAACTAGCTGAGCGCTTCGAGCTATATATAGCCGGTCTCGAACTCGCCAACGCATTCTCGGAACTGACAGATCCTAAAGAGCAACGACTGCGTTTCAGCATGGAAATGCTGAAAATCCCCGCAAACAACGGCCGACAAACCAATCTCCCGGAACCCTTTCTCAGCGATTTGCACAGAATGCCGCAAGCTGCAGGCATTGCACTGGGTGTCGACCGCCTCGTCATGCTTCTGACCAACAGCCATTCAATCGATCAGGTCGTTGCCTTTACTCCTGAAGAGCTATAACAAACTCAAACCCAACCATACCTGGCATGCATTTCCTGCCCAGCACAAGCCCAATAGGTTACAATTTCCCATTTAGCGAATAACACTATTCTATTTACCCCCTAAACTACCGAAGATACACAACTCCCTGTTTTTCGAAGCTTACCAGGCAATCTTTTCATCTAGCGAAACTTATAATTTCAGGAAGTTTTTTTGTTGACTTGTTTTTATAACAACGTATTATGGCGCGAATCAAAAAGCACCCTATCGCGCATTTTATCACAGCAGGCTGCCACATTATCTATTATTTTCAACCAGATAGCGCGGCAGTTTTTTTAGCTCATCGTTATTTAGCCCTAATGGGCTTATTTTGCCGCAACCGTATACGGTTGGCTTGTTTCAAGAGAGGAGCTTCACCATGGGACACGGACCCGCAGTAAAACTGGGCAAGGACGATGCGTCCGCCTACAAGACCAAACTAGGGGTAAGGATGTTTATCGCCTACACCCTGGTCTACGCAACCTTCGTGGCAATCAACGCCACCGCCCCCAAGATGATGCAATCGATCGTCCTGGGTCAGACCGCCGCTGTCATCTGGGGGTTCGGCCTGATTGGCCTGGCGCTGGTTATGGCCGTCATCTACAACCATTTCTGTACCCGCGCTGAAGTGCGGATGAACAGCTAAGGAGGACGTCAACATGGTTTATACACAATCCCCGCTGGCCATCGGCCTCTTTATCGCATTCGTTTCATTCGTTCTGGGACTCTCCTTCTATTTGGCGCGCCGCACCAGTTCAGCCGATAGCTACTACGCTGCCGGTGGCAACATCCACTGGTTCACCAACGGCGTTGCGTTCGCCGGTGACTATCTGTCAGCGGCCTCATTCCTCGGCATTTGCGGCATGATCGCAACCGCTGGTTACGATGGCTGGATGTATTCCATCGGCTATCTTGCCGGCTGGGTCGTGGCTCTGTTCCTGGTGGCCGAACCGATGAAGCGCCTGGGTAAATATACCTTTACTGACGCCCTCGACTCCAAGTTCAATTCCAAGGCAATTCAGCTGACGGCGGCTATTTCGACCCTGGTGGTTTCGGTCTTCTACCTGATTCCGCAGATGGTCGGCGCCGGTGTTCTGGTTCAGCCCTTGCTCGGCCTGCCTCACTGGGTTGGCGTCTGCATCGTCGGCATCGTCGTTACGATCATCGTTGCAACCGCCGGCATGGCCTCTACCACCTATGTGCAGTTCTTCAAAGGCGCACTGCTGTTGATCATGTCGACCGTGCTTGTTATCTACGTATTGACCCAGGGGCTCTCAACCTCACCTATGAACAACGGTCAGCCGTATCATGACTTCAAGACCCTGCAGGCCGATGCCGCATTGAATGTCAATGAGGCTGGCTACAGCGTTGTTGCCGGCCTCGATTCTGAATTTGGCAAGGCTGGATTCGTCAAGCTGGCCAAAGACGGCCGTGAGACCATCTGGCAGCTGAACAAAAACGATGAGGGATACCGTCTCGAAGAGACCCTCTTCACGACCAAAATGGCCGATGGCACCAAGACCTATAACGGTTCCGCCAAGGAAGACGGCATGTTCTTCCCGGTTGGTCACATCAAAGAGCTCCGCGTCAATGGTCAAGAAGTCGCCACGACTGGCGCTGTCGGTCCGCTGGCCTACCTTTCGGCGCTCAAGGATTCGACCATTGTTCTCTGGGGCAAGCAGTATATCCAGGAGGGCGCCAACACCATCACCGTCTACTATCAAAAGCCGACCCCTGGTGACCGTGTGCTGCGTCCCGGCCTGAAGTTCAAGGTCGACAACGCCACCGGCACCCAGACCTTTAACTTTGTCTCACTGATGCTGGCTCTGTTCTGCGGTACCGCAGCCTTGCCGCACATCCTGATCCGCTACTACACTGTACCGAGTCAGGCCGCTGCGCGTAAATCGACTATCGTCGCTATCGCAGCCATCGGCTTCTTCTATGTTCTGACCCTGTTCATGGGCATGGGCGCTATGACCAACGGCGTCATCAACCTGACCGATAACAACATGAGCGCGCCACTGCTGGCACTCTCCTTTGGGGTTGTGCTCTTTTCGATCATCTCATCCCTGGCCTTCGCTACGGTTCTAGGCACGGTTTCGGGCCTGATCGTGGCCGCCTCGGGTGCGGTTGCGCACGACCTGATGGACAACTTCCTCGGCATGCGGATGTCTGACAAAGGTAAGGTCCGGGCGGGTAAGATATCGGCTGTTGTGGTTGGCTGTATCGCCATCTATCTGGGAATCATATTCGAAGGGATGAACGTCTCCTTCCTGGTCGGCTGGGCCTTCGCCGTTGCCGCCTCAGCCAACCTGCCTGCGATCCTGATGCTGCTCTTCTGGAAGAGAACCACCGCCAAAGGGATTGCGGCCTCGATCACCGTTGGTCTCGTATCTTCCCTCGGCCTGATTCTGATCTCGCCTGACATGTGGGTCCGTTACGGTTACTTGCCGACCGATGCACCGGTCAGCTTCAATAGCCCGGCCCTGATTTCGATTCCACTTTCCTTTTTAGCTCTGGTCGTGGTATCGATAATGACTCAAAAAGATGTGGTTATTAGCACCGCTACCGAAACGGCTGGCGCTTAATATCAAAAACTGCGTCGGGTTGCCACTGGCGATCCGACGCAGTTAACTTAAGTAGATTGACCGGGCTTTTTCTCGAAAAGAGAAAAGCCCTTTTTTATCTCTTTTTTGCTCATAAATACAAGGTCTCGCAATGAAACGTTTTCGTTTTACATTCCTCGCTATCTGCATGCTCTTGACCTGGCTCGGCATTTACGACCTGGTCCTGCAACTACGCAACCCCGAGCCCCTGCGGGTCGAACTGAGGGAACTTTCAAGCGCTCAGCCACAGCAGGAATGGCTCAGTATCAGTGGTGGACATCTCGATCTACTGAAAGGGATCAATATGAGCGGAACAATCGAAATCGATTCCTTTCTGATCCCTTTTGTTGAGGATCGCAGTGTCGAGAATCCACGCCTATGGATCGAGACCAGAGAGCCTGCCATTATCAACCTGCTCACCACCTACTACTTTAAACTGGATAATGAACAAAAGCGCGCGACCTACCTGAAGGAGCATCAGGACGAGTTTTTCCCCGCGACTACGGTCACCGGGATGACAGCCGATAATATGATTGCTGATTCGAATCGGGACAAGCTACTCGAGCTGCTGACATCAGTGGGGATTGAAACTGGCGAGGACATTCTATTTATCAGCGAAGGTAAAGAACCTAACCGCTACCGCGGTCCAGGATTTTTATTGCTCTCAATTATAGGTATCATCAGATTTATCTTATGGAGCAAGAAACCCAGCAAGCAAAACTAGTCTGAAAAACTAACATTCTGAACGAAAACATATAAAGGCCGGGCTAATCGCCCGGCCTTTATATCTATGTAGTATTCAGCCCAAATAAAGGTTCTGATTGCGTGCTCGGTTGGCTAGAATCGTCGGATCGACAACTTCGCCACAGGCGCAGCATCTCCAAGCATCGAATGCCCGCACAAAGTCATAATACTTTTCGGAGTACATTCTGCTTTTGCACTTAGGACATTTCATTTGGGGCCTCCTTGGCAGTTTTAAAACAACAGACAAGCTACGTCAAAATTGCGTGTTCAGAGTTGACTGTATACTTCATGAGTTGTGCCAAAGCGGATAAATACTTAATGAATCCTTACGCCTCTCATTGGTAATTTATTTTTCGTTTGTTATTCGACTACTTAACTCCGCCAAAAAAATCTCTCCACTTATTAATCCGTTTAAATCCGATACCTTTAACTCTTTTTAAGCCATCGACCGAGCCAAAATCGCCATTTTCCTGACGGTCGTTCTCGATGCGTAGAGCCAATGAGGTCCCGATGCCCGGAAGGTCATCCCAGTCAGACTCAGTCATTTGATTTATGTCCAATGGAATCCCCAAAGAGATCCGCAGCGCTGCGGACATAAAGCCAGTTTCAACAGACGACACAACTCCATCAACCACATGTAATTTAAAGGTTTTTCCATCATCAACGCCTGCCTCCTGAAGGTCATGGCGGAGATAGTCAGGGACGTACAGGTTCGCCAAATTAATGACGTTAATTAACTGGCCAGCGTCATTAATTTGATGAATTCCATCGAGCAATCCGGCATTATCGATTAACTGGATCTGTATTCCCCTCTGATCAAAAACGGAAAAGGCCGGCGTCTCTTCAGAATGAAAAGAGGGCCGGCCCAAATCGTATATAGTCAAACAGAACATGAACAGTAACAGCAGCCATCCCCCCCGTGCCGCCATCCTGTTACTCGTCCGAATCCTTGAGGAGCTTATACTGAAAAGCATCGATCAAGGCATGATAGGATGCATCTATAATATTTTCACTGACTCCAACCGTCCCCCAGCGAGAATCTTTGTCGCCAGATTCCACCAGAACACGCGTAAAGGACTCGGTCCCCTTTCCGGCAGGTAAAACCCGCACCTTGTAATCGAGAAGGTTCATCTCGCCAATTTGCGGGTAAAAGCTTTCAAGCGCCTTGCGCAGTGCTTTATCCAACGCATTTACCGGGCCATTGCCATCGGCGGCAGTATGCTCGATCTTGCCACCGACCTTAACCTTAACCGTAGCCTCAGAGATAGGAGCGCTGTCTTCGCTACGCCTGGTGTCGATGACCCTGAAAGCCATAACATGGAAGTAGCTCTCAACCTTACCCAGAGCACGACGCATCAGCAATTCAAAGGAAGCCTCGGCTCCCTCAAACTGATACCCCTTGTTCTCCATCTGCTTGATCTCTTCGAGGATCTCCAGGGTTACGGGATCCTTGCTGTCGAGGGTCAGTCCACACTCTTCGGCTTTAATCAGGATATTAGAGCGACCCGACAGATCAGAGACCAGCACCCGCGTCGTATTACCGACCTTCTCGGGGCGGATATGCTCATAGGTTTCGGGATGTCGCTGAATCGCCGAAACATGCACCCCGCCCTTGTGGGCGAAGGCAGAGTTACCGGTGTAAGGCTGATGCTTATTCGGCACCAGATTGGCCAGTTCATAGACATAGCGCGATAACTTACGCAGGCCAGCCATCTGCTGGTCGCTAATCGATTCCAGACCCATCTTCAGCTTGAGAGCCGGGATGATAGAGCAGAGGTTGGCATTACCACAGCGCTCGCCAAAACCGTTGATTGTGCCCTGCACCTGAACAGCTCCGAGTTCAATTGCCATCAAAGAGTTGGCAACCGCGCATTCAGAATCGTTGTGGGCATGAATGCCCAGCGGGATAGAAACCGCGTCCTTAACGGCTTGCATAATCGCCGCGAGTTCGTGGGGCAAGGTGCCACCGTTTGTATCGCACAGAGCGATGCAATCGACCCCCGCATCGGCTGCGGCCTGCAGGGTCTTCAGGGCGTATTCGGGGTTCGCCTTATAGCCATCGAAGAAGTGCTCTGCATCATAGATCACCTCTCCAACCCGCTGCTTAAGATAGACCAGTGAATCATGAATCAGCTCCAGATTCTCTTCAAGGCTGATGCGCAGCGCCTCGCGCACATGAAAGTCCCAGGTCTTACCAAAAATGGTGACCGCATCTGGTTCGGCGGCAATCAGGGTCTGGATGTTATTGTCTTCGGCCGGTGTTACTTTTGCGCGCCGCGTCGACCCGAAAGCCGCGATCTTGGCCGTAGCAAGTTTCTCATGCCTGATCGCCTCAAAGAAGGCAATGTCTTTCGGATTTGATCCGGGCCAGCCACCCTCGATATAATCGATCCCCAGATCATCCAGACGATGGGCAATATTGACCTTATCCTGCACCAGGAAGGAGATATCTTCCGCCTGAGTACCGTCTCTTAGCGTAGTATCGTAAAGCTTGATCCGACTCATTGCATAACACCCTTTCAAAATTCCGGCCTCGTTGCCGGAAATGCCCTACTCTTCCTTGTTGAGACCGAAGGCCTCGTGCAGGACTCGCACGGCAAGCTCAGTGTATTTCTCAGCGATGACACAGGAGATCTTGATCTCACTGGTTGAGATCATTTCGATGTTGATCCCCTCCCTGGACAGGGTCGAAAACATCTTGCTTGCGACACCGGCATGCGAACGCATGCCGACGCCTATGATCGAGACCTTGGCGATAGCTGTGTCACTACTGGTGCCACTGGCACCAATCGCGGTGGCGACCGGCTCAACGATCTGCAGGGCTTTCTTGCAATCGGTCTTAGGCACAGTGAAGGTCATGTCGGTCTTGCCCTCACTCGAGACGTTCTGGATGATCATGTCGACGGTGATATTTGAATCTGTCAGTGGCAAGAAGATCTGCGCAGCGATCCCCGGTTGGTCCGGAACTCCCAAAACACTGATCTTGGCCTCATCCTTATTAAAGGCAATCCCTGAAACCAGTACGGTCTCCATCTCCTCATCCTCCTTCATCACCAGGGTCCCCTGGCTGTCGTCAAAACTGGAACGAACGTGAATAACCACGCCGTATTTCTTGGCAAATTCCACCGAGCGGATCTGCAGTACCTTGGCGCCGAGTGATGCCATTTCAAGCATCTCCTCATAGCTGATCTGGTCAATCTTGCGCGCCTCGGGAACCATGCGTGGGTCGGTGGTATAAACGCCGTCGACATCGGTGTAGATCTCGCAAACATCGGCCTTGAGGGCTGCCGCTATGGCCACCGCCGAGGTGTCCGAACCACCGCGCCCCAGTGTGGTGATAGCCCCGCTCTCCTCAATACCCTGAAACCCGGCACAGATGACAATCGTCTTCTTTTCAAGGTCTGCCCGGATATTGGTATCCGGGATGCTCTTGATGCGCGCCTTGGCATGGGTACTGTCGGTTTGCATCGGGATCTGCGAGCCGAGATAACTCTTGGCCTGATACCCCATCGACTGCAGACACATCGACAATAATGCGATGGTCACCTGCTCACCGGTCGAAACCAGCACGTCATATTCACGATCACTCGGGAACTCGCACACCTCATTGGCCAACGCAACCAGACGGTTGGTCTCACCAGACATCGCCGAGACGACAACCACCACTTCGTTGCCTTCATCGAAGGTCTTTGCGACCCGCGTGGCAACGTTACGAATGCGCTCGATCGTACCGACCGATGTGCCCCCATACTTCTGAACTACCAGGGCCATATTTTTACTGCCTCCTTATTCGTCTTATAGGGCAAACAACCGCTCAAGGGTTAGTCGCCAAAGGGTTCTAGACTGCGATTATTTCAGTATTTTTACACAAGAGTCCTTAATAACAGGAAAACCGTCAGAGGGTCAAAGCGTTTTTCACCCACAAGCCCCGCTAACTGGGGGGGTTACCTGGAACTCAACCAACCCTGCAGCGAGCCGACCAGCAACTGAGGCTCAATTCCGCGGGCGCTGATCCCTATCTGGCGACTCTCGGCAGACAAGCGCTCAATGTGTAACTGCAGGTGATCAAATTCACGGTCCGGCAGGCGTTCCGGCCACTCAACCAGAGCAATCCCTGCGCTATGGGCAAAATCATCGAAACCGATCTCAATCAATTCATCGGCGTCGGCCAAACGGTAGAGATCGAAATGATAGAGATCGATCCGCGCCGCGTAGTGATTCATCAGGGTAAAGGTCGGGCTGGTGATCGGGATATTCTCCGCGATGCCCAGGCCACGTGCCAAGGCTCGTGCGAGGACTGACTTGCCGGTACCAAGATCACCCTCTAACAGAATCGTTATGGGCCGCTGTAGCTGTTCGCCTAAGAAACGCCCGAAAGCACTTGTCTCTTCTTCACTGTGAGTCTCAAAGGTCACGACAGAATCAAACCTCGACCGCCCTGATGAGATCAAGGCGTGCCACGACTCCGATCAGCTCATCATTTTCAACAACCGGAACCAGGTGGGCCTTATGTTTACTCATCAGGCCGGCAATCTCACGCACGGTTGCCGAAGGAGAGCAGGTCACGGGTTTGGGGTCAAAGAGTTCCCCTACCGTCTGTGCAGTCACCCGATCGACCTCTTTTTGAAAGCGCTTCTCACTGTCGAGGTAAAAAACCCCGTCAAACAGAGCCATGACTGTCGGGATATGCAGCGGTTTCTGCTGCTCGACCAGATCTGTCTCGCTGATAATCCCGGCCAACTTCCCAGCATCATCCAACACCGGCATATTGCTGAACCTTGATGAAACAAACTTGGCGGCCAGATCTTTGAGGCTAGTCCCAAGGGTCACGGTGACCAGATCGGTGGACATGATATCTTTGGCTGTCAGCATACGCAGACTCCTTCCAGTTGATGGCGAACGACAGGGATGGTTTTCACTAGGTCACCGGCGAGGATTCCGGCACAGCCGCTATCTTCGGCCAATAAATCAGCAGCGGCGCCATGCAACCAGGCGCCGAGACTTGCGGCATCGAAGGGGGAGAGCCCTTGCGCGAGAAGCCCACCAATCAAGCCACTCAGGACATCGCCACTCCCAGCGGTGGCCAGCCCAGAATTGCCACTGCTATTGATGCGCACGCGCCCGGCGGGATCGGCGATCAGGGTAGAGGCCCCCTTCAGCAGCAGCACAACCGCATGCTCTATCGCGAACTGGCGCGCCAAGCGGAAGCGATCCGCTTCAATCTCTGCGATGCTCAAGCCGGTCAGACGTGAGAACTCGCCCGGATGCGGGGTTAAAATCGGCTGACTATCCTCGTTACGCGGCAGAAGGTCGAGCGCCCCAACCAGGGCATTCAGCCCATCGGCATCGATAACCAGTGAAGAGCGACAACCTGCCACCAGCTGGCGCAGCGCACTCACGGTTTGTGGATTCTGTCCCAGACCGGGTCCCAGCACCAGTGCCTGATACGCTGCAGAGAAGGTCTCAATCTCTGCGCAGTTATCGATGAGCAGATGATCCTGCTGCCCGGCAATGGGCCGGGTCATGACCTCTGTCAGCTTGACCTCAAGGATGGCGTGTAGTTCGGCCGGGCAGAAGAGCGTCACCAGTCCGGTCCCAGAGCGCAGGCCCGCTTCGCAACAGAGCACGGCGGCGCCGGTCATCCCGGTCGACCCGGCCACCACACCAAGGTGGCCAAAGGTTCCCTTATGCCCGGTCAGCGGTCGCCGCGGCAACAGACCGGCGGCAACAGACTCGTCGATCAAGATGCAAGACTGATCAGCCGGTGGCCGCTGCGCACGCGGGATGCCGATTTCGAGCACCCGCAGTTCACCGACATAATCAGCGGCAGGACGACTACAGTGTCCAATTTTTGCGCTATCAAAACACAGGGTTAGATCGGCCTCTACGGCGACTCCCAGCACCCGACCGTCTGAGCCGCTGGCACCGGAGGGGATATCGACCGCGACCACCTGAGCCGAACTCTGGTTGACCAGATCTATCGCCTGCCGATAAAGCCCGACAACCTCGCTCGACAGGCCGGTTCCCAACAGAGCATCGACTATCAGATGCGGTGCTGCGGCGCTGAAGAGCTCCGGCAAAGAGACTTGATTGTCGACAAACTGGACTTTGCCACCCAGCCGCTGCAGGATCTGCAACATCAGCGCGGCATCACCTGTAATATGGCCCTCCTCGGCCAGCACCAGGGTCTCGACCTGCCAACCACGATCGGCCAGGATTCGCGCAATCACATAGCCGTCACCACCATTGTTGCCACGACCGGCCAACACCAGGATCGGACCCGGGAAGAGTTCGTGGGCATCGCACAAAATCTCTTCGGCAGCCGCGCGTCCGGCATTCTCCATCAACACCGGGCCAGGGATGCCCAGAGTCGCTATCGCATTCCGATCAATCGCCTGCATCTGTTCGGCAGTGATCAGCTCCATCGATACTCCTCATTTATAAAGGATGAGTGCTCGCGCGATAAAAAAGACCTAAGGCCACCATCAGTCTTCAAGTATAACCGATGCAACACCGTAGTCCCCGTCATGACTGTAGGAAAGGTGGGAGCGCATCGCGCCTTTTTCAGCCATCATTTCAAGCGCGCGACCCGACAGTTCAAGGGACGGACGCCCCAGGTCATCACGCACAACTTCGATCTGCTGCCAACTCAGTCCAAAACGCAACCCGGTGCCAAGCGCCTTGACAAAAGCCTCCTTGGCGGCAAAACGTACCGCAAAATGCGCGGCGGGATCCTTATGAGACTGGGCATATTCGCGTTCTGCCTGGGTAAACAGCCGTTCCAGCACTGCGGTTTTACCCTCATCGACAAAACGTCTAAAACGCGGGATTCGCGCCAGGTCGACACCATGGCCTACAATCGCCATCAGCTCTCCTTGAGCAGTTCCAGCATTTCACGCACCGCACGTTCCATCCCGACCAGAGAAGCCCGACCGACTATGCTGTGCCCGATATTAAATTCCTCGATACCAGGTAAGGCCGCGACCGGTCCGATATTCCGGTAATTCAGGCCATGTCCGGCATTGACCCCGATGCCGAATTTACGCGCAGCACTGATCGCAATCTCGATGCGGCGCAACTGGTGCAGCCGATCCTTTTCGTGGCGCATTTCGCAGTAGGTACCGGTGTGGATCTCGATATAATCGGCCCCGACGCGATGACTGGCCTTGATCTGTTCCAGATCGGGTTCAATGAAGAGGCTGACAAGGATCCCGGCCTGCTGCATCAGAGCGATTTTCTGTTTCAGCGTCTGGCGCAGCATCGACACATCAAGCCCGCCCTCGGTGGTCAGCTCATGCCGCCCTTCCGGGACAAGAGTGACCGTGTCTGGCAGTATTTTCAGGGCGAAGGCGACCATCTCGTCGGTCAAAGCCATCTCGAGATTCAGCCGGGTCTTGATCGTACGGCGGAGAATTTCGACATCCCGATCCTGAATGTGACGCCGGTCTTCGCGGAGATGGACCGTGATGCCATGGGCACCGGCCAGTTCGGCCAATAAGGCCGCCGCTACCGGATCCGGCTCATCGATACCCCGCGCTTCGCGCAGGGTTGCAATGTGATCAACGTTAACTCCCAATTTTGCCAAGGGATCGTACTCCTTTAATCTTAGGTAATTTATGCAGCGCCGATCGACTTCTCGACAGCCGCCGCAATTTCTGCTGCCAAATTTTCGATCTGGGCCTGATCGGGCCCTTCGAGCATAATCCGCAACAGGGGTTCAGTCCCGGAGTAGCGAATCAGAACACGGCCCTGCTCACCAAGTTTCTCTTCGGCATCAGCAATCACCTTGCAGACTTCAGGGATTTCGCCAAGATCGGTGCGCTGCTTAACGCGCACATTCAGCAGCACCTGCGGCAGAGTTTCCATCACCTGCGCCAATTCCGACAAGCGCTGGCCGGTGCGTTGCACCACCTCAAGCACACGCAGAGCAGAAAGGACACCGTCCCCGGTGGTGTTATGATCGAGGAAGATCATATGTCCCGACTGTTCGCCGCCGAGGTTATAGCCGCCGCGGCGCATCTCCTCGACCACATAACGATCGCCAACGGCAGTGCGCAACATGGTTCCGCCGGCTTTCTTCATGGCGATCTCGAGGCCCATGTTACTCATGACCGTCGCGACCAGGGTCTGCTTGTTAAGGGTTCCGGCCGCCAGCATACGTGTCGCACAAATCGCCATGATACTATCACCATCCACCAGATCGCCATGCTCATCGACGAAGATCACGCGATCGGCGTCACCATCTAGGGCAATACCCAGATCTGCGCCATGTTCACGCACGGCTGCGGCCATGACTTCCGGATAGAGCGAACCACATCCGGCGTTGATATTCTTGCCATTCGGGCTGACCCCCAGGGTAATCACCTCGGCGCCTAACTCTTCAAGGACTGCCGGGGCAACCTTGTAGGCCGCACCATGAGCGCAGTCCAGAACGATCTTCAGCCCTTGCAGATCCAGTTCTCGCGGGAAGCTGTTTTTAAGAAAGACAATATAGCGGCCAACGGCATCATCGATCCGGTAAGCCTTACCGACCTCATCGGCGATCGGGCGCAAGGTGTCGATCTCGCCGCTGGTGATCAACTCTTCAAGTCGCATTTCAAGCTCATCGGGCAGCTTAAAGCCATCACGGTTAAAAAATTTGATGCCGTTGTCCTGGTAAGGGTTATGCGAGGCGGAGATTACCACCCCGGCATCCGCCCGCATCGACGCGGTAATAAACGAGATCCCCGGAGTAGGCAATGGCCCGACCAGCAAAACGTCGACCCCCATCGAACAGATCCCGGAAACCAAAGCCGCCTCGAGCATATAACCCGACAGTCTGGTGTCTTTGCCGATCACCAAGCGATGCCGCCGATCGCCTTTTTTAAAAACATGGGCGGCCGCACGACCCAGGCGCATGGCAACCTCGGTGGTCATCGGGTGAACATTGGCCACACCGCGTACGCCATCAGTCCCAAAAATACTTTTCTTCATCTACTATTCTGCCCCTTTAGGCTCATTTGCAGGCTCTACCATACTGGCATCCTCGACCGGTTCGATGGCTTCAATAGAAACCATGATTTCCGAGGTTTTTTCATCCATAAAATTGGTATAGGTCCGCTCATAAGTCAGCGGTACGATTTCTGAAAAGTTCTCCGTGACCCCCTTGAGATCGATCGGTTCGGTCATCACTTCCGATATCGACTTAATTTCACTTTCAGCGCCGGAGATGCTGACCTTATCGGGGAGTGACCTGAGGCCTGTCACCCGATAGCCGGGATCTGGGTCACCGGCCAGAACGATTTTGATCGGCACCCTCTTCTCCCTACGACGATCGAGACGAATATCGACGAAAGAGGGGGACACGCGAGTAACCCGCATCCCACTCGGCAGGTTCAGGCGTTCTTCAAGGCGCTTAAAGGATGTCAGGCCCGGTTTGAGGTCGGAAAGATCCACGGTAATACTGATATCGCCGGGACTGACCTTCATCAAGAGAGTCCGTGGCCCGCTGATACGCACATCGATCAGGCTCGGCACCTGACTGGCTACGATCAGTTCCTTGGGAATATTCTGTAATTCAAGCGGGACGGTATAGCCGACCTCGAGGTGCCTCTCCCCCATGATAAACATCCAGAGGATCAGCGCAAAGACAAGCGAAAGAAGCTTGAGCGTCCAGTTCTTGGTCACCAGTTCGATCATTGGCTAGCCCTTCCCCTTCTTCTTGGTACTCTTACGCCGCGGCTCGAGCAAACGACCGAGTACCTTACGCAGATCAGACGCATCCAGATCGCGCGTAATGCCGCCATTGACCACAACCGAAATCTTGCCGGTCTCTTCTGAGACCACGATCGCCACCGCATCGAGCAGTTCCGTCAAGCCGATCGCGGCGCGATGGCGCGTCCCCAGATACTTGCTGATATCCAAATTCTGACTCAGCGGCAGGAAACAGCCCGCTTGGGTCAAGCGACCCTGCTGGACCACCAGAGCCCCATCATGAATGGGGGATGCCGGGACAAAGATCGCCTGGATCATCTCGCTGGTAACCCGGGCATCGATCGCGGTGCCGGTCTCCAGCACATCCTTGAGCCCCGTCTCACGTTCGATCACAATCAGTGCCCCGATCCGCTTTTTTCCCAGGACGAGGCAGGCCTGCACCAGTTCGTCAAGTACAACGGTCTCTTCGAGATAGGTCAGTCCGGCGAAGAAGGGATTCCGCCCGACATGCATCAGCGCACGGCGGATGTCGTTCTGGAAGATAACCACGATCACCAGGATAATCGAAGAGAGGAAATTACTGAGGAACCAATTCAGGGTATGGAGGTCTCCAACCCGCGAAGCAACATAAACCAGCAGGATGACCGCCAGCCCAAGCAGCATCTGCACCGCACGGGTGCCTTTAATCAACAGGATAATGCGATAGATGATAAAGGCGACAATGCCGATATCAAGCAGATCGAGAATGCCGATGTTGGAGAGTATGTCAGGCATTGCAAATCCCAGATCGAAAAAACCGCTACCGCCGAGAGCATCATCATTGATACGCTTCAGTCTTGGATAGCGGGAAGTTCCCCCGCGCGCACCGCCCAGGCAACAAGAGCCGCCTCATAGGCCGCACGCACATCATGAACGCGAAAAATCTGAGCCCCGCGCTCGACACCCAGCGCGATGCTGGCCAGGGTCCCAGCCAAGCGCTCCGCCGGTATTCCCTGCTGCAGGATACGCCCGATGAAGTTTTTGCGCGAAGTCCCGAGTAAAACCGGGTAACCAGTGGCAACCAGACGCTCAAGATTCTTCAGTAACTGGAGATTCCCACGCACATCCTTGCCAAAGCCGATGCCGGGATCGATGGCAATCGCTTGGCGCTCTACTCCTGCCTTGCGCGCGGTTTCGGCCGCATGCAGTAAAAAATCGAGCACCTCAGCCATCAGGTCAGAATAGCAGGTGTTCTGCTGCATGACCTCAGGCCGGCCACGGCTGTGCATCAAAAAAAGTCCAGCCCCTGAGTCTGCAGCAGTCTGGGCCATCTGCGCATCGAACTGCAGCCCACTGACATCGTTTATGAAGTTTGCCCCACAAGCAACGGCGGCGGCGGCGACGGCGGCCTTTGTCGTATCGATCGACAGCGGGATTTCGGTTTCGCAGCGCAGCGCTTCTATAACCGGCACTACGCGATCAAGTTCCTGCTGGGTAGAGACGCCGGGAGCACCGGGTCTGGTGCTCTCCCCACCGATATCGAGCAGGGCCGCGCCCTCAGCGATCATGAGCCGGGCCTGGGTTAAGGCCTGCGCGACAGTACAAAAACAGCCGCCATCCGAGAAGGAATCAGGGGTCAGATTGAGGATCCCCATGATCTGCGGCAAGCGCAGATCAAGCCGACAATCTTTCCCAAGAAGGTGCGTCGCTTGAAAACACACGACTCAGCTGTCGGCTTCACCGGGCTCAACAGAAGGTTCCGGCGCGACAGTGGGTTCAGCGGCCTCTGCACCCTTGGCGTCTGCAACAGCATCGGCAACCGTTTCTGGCTGCGCCTGCTCCGGGAAGGAAATCTGCATGATTTCAGGCCCGTCGAGGGTTTCGCGTTCAAGCAGAGCTTCGGCCAGATCTTTCAACTGAACATTATGCTTGGCAAGCAGGGCACGGGTTTTTTGATAGTTTTCCTTCACGATACGCCGGATCTCGTTGTCGATTTCGATGGCGGTCGCTTCGCTGTAGTTCTTGACATGGCCCATGTCGCGGCCAAGGAAAACCTCTCCGCCCTCCTTCTCACCGAAGGTCAGGGGACCGATCTTTTCACTCATTCCCCATTCGCAGACCATCTTGCGCGCGATTGCGGTAACGCGATCCAGATCGTTACTGGCGCCACTGGTGACCGACTCGAAGGTCATCTCCTCGGCAATCCGACCGCCGAGCAAAGCACAAATTTTGATATTCAAGCCGATCTCAGTTTCGTTGTATTTCTCTTCAGTCGGCAGATACATGGTGACCCCAAGGGCCCGACCGCGAGGAATGATCGAAACCTTATGCACCGGATCGGAGCCAGGGGTCAGCAACGACACCAGCGCATGCCCCGCTTCATGATAAGCGGTGACCTTCTTCTCCTCATCGGTGATAACCATCGACCGCCGCTCGGCGCCCATCAGCACCTTGTCTTTGGCGGCTTCAAAATCACCATTATCAACCTGGGTCTTGTTGCTGCGTGCGGCCAGCAGGGCGGCCTCATTGATCAGGTTCGCCAGATCCGCACCCGAGAACCCTGGGGTCCCCTTGGCAATAACATCCAGATTTACATCATCGCTCATGGGAACCTTGCGCGAATGGACCTGAAGGATCCGGCTTCGTCCCTTAACGTCGGGGCGGGGCACCACAACCTGACGATCGAAACGCCCGGGTCTAAGCAATGCAGGGTCAAGAACATCGGGCCGGTTGGTCGCGGCGACCAGGATAACGCCTTCATTCGATTCGAAGCCGTCCATCTCAACCAGCAACTGGTTGAGGGTCTGCTCACGCTCATCGTGCCCGCCACCCAGGCCAGCCCCGCGGTGACGACCCACAGCATCGATCTCATCGATAAAGATGATACAGGGCGCATTCTTTTTTCCCTGCAGAAAGAGGTCGCGAACCCGACTGGCCCCTACCCCGACAAACATCTCCACAAAATCGGAACCGGAAATCGTATAGAACGGCACCCCGGCTTCACCGGCCACTGAGCGAGCCAGCAGGGTCTTACCAGTCCCTGGTGCACCGACCAGCAGCACGCCCTTGGGAATTTTGCCGCCGAGCTTGGTAAATTTCTTCGGATCCTTAAGGAATTCAACAACCTCCTCAAGTTCCTGCTTCGCCTCATCGACACCAGCGACATCCTTGAACGTCACCAACCCCTGAGTATCGGTCAACAGCTTGGCCTTACTCTTACCGAAGCTCATCGCCTTGCCACCGCCAGACTGCATCTGGCGCATGAAGAAGATCCAGACCCCGATCAGGAGCAGAATAGGCCCCCAGGAGATCAGCAGGGTAAACCAGAACCCTTGATCATCAACCGGTTTGGCTTCGATCATAATCCCCTTCTCTTTTAATTCGGGGATCAACTCCATGTCAGGCGGCGCAGTGGTCAGAAACTTGGTGCCATCGTCCAAGGTTCCGGAAACCTGCGATCCCTGAATCGTGACATCAACGACCCGTCCCGACTCAATATTGTCTAAGAGTTCGGTATAATTAATTTTTTGCTGGTCTGTCCCACGCTGACTCATCATGTTGAAGAGCATAATCATCAGCAAAGAGATGACTAGCCAAAGAGCGAGATTTTTCTGAAATTGACTCACTGGACCCCCTATGGAGTTCTTAAGCTGCAACAGACCCTAAACAGACCTGCCAAGTAGTGTAAAATTGTCGAAAAAACTATCATAAATAGAACGGACCCACAAGGGGTTTGTCAGCAAATCAACCGGCTAAAACAGCCTTACGACAAGGATTTTCCGACAATCCTCGCCAACCTGCGCAACGGTCGAATGACGAAGCCCAACCAACCACAAAATTTCACTCCGCCCCAGCAGCACTGGCAAGGAGAGACGCTGCTCTTTTTCGAGCTTGATATCGATCAGAAAATTCTTCAGTTTGCGCCTGCCTTCCATCCCGGAAGGGCGAAAATGATCGCCTGGCAGCGGGCCGCGCACCCACAACGGAAACTGTACCTGAGCCGCGTCAAACAGCGCGAATCCACAATCTGCGACGACCGGAGGAGTTTGCAGTTCAGCCAGCAAGGTTCGGCCATCAGGCAGCAACAAAGGCTCACCAATCTCCAAGCGCAGATCGAATCCCTCAATTTTCGGAGCAGACTTACGTAACCAGAGTTGCTCATAGCGGCGCGCGGCCCAGCATTGGGGCAGATCAAGCTCAGCCTGAGAGCGCCCAGCGCGCAACAGCACCAGCAATGCCTCAAGGTGGACCGTCTCAATTCCCCGCAGGTCGCCACGCAAGAGACGCAGTCCCTCCCGCAACAGGCGCAATTGCAGCGCAGGATGACACTCAAGAAGCCGCAGTCGGTTCAAGCGCAGCCCATCGTTATCGGCCAGCAACAACTCGGGCCAAACCAAAGCGATCTGCTGCTGCCAGAAATCTTCCTCTAGCTGAAACTGGCGACTCAATGCTGTCAACCGCTGGGTGATCCGGGGATTATATTCACGTAACTCGGGTAACAACTGATGCCGAATCCGGTTGCGCAGAAAACCGGTATCGGTGTTGCTGGCATCCTCCACCCAGTCAAGCTGGCGTTGCGCGGCATACTCCAGAATCTGTTGGCGCGAGAAATCGAGCAGGGGACGCCACCAGAGCCCGTCCAGCACAGCCATGCCCTGCAAGCCACTCTTACCACTGCCACGCAACAGCCGCTGCAAGAAGGTTTCGGCCTGATCGTCGCGATGATGGGCAAGCAGGATCCGCGCGCAGCCCTGCTCGGCAGCGTAACGCAGCAACGCCTCACGCCGCGCCTCACGTCCCGCCGTCTCGAGGCTCAAGCGGCGCTCCCTGGCCAGGGCAGGCACATCAACCGTTTCGACCTGGCAGGGGATATCCAAGCCGGAGCAGAGGTCCCGCACGAATTCAGCGTCCGCCCGGCTTGCGGGGCGGATCTGGTGGTCGAGATGCAGAACCTGCAGTCGAAGCGCGAATTTTGCAGCACTCCGCGCCAGCAGATCGAGCAGCACCACCGAATCGACCCCGCCCGAAACCGCGAGCAGTATCTCGGTGCCCTCGGTGAGCCCTGCGCGCCTAACAAGCCTCCTGAAATCCGTCTCCATCATACCCTCGACCCTACGCAGCCCTACGCCTAACCTGCCCACGAGGACTATAAACCAAAAAAGCCCTCCCCGAAACCGGGAAGGGCTTTTTTTGAATGGTGGCGGTGCAGAGATTCGAACTCCGGACACTGCGGATATGAGCCGCATGCTCTAACCAACTGAGCTACACCGCCGAAATTATCTTAACTCCTTTAATAAGGAGGATCGACTTTGGTTGCGGGAGAAGGATTTGAACCTCCGACCTTCGGGTTATGAGCCCGACGAGCTACCAGACTGCTCCATCCCGCGACACGAGGCAGGAAAGTAGTACCCCACCGAAAAAAAGTCAAGCCTAAAAACGGACATTCAGCTAACCACTCAGCGGCGCTTGGCAAAACCTTTTAATTTTTCCTTTTCTGCGGCATAAGCCTGAGCCTGAACGGCAGCGGCTTTATCGGCATAAGGGCCGAGCAGGACCCGATACCAGAGCCCTTTTTTCTGGAGATCGGCTTCAGCAATAAAAGTGGGATATCCCTTGCCCCCCAGCTCGTCTCTCAGCATTCCGGCATCGGCTGCAGAGCGGGAAGAGAAGACCTGAACGACCCAGCTTCCCCCTTTTGCAACTTGCGGCAGTCCACCAGGCAAAGGGGCCGACTCCTGCGTTAGCGGTGCGGCAACAGACGACCCAACAGCGAGCCTACCCTTTTCTTCCAGTGCCGGGGCCTTTGCTGCAAGGTCCTGCTTAATCAGGGCGACAATTTCGCCCTGTGAGGGTTTTTTTGGCGTAATCTCAAGGGCCGCACTCGCGGTTTTTTCGACGACTATGGCACCAGTCTCGGGCGGCAAATTAATTCCGCTGCCAATCGGGGCCGTCTCGTCCTTTGAGAGGTTTTCGTAAAACGAAAGCTTTTCGGCAACCGGAGCTACGGCAACGGGTAAGGGCAGCGCAGGTGCAACCAGATTGTCATCGACGCTGATTTTTCGGGGCTGACTGACCTGCGCAACGCCAACAGCTTCTCCGCCATGCCTGCCGACAACGACACCCAGCACAAAACTGACGACCGAGATAACCAGCACCAACCCAACCAATAGCACGGCCTGCTTCTTCTCAAGCCGGCGCTGAACGCGGGTTTTGGTTGTCGCCCGCATATCCATCCCTGTCCCCATATCAAATATCTCCGTAAAGCACCTGGTTATTTGCTTAAATTCATGGTGTGCTGCTCTCGTCAGAGAACTGGTAGATCAACTCCCCCTCACGCACCATCCCCAACTCCTTGCGTGCAAGTTGCTCCCAATGGTCGCGATCCTTTTTCAACAACTGGATCTCTGCGCGCAATTTCACCTTCTGCTCTTGCAATGCCGCTAACTGCTGCTCAAGGTCCTGCTTATGCTGATAAGACTGTAGAGCCCGCAAGGCGCCGCGCTCCCCCAGGAGGGCGAAGCCGAACATCACCAGCACGATCAGAATCAGCCAGAGCGGAATCATCTTGTTTACCGGCAAACCCGGTTCAATGCCTGCGGCCAATCAAGCCTCCTCAATGCGGGGTTGAGCTTCGCACGCTCGACCTGCAGCGTCAACCGTTAGCCGGCCCCAGTTACTCATTCTGACCCATACTACCTACCGAAACGGCCAACCTCGCCGATACCGCTCAGAGTCAAAGTAAACATGATCGAGCGCTCTTCTTCACGATCCCGCAGCATCACATTCAAGCCCCAGCACTGTTGACGCAAGTCGAGGCCGAGCACCTGTTCGAGGCGCTTTGATTCCAGGAGGTCATATCGCTGCTCATAGTGCAGATAGAGGGGTTTCAGCAAGGCGATATCAAAGTTAAAATTGAGATTATCGACCTTCCCCACATCGGTGACCGGCAGATGCTTATGATAGGCAACCCCCAAACTGTTGCCCCTGCCGTCAGCCAGGCTGCCATCAAGCGTAAAATCAGGGATACGGTTCAGATCCATATCATAAGAGAGATCGAGGCCGAGCTCACTATGGGTTGTCGGCTTCGTAATCAACTGAATCCGCAGATCAGTGAATGGTTCGACATCCTCTGCCGCGTTCAAATCGTAATCCTGCGACAGTTTCAACCAGGCGACCTCTCGCTGGGTCTCTGCGCCCTCGGTCCCAAGCCACTTGCCGGTCAAACGCGTCACGAAAGCATAGCCCAGCGTATTGCGTTCGGCAGAACGGTCGTAGCGATCAAAAGCGGGCAACTCAGCAAAAAGATTTTCTTCGCTCCAATTATAATTGATCTCCGGCTCGATGCCGTGCAGCCAGCTGCGCTCTCCACCGCCATAAACCCTGGACAGGCTACTCGACAACCTGGCCCTGGTGGCTGAGCTGCCTGATGAGGTCGCCAGGTCCGGTTCAATCCCAAAGTACTGGCGCTGGCGATAGCTGTACTCGGAATCAAATTCGATCCCCTTGAACAGAAAGCCATGCACCCCGAGGGTCGGACGGAGCATCAACCGTTGCCCGCTAGCACCCTGGTCGCGCCTGAAGTTGACATAGGAAGATTCGAGCCCCAGATAAAGGGGGGTCTTCCCAATCCGCCAGGGGGCGATTGAATAATCGAGCAAGGGTGCAGACTGCCAGGGCTGGGGATCATCGGCCTCCAGATCCTTTATCGACTTATACTGAGCCGTCAGGCTGGCCTTTGACCAGCGCCGGTTCACAAACAGGCTGCTGATAACTTTCTGCTTATTATATTCAGGAGCAATTTCCCCATAATCTGAAAAATAGCCAGTCCCATTCACGTACTCGGCATCCGCCACCAGTCGGGTGTCATCGCCGAGCTGTCCAAAATGCTCCCAGTCAAACGCCCAGGGGTTGTTCCCATCCTTGGCAAAGACCGTATAGGCACTAAATTCACCACGCTGTTTACGCCCGAAGATATAGCGATACTCAAGCCCCGCGCCTGTGCCGAGGCGCGACATATGGTCCAGGTAAAAGGTCGCATCCATGTTGCGTCCCAGCACCTGATACCAGGCGGTCGAGAACTCGGTGCCTTTCTTGTCGGAAACATTGAGGCGCGACACCAAGAAACCCGATTCACGCTCTGTCTTTATCGGCAGCACCACATAGGGGAGATAGAAGGCAGGGATACCCTTAATATAAACCAGGGCATGCTTGGCGGTCAGATAACGACCGATGGTCACATCGGCAACAGCGGAACCGAGTGACCAGGCCGGATCCGCGGAATCACACAGAGTAAAGTGGCCCTTGTAAACCCGAAACCTATTCGGCCCCAGTCGCTCAAGGCGTTGACCGGAGACGCGCAGAGAGTTTGTCTGCCAGAAGGCCTCACCCTCTTCGACGACACCGGTGCCCTGTTGCAGATTGTAGGTAATACGCTTACCAGTCAGTACTTCAGCCGGGCCGGAAACACGCGCATTACCAGAGGCTTCAACCTCACCGGTTTGCTTATTCCACCAGAGCTGGTCGCTGGTTAACTGCACCGCCCCCTGTGACAAACGCGCCTTGCCCTGGGCATGGTATAGACCGCGTGCCTCATCAAAGCTAAGTTGATCAGCCTCAAGATCGACCGGAGCATCAGAGTCATGTTGAGAGAGTTCAAGTGCGACAGCGGGCTGAGCCCAGAACAGCAAAAGCACAAGCAGACATAGCGATCGTAATCTCAAGCCGAAGCTCCCGTCAATTCCAAGCACCGGTTGCGCACTGCGGCAACCAGGAAAAGTGAGCCGGCGACAAGAATCTTCTGCCCTGGACGGCGTATATCCAAGGCGCGTTGCAACGCTTCATGCGGGGTCGCCAAGGCCTCGGCCGCGACGCCCGCCGCGGCAGACAGCCTGACTATCTGTCCAGGCGAGTGAGACTCCTCAGCATCGAGTTCGGTAACCAGAACCCTTGCCGAATGCGCCAAGAGTGGTGTTAGAATCCCCTGGGCATCCTTATCCGCCTTGAGTGCAACCACCCAGATCAAATCATGCAAATCCTGCTCGGCCAGATAGGCCGCGAGGGCAAGTGCAGCATGAGGATTGTGCGCGCCATCGAGGAGAATATCGCCACACCATTCCAGGCGCCCCGGCCATCGCAAAACGGACAACGCCTCAAGAGTGACAGCAGGATCGAGGGCCCCCAGCAGGTGCTCTGCCGCAGCAATCGCCACCGATATATTCTCACGCTGATAGAGCCCGGCAAGGCCAGTCTCTAGCTCCGCCAACAAGGTTCGTCCCCGGTAATTAAAGGGCCGGGGCGGCATATCCCAATGAAAATCGCGTGCCGCCAGAAAGAAGGGCGAGCTGTTCTCATCCGCGTGCGCCTGCAAAACCTCCAGCGCTTCAGACTCTTGTCGCGCACTCAGCACCGGCACCCCAGGCTTGATAATCCCGGCCTTCTCTGCAGCAACCTGCGCCAGTCTCTCTCCGAGGTGCGCGGTATGGTCGAGGGCAATCGGGGTAATAATGCTTAAATGAGGAGTGACAACATTGGTAGAATCGAGTCGGCCGCCGAGTCCGGTCTCCAGGATCACCCAATCAACGGCCTGCAGGGCGAAAACCCGCAGTGCCATAGCCGTAGTGAATTCGAAGAATGTCGGGGTGAGGTCTGCTACGCAGCTGCGAATCGCCTCGGTCTGGCTCACGACCTCGGCCTCGCTGATCGGCCGGTTATCGATGCGAATCCGCTCGGTAAAACTATGCAGATGGGGGGACGTATAAAGACCGGTGCGCAGCCCATGACTGCGCAGGATCAGCTCGAGAGCGGCCGCGGTCGAACCCTTGCCGTTGGTCCCGGCGATATGGACAATCCGCAACTTCTGCTGCGGATTGTCCAAACGATCAAGCAGCCTCCTGGTATTCTCCAGCCCGAGCTTTATTCCGAAATGCTGCAGGCCGTAGAGATACTCAAGGCTGGACGGATAGTCCATGTTGGTATCAACTTTTGGTGAAGATGTGCAGGATTTGCGAAAGACGTTGCTTCATCTCGTTGCGCGGCACGATCATATCGACCATGCCGTGCTCGAGCAGAAACTCCGAACGCTGGAAACCATCCGGCAGGGTCTGCCGGATGGTCTGCTCTATGACGCGCGGACCGGCGAAGCCGATCAAGGCACGTGGCTCTGCCATGTTGATATCACCCAGCATGGCAAAACTGGCGGTCACGCCACCGGTGGTGGGATCGGTCAAAACCGAGATAAACGGGATGCCAGCCGCTTTCAGTTTAGCCAGCGCCGCGCTGGTTTTTGCCATCTGCATCAGGGAGAGAATACTCTCCTGCATCCGCGCCCCACCAGATGAACTGAAGATCAGGACCGGAGCCTTGACCTCAATGCCCTTCTCGATGGCCCGCGTCAGTTTCTCACCCACGACTGAGCCCATGCTGCCGCCCATGAAGGAGAAATCAAAGACGCCGACAATCACCGGCAAGCTCTCGATGGTGCCACTCCCGCAGATCACCGCATCGCCATCACCGGCTTTTTTAACCGCGTCACGGATACGGTCTTTATATTTTTTCGAATCCTTGAACTCCAGAAAGTCGACGGAACGGATCTTGGCGTCCATCTCGACAAAAGAATCTTCATCCAGAATAAGCTTGATCCGCTCCCGCGCGCTGATCCGAAAATGATAATCGCATTTCGGGCAAACATTCAAATTACGCGCAATCTCTTTGGCGTAGATGATCTCCTGACAATTTTTACACTTTGTCCAGACCCCTTCCGGCATCTGGGTTTTCTTGTTTTCTACTGCCGAGACCGGCGCTTTTTTGCGTTGGAACCAAGCCATGAATCAACCTCTCTTCCACAAAGTGTTTCTGATCTTGCGTCAGGAACACTGCGGATCTATGTCAGATCTCGAAAATTTCGCCCCCATTTAGAACCGTCAAACGCGAATGGGGCACTTGCGACAGCTCTGCGTGCAGCTCGTCGAGATACTGCTGTTTCATATGAAATATGTACACCGGAACATCGTCCCGGTCCAGCTTTGTCAGCTGCTTTTCGAGCATTGCGGGGGTCATGTGTCCGCTTTTTAGCGCCAAGCCCTCGAGTCGGTTCGTAAAATGAGGTCTCAATAAATGCCGCAGCTAAGTTTGCGCATTCGCGACCCAGCGTCCAGATCGACTCGGTATCACCGGTGTCCCCCGAATAAAGAAAGCCACTATTTTCATCTTCAAACAGATAACCGACCGTATGAACCGGGTGGTTGGTCTGCTCCCAGCTGATCTGCAGCCCGGCAATGACAACCGGCCCCTCATCAGGCAGGGGACAATACTGCAACACCGGATTCTCTGGATTTGGAATTCGGGTAAAATCGGGCCAGACCAGATCATTGAGCAGGTACTCATGAACCCTGTCAAGAACCGGTTGCGGCCCCCAGACCCGAATCGGCTGCTGGCGAAGGCCAAAGACATTATCGGCCAGAAATGCCAGATTGACCATATGATCAAGATGGGCATGGGTCAGTAGCACATCGTTGATCAGTGCTTGATTTTCCAGACTGAGGCCGCCCCGGCATCAAGGAGCAGTCGCTGATCAATCAGCAGGCTGCGGGCATGAAAACCAGGTGCCCGCGATCCACTGCTGCCAAGAACCTTGACTCGCATCTATCATTCCTCTTTTTAGAGTTCAGAAGGGTCTGTGCTTAACGACAGCCGTCCAGAGCCTGCCTGAGTTCACTGATGAAATCGTGGACCCTGTGCTGCAGTTCTGAGCCTTGACCATGCTCGGCAATAACCTTGACCAAGGCACTCCCGACGACCACGGCGTCGGCATAACTCCCGACGCTGGCAGCATCCTCAGGTGTGGTTATGCCAAAACCGACCCCAACCGGAATCGGGCTTAAGCTACGCACCTCGGTCACCGCCTGACGAATCTCTTCAGGCTCAAGCCGGCGCGAACCGGTGACACCGGTCATCGAAACATAGTAGAGATAACCGCTCCCCAGCTCGGCCAGATACTTCATCCGCGCAGGAGGAGTCGTTGGCGCCAGCAGGTTAATCATATCGATCCCGGCCTGCTGCAGCGAGGGCAGGACCTCGTCGGACTCTTCGGGCGGCAGATCGACCAGCAAGAGGCCATCAACTCCGCTGGCAGCGGCATCACGGGCAAACCTCTCCACCCCGTAGCGATAGACAGGATTGAAGTAGCCCATCAAGACAATCGGCACCTGGCAGTCCTTACGCACCTCGGCAACCAGCTGCAATACCCCGGCAAGGCTGGTCCCAGCGGCCAAGGCACGCTCTGAAGACGCCTGGATGGTAGGTCCGTCGGCAGAGGGATCGGAAAAAGGGAAGCCCAACTCCACCACATCTGCGCCAGCAGCGGCCAGGGTGCGAACCAGCTCAACACTGGTGGTAAGATCGGGATCACCGGCCGTAATAAAGGGGATCAGCCCGGGACGCCCCTGCTGCTTGAGTTGTGCAAATACCTGATCGATACGACTCATCTTATTTCCTGAAATATGTACGGTTCCGGCAACAAACCAAAGTGGCAAGACCAATTAAACATCAGCCTGTCGCAGTCTAATCGACCAGACGAGCGGTTTCAATCATTTTCTCCCGGCGCAGATTGCTGCTGCGTCAGGGAGAGACTAAACCCTTCCAGCAGCTTCTGCTGGTATTTCAAAAAGGCGTCATCGCCAGTAAAGCCGGCAAAAAAAGCCTGGGGGCCAATGATAAAGTTGCTGATTGTCAGGCGGCTGCCTGCGGCATCCGCTTCGAGCAGGAAGCGGGTTCCGGCCTGACTCCCTAATACGCCGGGAACTTCCCAGACCAGCTCCTGCGGCGCCCTGACCCGGGTCAGCAAGGCCGGGTCGCTGACCGGCACCCCCTTGAGACGCAAGTGAATCTTGCTGCCTTGCTGCAATACACCGTCGAGTCGGCTCTCTTCCATCCCTGGCCACCAATCAGGCCAGCGATCGACATCTGCCAACATCACCCACAGCTCCCCGACAGGGGCAGCAAGGAGGAGATGACTCCGAACCTCGAAACGGCTTTCAGTGGTCGTCAACAGCACCAGGCCGAACGACAAGCCGAGAACCATCAGAAGAACGATTATCTTTTTTAACATCGACAGCCTGATCAGATCGCGCCATAAGTAGCACAGAGTTTAGCTTCAGCTCTTCTTAGGTTGGCCTGGCTTGCTGCCCGGACGGCGCCCCCTAGATGGCGGGCGGCGCCCCAAGCCCTCTTTTTTGGCGGCTGGCAGAGGTAGCCGCCGCTTGCGGGCGACCCGCTTGTATTCGAAGCAGAAATCCTCATCGATCGGCATCATGCTCGGCACCCGATGGCCGAGATAGTCCTCGATCTCCTCCAGCTGGAAGACGGTCTCTTCGTCGGCAAAACTGATCGCATGGCCACTGGCCCCGGCCCGTGCGGTGCGACCAATCCGGTGCACGTAATCCTCACGATCCTGAGGCAGATCATAGTTAACGACATGGGTCACGTTGTCGACATGGATGCCGCGCGAAGCGACATCGGTCGCAACCAGATAGAGGACCTCGCCCGCTTTGAATTGTTCGAGAATCCGCATCCGTTTTTTCTGCGGCACATCACCGGAGAGCACCCCCGACGGAAAACCGTTCGCCTCAAGCAGGTCGCCGAGACGTTCCCCTTCGATCTTGGTGTTGACAAAGAGCAGCATCCGCTCAACCTGCTCCTTTTCGCGCTTGAGCAAGCCATTGAGCAGGGCAAACTTCTCCTTGCGGGAAACGTGATAGAGGATCTGCTCGACATTTTCGGCCGCTACCTGTTTCGGCGCAATCGAGACCTTCTCGGCGATATTCATGAATTCGTAGGCCAGCTCCATAACCTGCGGCGAGAGGGTTGCCGAAAAGAGCATGGTCTGACGTTTTTCAAAGGGCGGCAGCTGGCGCAGGATGTAACGCAGGTCCTTGATGAAACCCATATCGAACATGCGGTCGGCTTCGTCGATCACCAGCATCTCGACCCGATGCATCGAAAAGACCTTCTGCTTGAAGTAGTCAATCAGCCGCCCGGGGGTGGCGACGATAATATCGACCCCGTCCTGCAGGGCCTGACGCTGCTTGTCGTAGTCCATGCCACCGAAGATCGCCTGCACGCGCAGACCGGTGTGGCGCCCCAAAATCTCGGCATCGCTGGTGATCTGTACCACCAGTTCACGGGTCGGCGCCATAATCAACGCGCGCGGATTGCTGCTGGTATCCTTCTGACTGGCCAAGAGGCGGGTGAACATCGAAATCAAAAACGCGGCGGTCTTACCCGTGCCGGTCTGGGCCTGTGCGGCGACATCCTTGCCGAGGATCGCGAGCGGGATTGATTCTTCCTGTACCGGGGTCAGCTTTTCAAAACCTGCCCCCGCGATTCCCTTGAGAACCTGGTCGGGCAAGTTAAATTCGGTAAATTTCATTCAGTTTTAGTGAGTAGGCACAGGCTGTTGCCCGCCACCCACTGTCCTTTCTTAAAGAGCTGCGTCCATCGCCTCGGCGACAGTATGGATGTCTTTATCTCCGCGACCGGAGAGGCAGACGACGATTATTTGATCGGGCGACATGGTCGGCGCCAGTTTCAGGGTATGGGCAATGGCATGGGCACTTTCCAGGGCAGGGATAATCCCCTCGACCCGGGTCAGACGCTGGAAACCGTCAAGGGCTTCCTGATCGGTGATCGAGACATACTCGGCGCGCTTGATATCATGCAGATGCGCATGTTCGGGACCGACACCGGGATAATCCAGCCCCGCCGAAATCGAATGGGCATGGTCGATCTGGCCGTCGGCATCCTGCAACAGATAGGTCTTGTTGCCGTGCAGCACCCCCTTGGCCCCGGCCGTAATCGAAGCCGCGTGCTTATCGGTATCGACGCCTAGCCCAGCCGCCTCAACCCCGACCAGCCGCACCGCACTATCCTTGACAAAGGGGTAGAAGAGTCCCATGGCGTTGGAACCACCGCCGATACAGGCGAGGGCCACATCGGGCAGGCGCCCGACAGCTTCGAGAATCTGCGCACGTGACTCAGTACCGATCACCGACTGAAAATCACGCACCATCTCGGGATAGGGGTGGGGTCCGGCGACCGTGCCGATGACGTAAAATGTATCACGCACGTTGGTGACCCAGTAGCGCATCGCATCGTTCATCGCGTCTTTAAGGGTCGCGGTACCGCTGGTGACTTCGTGGACCCGGGCGCCGAGCAGCTTCATGCGGAAGACGTTCAGCGACTGGCGCCTGATATCCTCGGCCCCCATGAAGACATCGCACTCCATACCGAACAGGGCGGCAACCGTAGCGGTGGCAACCCCATGCTGTCCGGCACCGGTCTCGGCAATCACCTTCTGCTTGCCCATGCGCCGTGCGAGTAGAATCTGACCGACGGTATTGTTAACCTTGTGCGCTCCGGTGTGGTTGAGATCTTCACGCTTGAGATAGATCTGCGCACCAGCCAGCTCCGCGCTCAGGCGCTGCGCATGGTAAAGTGGACTGGGACGACCAACATACTGCCGCAGGTAGTAATCGAACTCGGTCTGGAAGGCAGGATCCTTGCGGGCCACAGCATAGGCCTCTTCCAGTTCAAGCAGGGCCGGCATCAGGGTCTCGGCGACATAGCGCCCGCCAAAATCGCCGAAATGTCCACGTTCATCGGGCTGCTGGTAACTCATACACTCCTCACCTGACGGATAAATTCCGCTACTTTTAACAGATCTTTCTTTCCCGGCGACAGCTCGACTCCACTCGAGACATCCACGGCATAGGGTCGAACCTGACGGACCGCCTGCGCGACATTCTGCGGATTAAGCCCACCGGCCAGAATCACCGGATGACTGCTGGCGAAATCCTTGAGCAGCGACCAATCAAAGACCTCGCCACTGCCTCCATAAAGCTGATTCGACCAGGCATCGAGCAGCAAGCCCGAGACCTCATACTCAGCCGCAGTTTCCAAGCTGGCGGCATCCTTGATGCGCAAGGCCTTGATCACGCGCCGCCCAGGGTAGAGACTATCCTGCGGAGACTCATCGCCATGCAGCTGAATTACGTCGAGACCACAGCACGCCACCGTCGTGTCTATACTAGCACGCTCGGCGTTAACAAAGAGTCCAACGCTTGAAACAAAGGGCGGCAGGCAGCGGATGATAGCGGCCGCCTGCTCGGGCGAAACGGCACGCGGGCTTTTGGCATAAAAGACGAAACCGAGCGCATCTGCCCCGGCAGCGACTGCTGCCAGGGCATCTTCACTCGAGGTGATGCCACATATTTTAACCCGCGTAACTGTCATTTTTTTAGAGATCAACCTTGGGAAGATGCTTGAGCGACTCGCTAATCGCCTCGCTCGAATATTCATAGTCCTCAAGTTGACCGGCGAAGAAGGCATCGTACGAAGCCATATCAACGTGACCATGACCGGAGAGATTGAAAAGAATCGTCTTCTCTTTCCCCTCTTCCTTGGCCTGCAGCGCTTCGTCGATCGCCGCCCGGATCGCGTGGGAAGACTCGGGAGCCGGGATGATCCCCTCGGTGCGTGCAAACTGCACCGCAGCCTCGAAGCAACCGACCTGACCGACCGCCCTGGCCTCGATCACCCCATGATGCAGCAACTGGGAAACCAGCGGAGAAGCCCCATGATAGCGCAGCCCGCCGGCATGGATGCCCGGCGGCATGAAGTCGTGACCCAGGGTGTACATCTTCGAAATCGGCGCCATCTTGGCGGTATCGCCGTAATCAAATTCATAGACCCCCTTGGTCAGGGTCGGGCAGGAGATCGGCTCCGCGGCGACCAGACGCACATCCTTGCCACTCGCCTTGTCGGAGACAAAGGGGAAGGCCAATCCGGCGAAGTTGGAACCACCACCGTGACAACCGATAACCACATCGGGATAATCGCCGGCCATCGCCATCTGCTCCTTGGCTTCAAGCCCGATCACGGTCTGATGCAGACAGACATGGTTGAGCACGCTGCCGAGGGCATAACGGGTGTCCGCGTGGGTCGCGGCATCTTCAACCGCTTCGCTGATCGCGATGCCGAGGGAGCCGTTGCTATGGGGATCTGCGGACAGGATTCCACGCCCGGAGTTGGTCAAATTCGATGGCGAAGGGATAACGTTGGCGCCCCAGAGCTGCATCATGCTCTTGCGATAGGGCTTCTGGGTATAACTGACCTTAACCATGTAGACCGTACATTCGAGGCCGAACTTCTGGCAGGCCAGAGCGATCGATGAACCCCATTGCCCGGCTCCGGTCTCACTGGCGATCCGCTTGGTTCCTTCGAGCTTGTTGTAATAAGCCTGGGGCACCGCGGTGTTCGCCTTGTGGCTACCGGCCGGAGAGACGCCTTCGTACTTGTAGTAGATCTTGGCCGGAGTGCCGAGGGCCTTCTCCAGCGCATGGGCACGAAACAGCGGAGAGGGCCGCCAGAGGCGCAGAATTTCGAGCACCGGCTCAGGGATATCGATCCAGCGCTGCGGTGACATCTCCTGCTCGATCAAGGCCATCGGAAAGAGCGGCAGCAGATCATCCGGACCGACCGGCTGACCGGTTCCGGGATGCAACACCGGCGCCATCTGTCCGGGCATATCGGGGATTATGTTGTACCACTGCTTGGGAAGCTTATGTTCGGGCAGGATGATTTTTGTTTGCATAGCGCTCTATACCTCCAGGTCAGTAATTAAATAGTTTGGGTCTTCGGCCTGCACTAAAGTTTCCAATTCACGCCTCAGGCTGTACTTATATTTTCAGCTCAACAACTCTTGTAGTTTGACGCCGATATCAGCTTCACGCATCAGACTTTCGCCGACCAGGAACGCCCCGGCACCGGCCTGCTGCAGGGTCTGGATATCAGCCCGTTGACTGATTCCGCTCTCGGCAACAATCAGCCGCTCGGCCGGGATCAATTTTGCCAGGCGTGCGGTGGTGCCGAGATCGGTCGCAAAGGTTTTCAGATTGCGGTTATTGATGCCGATCAGTTCACAATCGGTCTTAAGCGCGGCCTCCAGCTCCTCCTCGTCATGCACCTCAAGCAGCACATCCAGGCCCAGCTCGGCGGCGACGCCACTGAATTCGTGCAGCTCAGCAAGCGAGAGCATCGCCGCAATCAACAGCACGGCGTCGGCACCATGGACCCGCGCCTCAACGATCTGATAGGGATCGCAGATAAAATCCTTGCGTAACAGCGGCAAAGAAACCTGCTCGCGGATCAGACCGAGGTACCGCAGATGGCCATAGAAGAACTGCTCGTCGGTCAACACCGACAGACAGGTTGCGCCATGTTTCTGATAGATCTCGGCGATCGCGACTGGGTCGAAATCTGCGCGGATGATCCCCTTGGATGGAGAGCCCTTCTTGACCTCGGTGATCAGGGCGGTCGTACCCGACTCGCTGGCCGTACGCAGCGCGCGCGCAAAACCACGCGGCACATCTGCGACATCCCCAACCCTGGCCCGCAATTCAGTCAGCGACAGCGCGGCCTTGGCCGCGGCGACCTCCTGTTTCTTTACTTCAACTATCTTATCCAGAATCATTGATTCGTCATCCGTACCAGAGACTCGAGCTTGGCCAGGGCCAAACCACCATCGAGTACCGCCGCAATCTGCTCCATCCCCTCAATGATCGAGGTGGCAAGACCGGCGGCAACCAGAGCATAGGCCCCGTTTAAGACGACAATATCCCGCTTCGGGCCTTTTTCACCGGCCAGTATCGCGCGGACTATCGCAGCGTTGTCCTCTGCGTCCCCCCCCTGCAACTCTTCGAGGCGGCAGCGCTTGAGCCCGAACTGTTCCGGCTCGATCGTCTCCAGCTCGACCATGCCGCTGGAGATAACCGCCAGGCGGGTCGGGCCGGTCAGGGTGATCTCATCCATACCGTCGTCACCATGCACGACGAAACCGCGCTGACAGCCGAGCTGGACCAGGACTTTCGCCAACGGCTCGACTAAATCGCCACTGAAGACACCGAGGACCTGACGATTGGCACCGGCCGGATTGGTCAGGGGACCGAGCACATTGAAGATGGTCCGGATCCCGACTTCACGGCGTGGGCCGATCGCGTGCTTCATTGCCGAGTGGAACGCCGGGGCGAAGAGAAATCCGACCCCGAGCTCATCGATACATCTGGCAACCTGTTCGGGAGCCACATCGAGATTGACCCCCAGCTTCTCCAGCACATCGGCACTGCCGCAGGTCGAGGAGATACTGCGATTGCCATGTTTGGCGACCTTGCCTCCACAGGCGGCAACCGCCAGAGCCACGGTCGTAGAGACATTGAAGGTCTTGGTGCCGCTGCCACCGGTTCCGCAGGTATCGATGATCGTCTCACGGTCGACGTTGATCTCTTCGCGGTCGATATCGACCACCCCGCCGACCCTGATCGGTGTGGCGCGCTCACGCATTACTCGCGCGGCACCGGTTATCTCGGCGACCGTCTCACCCTTCATGCGCAGGGCGGTGATAAAGGCCCCGATCTGCGCCGGTGTCGCCTCGCCGCTCATGATCTGGTTCATCACCTCGATCATCTCCCCTTCGGAGAGATCCTGCCGTTCGACTACCTTAGCGATCGCCTGCTTGATCATTATGCGGCCTCCCGACTCATCTGCAAGAAATTCCCCAACAGCTGCATGCCGGAGGTGGTCAGGATCGACTCGGGATGGAACTGCAACCCCCAGACCGGCAACTCACGATGTTCAAGCGCCATGATCACATCAGTATCGGTCCAGGCGGTCACCTTCAGGCATTCCGGCAGACTCGCGCGCTCGGCAATCAGCGAGTGATAGCGGGTCGCGACAAAGGGATTATCGATCCCGGCGAACAGCGCGCTGCCGTCATGTTCGATCATACTGGTCTTGCCGTGCATCAGTCGATCCGCACGCACCACATTCCCGCCGAAGGCGGCGGTAATCGACTGGTGGCCCAGACAGATACCGAGCAGCGGGATTTTCCCGGCAAAGTGGCGGATGGCCTCAACCGAGATCCCCGCTTCGTTCGGCGTACAGGGTCCAGGCGAGATCACCAGATGCTGCGGCGCCATCCTTTCGATATCGGCGATCCCGAGCTTGTCGTTCCGCACCACCTGAACCTCTTCGCCCAGTTCCATGAAATACTGGACCAGGTTGTAGGTGAAACTGTCGTAGTTATCGATCATCAGCAGCATATGACTAATCCAAACCTTGATTGGCCATCTCGATGGCGCGTCTGACGCCCCTAGCCTTATTGAGGGTCTCCTGATATTCCATCTCGGGATCACTGTCGGCGACAATCCCGGCCCCGGCCTGGAGCAGAATGCGCTCCTTCTCGACCATCAGGGTGCGGATCGCAATGGCCAGGTCCATGTTGCCACTGAACGAGAAATAGCCGACCGCCCCACCATAAATGCCACGCCGCTGCGGTTCGAATTCGTCGATGATCTCCATCGCACGTATCTTCGGCGAACCGGAGAGGGTCCCGGCCGGAAAGGCGGCGCGGAAGACATCAAAGGCGTTCAGCCCTTCGCGCAATTTGCCACGTACATTGGAGACGATATGCATCACGTGCGAGTAGCGTTCGACCACCATCAACTCGCTCACCTCGACGGTACCACCACGCGCAACCCGACCGACATCGTTACGCCCGAGGTCGATCAGCATGATATGCTCGGCACACTCCTTGGGATCGGCCAGCAACTCTGCTTCGAGCCGCTGATCCTCTTCAAGAGTCGCACCGCGCGGACGGGTCCCGGCGATGGGCCGCACCTCGACCTGCTCCCCCTCCTTGCGCACCAGCACCTCAGGCGAAGCACCAACCACCAGGTTGTCACCGAAGCGTAAAAAATACATATAGGGTGAAGGGTTGATGGTGCGCAGGGCACGATAGATATCAAAGGGGTCGGCTTGGAGTTTGCCTTCGAAACGTTGCGACAACACGACCTGAAAGATATCGCCCGCGCGGATATATTCCTGACACTGCTCAACCGCCTTGCGGAAAGCTTGCGGGGTGAAATTGGGGGTCAGCGCCTGCTCGGGGGCATCATGCAGCGGGGCAACCCGATGTGGCAGCGGCTGCCTAAGTTGTTCAATCAGGTCATCGATACGCGCGATGCCCCGCGCATAAGCCAAGCCGGGATCTTCCCCGACAGCCAGATGGACGTTACACACCACCTTGATCTTCTGGCGCATGTTGTCGAAGATCAGCAGCCCCTCGGTCAACAGGAAGCAGGCGTCCCAATTGTCGCTGTCCCGCTCATTCTTATCGGGGATATCCTCGACGAAACGGACCATGTCATAACCGAGATAGCCGACGGCACCGCCGAAGAAACGCGGTAGACCCTCAACCTCGACCGGTTGATAGGCGCTGAGCAATTCCTGCAACTTGGCGATCGGATCATCGGTCTCGCCACTCTGCTCCAGCCGGTCGTTATGCACCACCTCAAAGTAACGCTCACGACAGCGGAAGATCCGCGCCGGGCCGCTGCCCAGAAATGAATACCGCGCCCATTTCTCGCCCCCTTCGATCGATTCGAGCAAAAAAGCAGTCTGGCCATCATCGATTTTACGGAAGGCGGAAACCGGAGTCTCCATGTCGGCGAGGATTTCGCGATAGACCGGAATCAGGTTGCCCTGATCGGCCAGAGCCAAAAATTCTTGTCGGGAAGGGAGATACATGTCGAACCTATCACGGGGGAAAATAGAGATTTCTACCACTTGCAGCCGCAAAAAGTCAAGAATCGACGGGCTTTTAACCACCCTCGTCCGGCACAATTTACGCGGACCATAATTTTCACCTTGCGCAAATCAGAAACAGATCTATCAACTTTCCGACCGCCAGTAGCCATCCACGAATACGACCCATATTGCAGGTCCACCTCCACGCAAGCAACAGCCCAAACTCATTGAAAAATCATAACAAATTCTCCATGGATTCGACTTGCAATACGCTAGTCACGCGATAGACTCAAACTAATCCGATGGAAATACCGGACATCATTCAGTAGTTATTTTAATAACGAAGGGCCAGCGCAGCAGAATCGGGCAAAGAAAGGTTTGATCGCAAAAGAAACAGGACTATCCCACATTGAATACTCCAGACAACAGGAGGGGTTCTATGGTCGCTAATCACGAAGGGCAAAAATGTCACAACCCCAACTGCGGTTATAATCCAGAGTGCAATTCGGTCTGCTCAAGAGTTCGCAAATCCTACGGTATCTGTTGTGGCCCCTGCGTCAGTCCATGCTACACCATCGGCATTAC
>JAAXQE010000266.1 GCA_012974425.1 Geopsychrobacter sp.
TATCCGCAATCTATGAAAGTCGATCCCCGGCGGGGCAAACCCAAAGACAGAAAAACTATTGAATCAGCGGCAGTCTGAAACATTTATACGCGCGTATAAACGAAATGTGTCAATCAGCATGCAAGAATGACCCACTTCCGGGGCAAATCGGCGCGCACAAAAATATATTGCATCCTCGCCAACTAGGAGTTATATTCTCGTCGAATGTCGACATTCGACAATCGACAGACCCTATAGTAAGGAGACCCAACCGCTCATACTGATCAACAAAACAACCCACAAGGACTATGTGGTCGCCCATGTCTACGAACGACTTCAAAAAGGGGAGCTGAATCCGGGGGACAAGATCCTAGAGAGCCTTCTGGCCCCAGAGTTGGGGCTGAGCCGGGCGCCAATCCGCGAGGCATTGCGCCAACTGGTGGGGGACGGCCTGCTGAGCGACAAACCACAGGTCGGTAATTTTGTCGCATCCCTCTCCCCCAGGGAGATCATCGACGCCTATGCGACCCGTGGTCTGCTCGAAGGGTTCGCCGTGGCCGAGGCTCTTGAGAGTTTCGCCGAGAATGATCTGGAGGATCTCGAAGACCTGTGCCTGCAGATGGAAAGATATGCCCGCCGTGACAAGCAGAAAGAATTGATTGAAACCGGTAGCGAGTTCCACCGCTTCCTGTTCAACAAGAGCGACAATATTCAACTGATTGAGTTCACCCAGCGGCTCAGCAACAAGTTACATCTGCTCTTCTACAAGCACTGGTCAAGCCTCTATACCGCTGAGGAGATTCGTGACCGGCAGCAGGAATTGGTCGCCGTACTCCGGCAAAAGAATCAGGCCCTTGTCGAACAGGCCTTAAGGCAACACTATAACGAAACCGGGCAGAAGGTTGCCCGTTTCTACGCAGAGAGCGAAGAAGGAGAATGAGGAACATGACGGATATGACAAAGGCTGAGCATCAGATCCATCTCAACTTGAACGTACGGGGACTTCCGGTCTCTGCGACCCTGGAGATCAACGAACAGAGCAACAGGCTGCTCGAAGAGGGTAAACAGGTTTTCAAACTTGGCCTGGGACAGTCCCCATTTCCGGTCCCGGCACCCATTGTCAGGGAGCTACAGGCCAACGCCCACCAGAAGGATTACCTGCCGGTCAAGGGACTGCCCGCACTCTGCGCGGCGGTTGCCGGTTACTATCGCCGCACCCAGGGCTTAAGCTTCCGCAAGCAGGATATCCTGATCGGACCCGGCTCCAAGGAGCTGATGTTCATCCTCCAGCTGGTCTATTATGGCGATCTGGTCATCCCCACCCCGAGCTGGGTATCCTATGCCCCGCAGGCCCACATCATCGGCCGGCAGGTCCACTGGCTACCGACCGAAGCCCGCAACAACTGGCTGTTGACTGCGGATGAGCTGGAGAAGCTCTGCGCCAAGGATCCAACCAAGCCACGCATTGTCATCCTCAACTATCCGAATAATCCGACCGGCTGCTCCTATTCAAGCGAGCAACTGCAAGAGTTGGCCGCGACCGCGCGAAAATACAAGATCATCCTGCTCTCCGACGAGATCTACGGCGAACTGAACTACAAAGGCGAGCACCAGTCGATTGCGCGTTACTATCCGGAAGGAACCATCATCGCCAGTGGCCTGAGCAAGTGGGCCGGTGCGGGCGGCTGGCGGCTGGGCACCTTCGCCTTTCCAGGCGAGCTGAACTGGCTGCTCGATGCGATGGCCGTGGTGGCCAGCGAAACCTTCACCGCGACCAGTGCGCCGATCCAGTATGCGGCGGTCCGAGCATTTAACGGCGGCACAGAACTGGAGCGGTACCTGCTTCACTCGCGCAGAATCCTCCGCTCCCTGGCGGGCCGGATCTGGCAGAGTCTGACCCAGGCGGGCCTGAACGTGGCGCGTCCCGACGGTGCCTTCTACATGTTTCCAGATTTCGAACCCTTACGCCCACAGCTCGCCGCGCGCGGCATCCACAACGCGGCACAACTCTGTCAGCGCTTGCTGGATGAGACCGGGGTGGCAATGCTCCCGGGGAGTTGTTTTGGCCGCCCCGAGCAGGAGTTGACTGTACGGCTGGCATTCGTCGATTTCGATGGCGCCCGCTCTCTGGCGGCAGCAGAACAGATCCCGGCCGATCAGGAGCTGAACGATGACTTTTTGCGTCAATACTGCGATAAGGTTTTGACCGCCATCGAGCGGGTCTGCGACTGGCTACAGGGTTAAAAATGAATCGGCACCCGCAACTCAAGTTCCGGATGCCGACAAGCCAAAAAGAGTTCGCAAAGGTCATTATCCAGCGCCTTGCCTATTAGACTGCAATCCCCCATAGATATTTCCGATGGGGGATTGCCTTTTGCCTACCAATAAATCCGTCAGCACAATTCGATGTGAAACCTGCCACCCTGTAACAAACAGATTAGATACCAGTCTTTCGGCAGGGAACATCTCTGAATTCAGGAGTTTTGCGACGAATCTCCTGATGATGAGTCTGTTTAAAATCCTAAGATGAAGCAGGACCGCAATATAGAACAACTTATAGGAAAGCCCCGGCCCGTATAAACAGGATGGGGCTTTGTTGTGTTACGAATGGAGTGAATAAGAACAGGATAGTCGGAAGTTGTCCCTCTCATTATCCGTCTGTCTCCCCGCGCAGGGTCCCCAGCTTTTTCAGATGATCTCGTTCTTCCTCGGCCAGGTCGAAAAAGATAGACCGAATCCCCTTATCATCGAAGGCGTCCGCCATACGGAGGGAGAGGTCCAAAGCATCGGATTCCAGGGCCATCGCCATGTCTAGGACCTCGGCGACTTCCGGGCCAGCCACCAACACCCGATACACTTCCCGTAGCCGCTCTTCGTGCTGAATGCTCAGCAG
>JAAXQE010000094.1 GCA_012974425.1 Geopsychrobacter sp.
TGCGTCCTCAGTTGCATCATTTAAAGGTCTGCGCTCTGGTGCAGGCCTTTTTTTGTGCCTGCTTTTCCTTGGGCAACAGTTGACTTAAGGGCAGGAATATTAAACTTAAAATCATGAGTACTTCGAACATGTTTGCCTCGTATTGTTAGGATAATATTGCGGGATGATTTTAATCTAAGTCCAGGCGGTGTCACAATATGTCGCACATTTATAAGCGTTGTTATATTGGTATGTTAGGATGATTTCCTGCGGCCTGTACGAGGTTGCGTGGAGTTTTTTTAGCTGATGGGCATTTGATTGACAAGGATGTTGTGAATCGTATACAGTATGCAATGTTTACCTATCGGCTAGGCTATTTTTAGAGCTTAAGGGTACAAGGTTAAGCAACTATTGAATGCAGCCTTTGCTGCGAACCTGATATCGGAGAAGAGAGATGATTGAAGCTTATCTGAGACATGAAGAAGAACGTAAATCCCAAGGGATTCCGGCCCTGCCTTTAACCCCTGAGCAGACTACGGCACTCTGTGAACTACTCGTCGCTCCACCGGCAGGTAGGGATGAATTTCTGCTCAACTTGTTTACCGAGCGGATCTCCCCCGGCGTCGATCCTGCCGCAGAGGTCAAGGCTGCTTTTCTGGCCGAGATTACCGCTGGCGCAAAAAAATCACCCCTGATCGATAAGGTCAAGGCGGTTCAGATTCTCGGTACCATGATCGGTGGTTACAACGTTCAGCCGCTGATCGCAGCACTGAGTGATGCAGCCCTGGCCGATGAGGCCGCCTGTGCCCTCTCCAGCATGACCTATGTGTATGATGCTGCGGCACAGGTCATTGAGCTCTCCAAGAGTAATGCTGCCGCAAAAAAGGTAGTCGAAAGCTGGGCCGCCGCCGAGTGGTTTACTAATAAGCCTGCAATGGCAGAGACCATTACCGTCAAGGTGTTCAAGGTCGAAGGTGAAATCAATACCGATGATTTCTCGCCTGCCGGTGATGCCTGGAGTCGCCCAGATATCCCCCTGCATGCTCTGGCCATGGGGAAAACCCGTTTTGTCGGTGGTCTCGAGCAAATTGCCAAGTGGCGTGGCGAAGGCCACCAGGTCGCCTTTGTCGGTGACGTAGTTGGCACCGGTTCTTCGCGCAAGTCGGCTTGTAATAGTGTGCTCTGGTGCATCGGTGATGATATCCCGGCGGTTCCCAACAAGCGCCGTGGTGGTGTGATCATCGGTGGGGTTATCGCACCGATCTTCTTCAACACCGCACAGGATTCCGGCACCTTGCCGCTGCGCATGGATGTCTCCAAGCTGAATATGGGCGACGTTATCACGATCAATACCGCCAAGGGTGAAGTGACCAGCGAAGCGGGTGAGGTTGTTTCGACCTTCGAGATCAAGCCGGATACCGTACCTGATGAGTTCCGCGCCGGTGGCCGCATTCCATTGATCATCGGTTGTGCCGTGACCAAGGAGGCCCGCGAGGCCTTGGGCCTAGGTGAGACCGATATCTTTGCCGAATCGGCAACCATTGCCCCTAAGGTCGATCAGGGCTACACCCAGGCGCAGAAGATGGTTGGTCGCGCCTGTGGTTCTGCGGGTGTTTTGCCTGGTTCCTCCTGCGCCCCGATCATGACCACCGTTGGTTCCCAGGATACCACCGGCCCGATGACCGCGGATGAGATCAAGGAACTGGCTTGCTTGCGCTTCAAGTCACCAATGGTCATGCAGTCTTTCTGTCACACCGCCGCTTATCCGAAGCCTGCCGATGTGAAGATGCATGCCAACCTGCCCAAATTCATCGCCGAGCGTGCCGGTGTGCCGCTGCGCCCCGGTGATGGGGTCATTCACAGCTGGTTGAACCGCCTGCTGGTTCCCGATACCGTCGGTACCGGTGGCGACTCACACACCCGTTTCCCGATCGGTATCAGCTTCCCGGCTGGTTCCGGTCTCATCGCATTTGCCGGTGCGCTCGGTTTCATGCCCCTCGATATGCCCGAGTCGGTCCTGGTTCGCTTTACCGGTGAGCTTAACGAAGGGATCACCCTGCGTGATGCCGTTAACGCCATCCCTTACTGGGCCATCAAGCAGGGTCATCTGACCGTGCCGAAGAAGAACAAGGTCAACATCTTCAATGGTCGAATTCTGGAGATGGAGGGTCTGCCGAACCTCTCGGTTGAGCAGGCCTTCGAGCTGACCGACGCCGCTGCCGAGCGTTCTGCCGCTGCCGGTTGTATCCAGCTGTCGGAAGAGAGCGTCTGTACCTACCTGCGCTCCAACGTTGCGCTGATGAAGAAGATGATCGAAGAGGGTTATCAGGATCCAGAGACCCTGCAGGGCCGGATCGATGCGGTTAACGCATGGCTCAAGGATCCCAAACTGCTCCGCGCCGATGCCAATGCCGAGTACGCTGCGGTGATCGAGATCGACCTGGCAGAGATCACTGAACCGATCTTGGCCTGCCCGAACGACCCCGATGATGTCAAGCTGCTCTCCGATATTCAGGGCACCCCGATTCAGGACATCTTCCTCGGTTCCTGTATGACCAACATCGGGCACTTCCGCGCTGCTGCCGAGATCTGGCGGGGCGAGAAGTTCAACCCGAACGTGCGGACCTGGGTCTGCCCGCCGACCCGCATGGATCAGGCCAAGCTCAAGGAAGAGGCTATCTTCTCGGTCTTCAGTGCCATGGGAGCCCGTCTCGAAATCGCCGGTTGCTCGCTCTGCATGGGCAACCAGGCCCGTGTGCCGGACGGCGTCAACATGTTCTCCACCAGTACCCGGAACTTCGATGACCGGATCGGGAACGGCGCCCAGGTATATCTCGGCTCCGCTGAGCTCGGTGCGGTTACCTCGACCATGGGCAAGCTGCCGACTCCGGCCGAGTATCTCGCGGTCTACAAAGAGAAGGTCGCGCCCAAGGCTGACAGCATCTATCAGTACCTGCAGTTCGATGAGATGGACGGATACGAAAAAACAGTTTAGGAAAATCTAGAAATGCTGATATGAAAAAAGCCGTCTCTTTTGAGGCGGCTTTTTTTTAACGGGTTTTGCGTTTCAGCCAGAAGTGGAAAAGGCTGGCGCACAGCGCCAGAAGAATCAGCAGGCCGAGACGACTGCTCAGGTCGCTGGTGCGTTGCCAGCTTTCGCCCCCCAGGTAGCCAAGCCCGGGATAGGCGATCCCCCAGAGCACAGAATTCAGCAGGGTTGTTTTGCAGAAGAAGTCGCTTTGCATGCGCGATATCCCGGCGAGAAAGGGGATGGTGCCGCGGAGCGGACCCAGAAAGCGGGCGTAGAACAGGCTCTTGCCGCCGTGCTCCGAGAAGAAGATTTCAGCTTCGTGAAGTTTTTTCTGGCGTTTCATCAGCCAGGGCGTCCGCACCAGCCTTTGGCCCAGGCGCCCTCCTAGCCAGTAACTGATGAAGTCGCCCAGAAAAGCACCTGAGGTGCTGAAGAGGATAAGGGGAAGGATATCCCCCTTGCCGTGAGCCGCCAGAAAGCCAGCCAGGACAATCAGGGTGCTGCCGGGCATGGCCAGACCGAGGACGGGGAGCGATTCGATAAGTGCAATGAGAAGGATCAGGACCAGATAGGCCTCTCCCTCTGGCAGGATTGTGACAAATTGCTGTAACCAGTCAGTCATCAGTTAAGCCCATTTCGGTCTCAAGCTCAAACAGTTGATGCCAGCGGTCGAAGACCTCGGCTTTCTCCTTGCCGTAACGGATCAGGCCCTGTCTGACCTCAAGCGGGGTCTTCTCGCGGTTGCGGTCGCGACTGTTCTTCGAGAAGAAGAGGTCGGCATAGCAGATAATTTTTTCCTCCAGGGTTTCCGGCAGCATGTCTTGAGCGGGCAGGGGAAGTTTTTGCGCGATGATCTCTGCGGCAGTAAGGCCGATACCGGTGTGACGTTCACAGACCCGCGCATGCCGTGGCAGGCCCTCCGCCAGCAGGATGTCCCGTCCCATGATGCCATGCGCCAGATAGGGGAGGTCGCCAAAACAGTGCAGGTCGGGAGCCTGGGTGAATAGCATGCCGATGTCGTGCAGCATCGCGGCTTCTGCAATAAAATCAAGATCTACTGCGATCTTTTTGGAGAGCGCGCGGGCAATTTTCAAGGATTTACGCGTAACCAAACGGCTATGCTCCAGCAGCAGTTCGTGGGCGGCCGGGTTCGTCTGGTAGTATCTTCTGATCAGTTCGGCTGTGTGCAGGCGTGTCATTGGCGACGCTTCCTCGAGAAATTCGGTATTACAAAATCGAAAAGCTGGAGATCACCTTTTCGACTGTCGGAAGAATTTGTGCGGAATTTTCAGCAGCTACCTTACCTGTGAGGATGTAGATATACTCGGGCCCCTCGATAGTGAGCAGAATGATATTGCCAATCTCATCTTCACACTCCCAACGCGCTGCCGGCCCTGCAGGGTGCAGTATGCTTTGTGGGGTATCCTCCACGAGCTTGAAGCGCTCTTCTTCCCGGGTCGAAAGATATTCCTCGCGCGAAACGGGGGCCTTGAGGCTGATCGTTTTGACCTTAAAGGTATTTGAGCCATCTTTACTGCTTGTCCGCCATTCGACAATGTTAGGCTGGTGGCGTGGTGAAGAGACCGGTAAGCGTTCACGTTTCCATGCCGATGGCACAACCACTGAGAATCCTTGCTTTAAATCAATATAGACCTCTTCATCTGCGGCACTTGATTGTTCTTTGCTCATTGACGAAGCGCAACCGCAAATGCTCAGGATGCAAAAAATAATGAGCAATAGAGTTGTCCCGCGATAGAAATTTGAATGAATGGTCACAGGCTATCCTTGACTATGCATTTAAACTGAGTCCCATCTAAGGATAGCAGTTGGCCAGGGAGGATTCCAAGCAGGTAATGCTCATTTCAATTGTTCGATCCGATTCGGCCGATTTTTTTATTTTGTCCTTATTGTATTGCTGCTAATATCATTGGAAAATTAATGATCTCAAGTTCTTTGTCTGTTTATTGTGGGTAGGTTTTTTATGCAGGTTGTCGATAATCTTTCTTCTATTGAGGGTCTGGAGCAGGGTACAGCAGTCGCTCTGGGAAACTTTGATGGAATACATCTAGGGCATCGAGATATTTTTCGGATGTTGGTGCGTAGAGCTCATGAGCTTGATGCGAAGTCGCTTGTCTACACCTTTGAGCCCCATCCTCTAAAAATCTTGATGCCGAACCGGGCCCCGCTCTTGCTGAATACGCCAGAAGAGAAGGCACGCTTGATCGCTGCATCCCATGTTGATATTTTGGCCTCTATTCCGTTTACGAAGGATATCGCCTCCTGTGGGGCTGAGGATTTTGTACGCGATGTGCTGGTGGGACAGTTGAGCGTTCGCGCGATCGTGGTCGGTTATGATTATGCTTTTGGGCGAAATCGCAACGGCACGGGCGACTTTCTCGGCGAGCAAGGCGAAAAGTACGGATTCAGTGTTGATGTTTTGCAGCCTGTTGGTGCGGATGGACTGCCGTACAGTTCCAGCCGTGTTCGAGAACTCTTAATCGCTGGTTGTGTAGATAGGATTCCTGCCCTGCTTGGCCGACATTATACCCTCGCAGGAGTGGTTGTTGGCGGCGAGAAGCGCGGCCGTGGCATCGGATTTCCGACGGCAAATATCTCAACCCGGAAGGAGCAACTCCCGGCACCAGGTGTTTACGCCGTTATTGTCCGCCTGGGTGGTGTTGAGTATCAGGGGTTGGTCAATTTGGGTTGTCGGCCAACTTTTGGTCCAGGCAATTCGACGATAGAGGTTTATCTGCTCGATTTTGAGGGTGATCTCTATGGCAAGGAGTTGCGCCTCTATTTTGTCGCGCGTTTACGTGGGGAAAAAAAGTTTTCCGATAGTGATAGTTTGAAGGCTGCGATCAATCGGGATGTCAATGAGGGACGACGCTTGCTGAGTGGCGCAAAGATAATTCAGTATGAAGAATATTTGGCGGGTTGTAAGTGATGTTTGAACTAAGTGGTAAATCACGTATTTTCGGAATTTTCGGTGACCCTGTTTCTCACTCGCTCTCTCCTGCCATGCAGAATCTGGCAATGAGGGCTGCGGGAATTGATGCTGCCTATGTTCCATTTAACGTAGCACCGCAAGATTTGGCTGCTGCCGTAGCCGGGATGCGAGCCTTGAAGATTGGCGGAGTGAATATCACCTTGCCACATAAGCAGCTGATCATGCCCTTGCTGGATAGGGTCGACCCTGATGCCGCGTTGATCGGGGCGGTCAACACCGTTGTCCAGAACGATGCTGAATTGGTCGGCTTTAATACTGACGGTCTCGGTTTTCTCCAGTCTGTTCGCGAGGATCTCGGATTTGAGCCTGCGGGCAAGAGTATCCTCTTGCTGGGTGCGGGGGGAGCCTGTCGTGCTGCAGCTGTGGCATTGCTGCGTTCGGGCGTGAATGATCTTTCTATCGTGAATCGCAACAAGGAACGGGCGGAGGATCTGGTTGGAAGAATTTCCCATGCTTTTCCATCACAGAGCATTAGGGCCCATGGCTTGAATGAAGCAGGTTTTGTGGATGACTTGGTCCGTGCTGATTTGGTGGTTAATACCACCTCAATTGGACTTGGTGGCGAAGAGATCACCTTCTGTCCGCTGGCTAAGATCAAAACTAGTGCATCTGTTTACGATATGGTATATTCGCCCGTTGAGACCCCCTTTGTTGCTGCTGCCAGGCTACGTGGCCATGTTGCTGTCGATGGCCTTGGGATGCTGGCAGGGCAGGGGGAGGAGGCTTTTTTTCTGTGGTTCAATGTGCGGCCTGAGAAAGGGCTGATGAGAAACTGTCTGCAGCGCATACGTGAGGAAAATAATTCCTAATGGAGGGGCCGGGTTTGCAATGAGTACAAATCGTCTAGGGGAACTTCTGGTCCGTAATCAACTGATTTCAGATGAGCAGTTGAAAAAAGCACTCGATGCACAAAAGCTTGAAGGGACGCGCCTGGGTGCGGCCTTGATCAAGCTGGGATATATCCAGGAATCTGACCTGGCGACCTTCCTCTCCAAGCATTATGGTGTTCCTTCGATCAATCTCGCCGAATTCGATGTCGAACCTGAAATTATCGCCGTAGTCCCTGCCGAAGTTGCTCAGAAATACCAGATGATTCCGATAAATCGTGCAGGAGCCACCTTGATTGTGGCGATGGCTGACCCTTCGAATATCTTCGCTATCGATGATATCAAATTCATGACCGGCTTCAATGTCGAGGTCGTTGTGGCGGCGGAAGCGGCCATTAAGGCTGCGATCGACAAGTACTACGACCAGAGTTCATCGCTGGCCGATGTTATGGGTGACCTTGAGAGCCTCGATGACCTCGAGCTGGTTGAAGATTCTGAACTTGAGGATGCAGGGTCACTCGAGAAGGCCAGCGAGGATGCTCCTGTTGTCAAACTGGTCAATCTGATTCTGACCGATGCGATCAAGAAGAAGGCCTCGGATATTCATATCGAGCCCTATGAGCATGTTTTTCGGGTGCGTTACCGGATTGATGGCGTGCTCTATGAGGTGATGAAGCCGCCCAAGAAATTGAAGAACGCGATCACCTCCCGAATTAAAATTATGGCGACTATGGACATCGCCGAGCGCCGTCTGCCGCAGGATGGCCGGATCAAGATCAAGATGGGCCGCGGCGTTGAGATGGACTATCGGGTCAACTGTTTGCCGACCCTCTTTGGTGAGAAGGTCGTCTTGCGTTTGCTCGACAAGAGTAATCTGCAGCTTGATATGACCAAGCTCGGTTACGAGCCAGAGGCGCTTAGCTATTTCAAAAAAGAGATTCATAAGCCCTTTGGGATGGTTCTGGTTACCGGACCTACCGGCAGTGGCAAGACGGTTTCACTCTATTCCGCGTTGTCGGAGCTCAACAAGATAAGTGAGAATATTTCGACCGCCGAAGACCCTGTCGAATTCAACTTTGCCGGGATCAATCAGGTCCAGATGCATGAAGAGATCGGCCTGAATTTTGCCGCTGCTCTACGGGCTTTTCTGCGCCAAGACCCCGATATCATCATGATCGGTGAGATCCGTGATTTTGAGACCGCAGAAATCGGGGTCAAGGCTGCCCTGACCGGGCATATGGTCCTTTCCACCCTGCACACCAATGATGCGCCGAGTACCATCAATCGTCTGCTCAACATGGGGATTGAACCCTTTCTTGTCGCTTCAGCCGTTAATCTCATCTCTGCCCAACGCCTCGGCCGGCGCGTCTGTTCCGAATGTAAGGAACCCGAAGAGCTTTCGAAGGATGCGCTGATTGAGGCTGGCGTCCCGGCCGACAAGGTCGGGTCTTTTGTGACCTACAAGGGCCGCGGTTGTTCGATCTGTAACGATACCGGCTACAAGGGGCGGATCGGCATCTATCAGGTTATGCCGATGTTTGAGGAGATCAAGGAGATGGTCCTTTCCGGGGCGAATACCGCTGAAATCAAACAGGAGTCGATGCGCCTCGGGGTTAAAACCATGCGTCAGTCGGCATTGACCAAGTTTATCGAAGGGGTAACCACCCTGGAAGAGGTTCTGCGCTGTACCGTCAGCGATAATTGATTCAGACACCGTTTTAGAAATGACAGAGGTTGGTTTGATTCTCGGTCGTTGCAGGTTACTTCTACACAGAGGGATAAAGAGAATACCATGCTCAATATGCACCAGCTACTTAAGGCGATGATCGAAAAAGGGGCATCTGATCTGCATATCTCAACCGGAACCGCTCCGTTGATCCGGATTGACGGGCAAATGGTCGTTCTGGATGCTGAAAAGATGTCGCCTGCCGAAACCAAAAAGCTTTGCTACAGTGTCCTGACCGATGCCCAGAAGAGGACCTTTGAAGAAGAGAACGAGCTGGATCTCTCTTTTGGCGTCAAGGGCCTGTCGCGTTTTCGTGGCAACATCTTTATGCAGCGCGGCGCTGTCGCCGGAGCTTTTCGGGCGATCCCGTTTGAAATCAAGGGATTCAATGAGCTCGGGCTGCCAGCTGTCGTCAAAGAGATGTCAAGAAAGCCCCGCGGTCTTGTCCTGGTAACCGGCCCGACCGGGAGCGGCAAATCAACCACCCTGGCCGCAATTATTGATGCAATTAATATCGAGCGCGCCGAACATATTATTACCATCGAAGACCCGATCGAATATCTTCACCCGCATAAGAAATGTCTGGTCAACCAGCGGGAAGTCGGTGCCGACACCCAGACTTTCCGCAAGGCGCTCAAGTATATTCTGCGCCAGGATCCGGATGTTGTTCTCATTGGTGAACTGCGTGATATGGAAACAATAGAGGCCGCCTTAACGATTGCCGAGACCGGCCATCTCTGTTTTGCAACCCTGCACACCAACGGCTGCGTTCAGACGATCAACCGGATTGTCGATGTCTTTCCAACCAACCAGCAATCCCAGATAAGAACTCAGCTCTCCTTTGTCCTCGAGGGCGTCATGTCGCAGGCCCTGATAAAGAACTCCTCAGGCTCGGGGCGTTCCATGGCCCTTGAAGTCATGGTGCCCAATCCGGCGATCCGCAACCTTATTCGTGAAGATAAAATCCACCAGATCTACTCTCAGATGCAGATAGGTCAGGATAAGTTCGGAATGCAGACCATGAATCAGGCGCTCTTTATGCTGGTTAATGAGCGCAAGATTACGCAAGAGGTTGCGCTGACCAGATCTTCAGATGTCGAAGAGTTGCGGAATATGTTTGCTAATCCGGCTGCCATTTTAAAACGGCAACAGGCTATGGCGCCGTCAGGTGGCGTGAAGTATTGAAGCTGATTACCTACCGATTCCGAAAGGGGTAAATCGATGGCCAAGTTTTCCTGGAGCGGGCGTTCCCGCGATGGAAAGAATATCAAGGGCGATATGGAAGCGGCTAGCGAAGGGGCTGTAGCGGCCCAATTGCGTCGTAAGGGGATTCTGCCGGGCAAGATCAAGCAGCGCGGCGGCGGTTTCGATATGGAAATCAAGATTCCCGGTTTTGAGGAAAAGATCACGACCAAGGATCTCGTCGTTTTTACCCGTCAGTTTTCGACCATGATTGATGCTGGTCTGCCACTGGTTCAGTGCCTCGATATCCTTTCCAGTCAACAGGAGAATAAAACCTTCAAGACCGCGTTGGTACAAATTAAAGAAGATGTCGAGTCGGGCTCAACCTTCGCCGAAGCCCTTGGCAAGCACCCCAAGATTTTCAATGAACTCTATGTCAATCTGGTCGCCGCCGGTGAAGTCGGTGGTATCCTCGATACCATCTTGAACCGGTTGGCGGCTTACATAGAGAAGTCTCTCAAGCTCAAGAAGCAGGTCAAGAGCGCCATGACCTACCCGACAACCATTATCAGTATTGCCTTTGTGG
>JAAXQE010000129.1 GCA_012974425.1 Geopsychrobacter sp.
CATCAGGGTCAACTCGCGCGCCTGGCCGATACCCGGCAGCACCGAGACCGGCAGCGGCCCGATGAAGGTCCGCTCGGCCCCACGCAGGACATCGCATACCCCCGGTTTTTCCAGATAGCCAGAGGCGATGCGCGAGACCAACTTGTTCCCCGCAACCCCGATTGCTCCTTTAAGTCGCAACCGCGTAGCAATCTCCTTATCCAGCCGAGCGGCAACGTCACGGCCGGTACCCAACAAGCGGCGGCAGCCGGTGAGGTCCAGAAAGATGCGACCATGGACGGTCGGCTCCAAGATAGGGCTGTAGCTGCCAGAGATCTCAAGCAGTTTCTTGGTTCCCTTTGCGATCAGTTCGGGATTCGGTGGCAATAGGACGAGAGAAGGACAAAGACGACGGGCGCGAAAGGCGGGCATGCCTTCAAAGACACCATCACACCTGGCTTCAGGGGAGACGGACTGAACCAGGGCGCGGTCGGAGTGACCGGGAATAATGACAACAGGGCGCCCGCGTAATGACGAGTCGACCACCCGGGCCAAGGCGATAGCGAAAGCCGGAATCGAAAGATGCAGAATGTCGCGTTCCATCATTTACAGACAATGGCGGATGACTCCCACCACGACTCCTTCAATGCGAAAGTTCTCTTCATTCTCAACCAGAATCGGCTGCATCGACGGGTTGGCGGGATGCAGTTCGATATGCTGCCCCTTGCGGTAGAAACGCTTGACAGTTGCCTCCTCACGAATCAAGGCGATCACAGTCTGGCCATTTTCAGCAGAGGCCTGCTTGCGCACGACCACATAGTCGCCATCCATGATGCCGTCACCGACCATGGAGTCCCCCTGAACACGCAACACAAAGTTATCACCGAGACCCACCATGGAAGATGGCACCTCGATACTGTCGGGTGTCTCAACCGCCTCAATTGGCCTGCCCGCAGCAACAGTTCCAGCCAACGGCAACTCGAAACTGTTCAGTTTGGAACGCAGGACCCGCATGCCGCGCTTGGCGTTCCAATCCTTCGCCAGAACTCCCTCACGCTCCAAACGAACCAGATAGTTCTGCACCGTACCCAGAGATTTATAGCCGAAAGCACGCGCAATTTCATGCTGAGAGGGCGAGTAGCCCTCCCTTTCAATGTGCGTCTCGATGAAGTCGAGGATCTTCTTTTGTTTTGGAGTGATTGGGCTCATTTTTGGCCTCCTGATGACGACCAAAAGCATATGCGTAAGTTATGCGTAAGTCAAGAACGCAAAAAAAACGCTCAGCTAGTGTGATACCGAGCGGAACGCTACCTTTCTAGAGTTTATTTTGGGGACGGTAATCCAAAGGGGGCAGAAGACCAGGGGGAAAGTCTTTTGGGGACGAGAGTGAGCAGAATCCGGCGCGAAGGAATGAGTTATGAGGACAAGCAGACCGAGAAAAACTGGTAAATAAATCAGTCCCCTTTTCCAAGCAGAGAAGTTCTGACAAATTTCAAGAAATAATTCTTGGACCAGCTTCGAGTCTAAGTAAAACCTCAAGGTTACACCTGCAGATTGTTCTGAACTCCTCTGAAAGTCCTGGCTCAGTCACAGTCGTATTCCAAAATTGCAGGGCACTTTGCAATGCACCAGCCCAAACATCTGCCGTGTCGCGGGTCAGTCCTCCTGGGACAAACTCACGCTGCGGCGTTTCTCCTGATGTTGGGCGATAGAGCATCGGCAGCATGTCATAGACTGGTGCCAGGGTATAAAAACCTGGCCCAACACGCATAAGGGATAGATTGCCCAAGTGCATATCCGTATTGCCAATAAGAGTTCCAAAGACCTTCAGCCAACGCAATTTTCTTGCATCTTCCGCTGAGATAACAGCCTCTTTTAGTAACCCCAGAGCGCACTTTGCCCAGTCATCCCCGATGCCAGTAAATTCACTGTCGATCGCGCGTAGAGAAAAAACAGACAACCTCCCCAGTCTGCCGATTCGGTCGAAGCGGTCCACTTCAAGCAATACGCGGTTGTCAGCCTCAAGGAAACGACTACTGGCAGCCGCAATTCCTGCATCCTTGATGATCTCAAGCGCCCGGTGCTCACAGATGAGCAAATCACCCCAACGCTTCCCTGCTAAACCATCTAAGGGGGGTGAAAATTTGACCAACGCATTACGCAGCTCATCCGCATCCTCAACTCTGACAGCGAACTTGGGTTGTTCCCCCCCGGCAGAAGATCCGGCGGGTTCTCCATTTAACGCGTCTTTAACCAGAGTCGCGTAAATTCTGGAACGATTATGTCGCCAGCCGAATCAGCCGGGCGACGGTTTTTTTGTCTACTTGCTTGTTATCTTCTTCTGCAAACATTTCATAGAGCGTGGCGATCAGTTCGGCTTTTTTGGCTGGGCCCAGATTCTTCCCTTCGCCCTGCAGCTGTTCTTCGACGGCTTCGATGACGGCGCGCAGGATTTTCAGGTCTGCGGCCTTGTCGGTTGCTTCACCTGGGCGCATTTCGCCTTCGCCGGTCGATAGCCATTCCAGGTTAACATTGCAAGCGATTGAGGCTCTTTTGAGGCTACCCTCCGGCATCTCCCCGCGTTTCTTCCATGTGCTGGCGGTGGCTCCGGAAAATCCAAGAATTCTAAGCATTTCTGCCTGAGTCTTTGCTCCGGATGCTTCAATTAGTCGACGGATCACATTATCGATTGTTGTCATTGTTAGCTATTCCTACTGTCTATGGTGTCAATGTTAGCACTGCTCTCCCCGTTAGCAACATTAACATTGCGAACCAGCCATTGTCCATCCCAGTTAGAAGCACAGTCCGAATTTCTAGGCACAAAAGCTATGTGCGCTCAAGCAGACGATTGTCCAGCCTGGACACTTAGATCTAGCCTCGCTCAAGGCTTGGATACCGTTCTGACCCATAGTCGACCTCGTAAGTTGACGTTGGTCTGCCCTAGTTTTAGTATCTATTAATATTGACCACTACTATCCCCCCCCATCGCCAAGGTCGTGAAAATCTAGGATCAGGTGGAGCGCATATGTCCGCAACCGAGCCAGTACTGTCAAAACGATCGGCGCTACGCTTTAACATCAAGCCGCGACCGGTCAAATATAGGCTCGGAGAAGCCACCGGTGAAGCTACCATTATGAATATCTCCACTGGAGGCTGCTCCATGGCTGACACAACCCTTGGGTTGTCTCTGGGTGACAGGGTTGTTTTCTGTCTTGATTTTTTGGGTGATGAAAACAACGCCGAGATTGAGGCTGTTGTCGTTAGGGCGCAAGAGAACGCCTGTGCGCTGCAATTCGATATTACGGAAGAGTTCAAGTTGAAACTTGTCAAGTTGATT
>JAAXQE010000189.1 GCA_012974425.1 Geopsychrobacter sp.
GGCCGGCTCCCGGTCAGCGACCCGCTGCGGGTCAACGTCCTGCACCTGGTCAACGTCCTGCACCCGGCCAGCGTCCAGCACCCGGTCAGCGTCCAGCACCCGGTCAGCGTCCAGCAGTCGGTCAGCGTCCAGCACCCGGTCAGCGTCCCGGTCAACGTCCTGCTGCCGGAGGGATGGCGCCACCAGTTGCTCCGCCCTCTGAAAAAGAGGACACGCGCAAAAGAAGCAAGAAGAAAACCCGGCGCAATAATGAGGCCCCTGCCGATGGTCGCGTCTCACGTCGTGGCAAAAGTGTCGAGGTCTTTGAACCGGCACGTATGGGCCAACGTCGCAAGGTGAAAAAGGGCGATAAGTCTCTGCGTAAGACCGAAATTACATTGAGTAAGGCAATCAAGCGGGTCATTCGCATTACGGATTCGATCACGGTTGGTGAATTGGCCAAGCGGATGGGGATCAAGGCTAAAGAGATCATTTCCGAATTGATGCGTCAGGGGACCATGGTTACGATCAATCATCCTCTCGATTTTGAAAGTGCAGCACTGGTTGCAACTGAATTCAAATACGAAGTTGAGAATGTGGCTTTTGATGAAGATACGGTGCTTGCTGCCTCTTCCGGTGAGAAAGTCACTGAGGAGCTGGAGGGCAACTTACAGCCTCGGCCTCCTGTTGTTACGATCATGGGTCACGTTGATCACGGTAAAACAAGTCTGCTCGATGCTATCCGTCAGGCAAATGTAACTGAGGGTGAGGCCGGTGGGATTACCCAGCATATTGGTGCCTATAATGTCGAGTTGGAGGGTCGCAAGATCACTTTCCTTGACACGCCGGGTCACGAGGCCTTTACCGCCATGCGTGCGCGTGGTGCAGGTGTAACCGATATTGTTATTCTGGTTGTTGCTGCTGATGACGGCGTGATGCCGCAAACCAAGGAGGCGATCAGCCACTCCAAGGCTGCTGGTGTTCCGATCATTGTGGCCATTAATAAAGTCGATAAGCCGGAGGCTAGTCCTGATCGTGTTAAGCAGGAATTGACTGAGTTTGCACTGGTCCCTGAAGATTGGGGTGGCGATACTATTTTTGTCGAAGTTTCGGCTAAGGCCAAGACGAACCTTGATACTTTGCTTGAAATGATTCTGCTCCAGGCAGAGGTTCTCGAGTTAAAAGCCAACCCTGACAAGAACGCCCGTGGGTCCGTCGTAGAGGCGCGTTTGGATAAAGGCCGCGGCGCAGTCGCCACCGTATTGGTCCAGGATGGGACCCTTAAAGTCGGTGATCATATCGTTGCCGGTATGCAGTTCGGTCGCGTTCGCTCGATGACGAATGCCGCTGGCAAGGCGGTCAAGGAAGCCGGGCCTGCCTTCCCGGTTGAGGTTACTGGACTCGCTGGTGTGCCTGATGCCGGTGATCTGTTTCACGCCGTTGATAGTGAGAAGACGGCACGTGAGGTTTCGAACCATCGTCAGCAGAAGCTGCGTGAAATTGCGCTCTCTAGGACGAGCAAGGTCTCTCTCGAGCAGCTCTTCGCTAAGATGGAGGAGGGTACGGTTGAGGAGTTGGCCGTTATCGTTAAGGCCGATGTTCAGGGTTCCGTTGAGGCTGTCCGTGAAACTCTGGAAAAGCTTTCGACCGATAATTGCCGACTCAATGTCATCCATACTGGTGTTGGTGGTGTGACTGAATCGGATGTGACCCTGGCAAGCGCTTCGAATGCGATCGTCCTTGGCTTCAATGTTCGCCCGGAAGTCAAGGCCAAGGCCCTCGCTGAGAGTGAGAAGGTTGATATCCGCCTCTATAGTGTTATTTATGATGCTGTGAACGATGTTCGTAATGCGATGGAGGGCCTGCTTGCTCCGACTCTGCGCGAAAAAGAGCTTGGCCGAGTCGAAGTGCGAGAGACCTTCCATGTTACGCGAATTGGCACCATTGCCGGTTGCTACGTCACTGATGGCAAGATTCTGCGCAATGCCAAGACCCGCCTGGTGCGTGACAGCGTCGTCGTTTGGGAAGGGAAGCTTAATTCTCTCAAGCGTTTCAAGGACGACGCTAAGGAGGTTGCATCGGGTTACGAGTGTGGTATCGGGCTTGAGAACTTTAACGACATCAAGGTCGGCGATATTATCGAAGTCTTTGAGATGGAAGAGGTTAAGACCAGCCTTTAAGGTTGGGCTTGCCACAGCGACAGGATGAATAGTTGAGTAGTTTCCGCCCAGAACGTGTTGCCGGTCAGATGCACAAGGTGATTTCCGAGCTGTTGTTGAGTGGTGAAATCAAGGACCCGCGTGTCGCTTTGATCACGCTCACTGAGGTCAGCGTTACGCGTGATTTGAGTATTGCGCGTATCTTTTATACTTGCCTCGGAGATGAGGAGCAAAAGCAGGAGGCCTCTGAGGGTCTGGCCAAGGTTGCCCCCTTTGTTCGTCGTCTGTTGAGCAAGGAGATGCGTCTGCGCCACATGCCTGAACTGCGCTTTGAATACGATAGTTCTTCAGATACAGGACGTCGGATCGAGGAGCTCCTGCGTGGGACCAGTCACGATGGGTAACATGGTAGCTGAAATTGCACAGCAGATTATGACTGCGCAACGCTTTCTGGTCTGTGCCCACTCAAGTCCGGATGGCGACGCCATAGGCTCGACCTTGGGGTTGATGCTTGGTCTCGAAAAGCTCGGGAAGGATGTTGTCGCGTATAATGCCGATGGCGTGCCGGACACTTTCCGTTTTCTGCCTGGTGCAGATCGACTCGTTTCGGATCTTTCTGGTCAGCCAGATTTTGATGTTGTTTTTGTGCTGGATGCCGGTGATCTAGGCAGGACCGTCGATCCTGTCTCTGAGCGGGCCCCGATCCTGATAAACATCGATCATCATCCCGGCTCAGATTTTGGAAACATCTGTTATCTCGATACCTCAGCGGCTGCGACAGCCGTTCTGGTCCTGCGTGTGCTCAAGGCCTGTGAACTTACGCTTGATCTTGATATTGCACTCCCTCTCTATACGGCGCTTCTTTCGGACACCGGTTCGTTTCGCTATGCGAATTCCAACCCTGAAGCCTTTGCGGTGGGGGGAGAGTTGGTTGCGCTCGGTATCGATCCCTGGGAGGTTGCCAGTGCGCTCTACGAGAGCCAGCCACCAGAGCGGATGAGACTTCTGTCTCAGGTTTTAACGACGCTACATGTCTCTTCGGACGGAAAGTATGCCTCTGTAGCCATGTCACTTGAGATGCTAAGCAATTCCGGAGCATTGCTCGAACATACCGATGGTTTTGTTAATTATCCGCGCGCAATTTCTGGGGTTGAGGTTGCTGTATTCTTCCGCCAGGTAGACCTGGAGACGGTCAAGGTCGGTTTCAGGTCGCGTGGGAATATTGATGTGGGACATCTGGCAGGCCAGCTTGGCGGCGGTGGTCATAAGAATGCTGCTGGTGGCGTGATCTCAGGTTCTCTTGAGTCGGTTATCCCTCAGGTTCACCTCTTGCTTGAAAAACTTCTGAATTAAATTAATGCATGGACTTTTATTGATCGATAAGCCGTCTGGTCTGTCATCCCATGATGTGGTGCGTCACGTGCGTCGTCTGTTCCAGACCCGTAAGGTCGGCCATGCGGGTACCCTGGATCCCCTGGCGACCGGGGTGTTGCCGGTTGCTATAGGGGAGGGGACCAAGCTTTTACAGTTTCTTCTTGCCGAAGATAAGGCTTACCGTGCGACGATGCGTCTGGGTGTGACGACAGATACGCTTGATTCCGAAGGTACGGTTCTGGCTACGCAGGTTGTTCCTTCAGATTTAGCAGCCGTTCTGCCAAATCTCTTAACGAGGTTCAGGGGCGAGATCGAGCAGATTCCGCCGATGTATTCAGCGCTGAAGAAAGACGGAGTGCCTCTGTATAAGCTGGCCCGCGCCGGTAAGGTCGTAGAGCGCGAGGCGCGCCGTGTGACGATTGAATCACTGGAGCTGATCAATGTTCAGTCCCCCGATGTGACACTCGAGGTTGAGTGTACCAAGGGGACATACATCCGGACTCTCTGCGCTGATCTTGGCGACGCAGTCGGTTGCGGTGCTCATGTCATTGCCCTGCGTCGTCTCCGGACTGGTCAGTACCCGATTGAACGCTGTTTACCTCTGGATCAGCTGTCTGTACTTGAGGATGTTATTCGATCTGATGCCTTTATGGCGGTAGATGAAGCTCTTTCCGATTATCCGGCAGCGGAACTTGCCGAAGATGCGTCTCTGCGCTTGAATAACGGGATCGCTCCGTTGGTATCAGAGTTGACGATTTCAGATTCTGTTATGCCTGGAGATCTGGTGCGCCTGGTTTTTGCTGGTCGATTAATGGCCATGGCCCGTTTTGCGCCGGAACGACAAGCCTTGAAGCGGGGCGAGTTTGAATTGATGCGTGTTTTTAATTGTCGTGATGTAGGGTGATTAATACTTTACAGCCCAGGTTAACTGTGGTAGATAATTTTGGTTGTATTAGTGACTAAACTAGACGCTCCATAATGGGGCGCATAAAGTAATTTAAAAGGAGAATCCAGGTGCTTGGCACAGAACGCAAACTAGAAATTATTGAAGAGTATAAGCGTCACGAAGGCGATACCGGTTCACCGGAGGTGCAGATTGCGCTCCTTTCTAATCGGATTATCTATTTGACCGATCATTTCAAGACGCATAAAAAAGACCATCACTCACGCCGCGGCCTGCTTAAGATGGTTGGCCAGCGTCGGCGTCTGCTCGATTATTTGATCAAGCAAGACGTAGAACGGTACCGTACAATTATCAAGTCTCTCGGTATCCGTCGCTAATTAGAGCAGCATGCTCACTCGTTTGAGCATGCTGTTTTTGGTTTTACGTATAGCTCTGGAGGCTGTCCGGAGAGAGTATCTGCGTCTGCAGGTCCTGTCTCAGGCCATCCTCCAAAAGCTTTTTTTACTCGCTTATTTTTCGCTGAGCAGAAGGTTGCTCTGCAGAAAAGGGGTTCATGTATGGCTTATCAAAAGGTAGAAATTGAGTTCAACGGTCAGCCGTTGACGATTGAAACGGGCAAGGTTGCTCGTCAGGCTGATGGTGCAGTTATTGTTACCTACGGTGAAACCAAAATTTTATGTACCGCTGTTTCCGCAAGGAAGATGCGCGCTGGCCAGGATTTCTTCCCCCTGACCGTAAACTACGCTGAAAAGTTTTACGCTACCGGCAAGATCCCCGGTTCTTTTTTCCGGCGTGAGCGCGGTACGACTGAGCGTGAGACCCTGATCTGTCGTTTGATCGACCGTCCAATGCGTCCGCTCTTTCCAAAAGGGTACTTGTTTGAGACCCAGATCATGCCCTCGGTCATTTCTGCCGATTGCGTAAACGATCCAGACACACTGGCAATGGTTGCCGCTTCGGCATCGGTCGCTATCTCTGATATCCCTTTTGCCGGCCCCATTGCGGCAGTGCGAGTTGGGCGCATCGATGGTCAACTCGTTGCAAATCCGACCCTCGAGCAGATGACCCAGAGCGACGTCGAAATCGTGGTTTCTGGTTCACGTGAGGCCGTAATGATGGTCGAAGGTGAGTCCGATTTCTTCTCCGAGCAGGAGATGCTCGATGCGATCTTCTTCGGCCACCAGGCTCTCCAGCCTCTGATCGAGGTTCAGTCCGAGCTGGCAAAGCTGGTTGGTAATGCCAAGCGTGAATTCATTGTACCTGAGGTGGATGCCGAGCTGGCAGCCAAGGTCACTGAACTGGCAGAGGCCAAGATTTCTGAACTTGTTAAGATCCAAACCAAGCAGGAGCGCTACGCCGCTCTGTCCGATAACCGTGCGGTCGTCAAGGAACAACTCGCAGCTGAATATGAGGGCCGCGATGAGGAGATTTCTACGATCCTCGCTTCGGTCGAGAAGCGGGTTGTGCGTCAGATGGTCGCCTGCGATAGAATTCGGATCGATGGCCGTGATATGGACACCATTCGTCCAATCAGCTGTGAAATCGGCGTTCTGCCGCGTGCCCATGGCAGCGCTCTGTTTACGCGCGGCGAGACTCAGGCGTTGGTCACCACCACCCTGGGGACCGGCACTGATGAACAACGCATGGATAACATCCAAGGCATGGAATTCAAGAAGTTTATGCTGCACTACAACTTCCCTCCATTCTGTGTCGGTGAGACCAGCATGCGTCTCTTCCCGGGCCGTCGTGAAGTTGGCCATGGTATGCTGGCTGAGCGCAGTGCCTCGAAGATCCTGCCGAAGCATGAGGATTTCCCTTACACTATCCGCATCGTTTCTGACGTTCTGGAGTCGAATGGTTCATCGTCAATGGCCTCTGTTTGCGGTGCCTCATTGTCGCTGATGGATGCCGGTGTTTCCGTTAAGGAGCCGATTGCCGGTATCGCCATGGGTCTGATCAAAGAAGGTGATGATATCGCCATTCTGTCCGACATCCTGGGTGATGAAGATCACCTCGGCGACATGGACTTCAAGGTGACCGGATCTGCCAATGGTATTACTGCACTGCAGATGGACATCAAGATTACCGGTGTAACCAAAGAGATCATGCAGGGAGCGCTGGATCAGGCTCGCGCAGGTCGGATTCACATTCTGGGTGAGATGGCCAAGGCGATCACGACTGCACGCCAAGAGCTCTCTCCATATGCTCCGCGCATCACCACGATCCACGTTAAGAAGGATCAGGTACGTACGGTTATCGGTTCTGGTGGCAAGAATATCCGTGGCATCATCGATGCGACCGGTTGTGCTATCGATATCCAGGATGACGGATCGATCAACATCGCATCAAGTGATGGTGACGCCGCCAAATTGGCGATCAAGATGATTCGCGACCTGACCCAGGAGCCAGAGGTCGGCAAATTCTATAACGGTACCGTACGCAAGATCATGGAGTTCGGTGCTTTCGTCGAAATCTATCCAGGTACCGACGGTCTGGTGCATATCTCTGAACTGTCTAAAGAGCGCGTTCGCACTGTCACTGAGGTTCTCAATGAGGGCGATACGGTTCTGGTGAAATGCATCGGCGTCGATCGTCAGGGCAAGATCAAGCTGTCTCGTAAGGAAGCTCTGGACCAGACATTACCTGAAGAAGGTTAATTCGGACGGTTCATGCAAAGAAAAACAACCCTGAACAACGGCATCCGGGTCGTCACCGAATTTATGCCAGATGTCCACTCGGTTTCTGTCGGTTTCTGGGTTGAGAATGGTTCACGTCACGAAGCAGGCCCCTTAAACGGCATATCTCATTTTCTAGAGCATATGCTGTTTAAGGGGACCTCGCGTCGCACAGCCCTCGATATAGCCCGTGAGGCGGATTCTTTCGGTGGCTCCCTCAATGCTTTTACCGCTCGTGAATATACCTGTTATTTTGCCAAGGTTTTAAGCCATCGGCTTTGCGAAGCCGTAGATCTGCTTTCCGACCTGCTTCTGAATCCGAACCTTGATGCTGCAGAGATTGAAAAAGAGCGGCGTGTCGTTCTGCAGGAGATCTCGATGGTTGAGGATACTCCTGAGGATCATATCCATGATCTTTTCAGTGAGCAGATCTGGCATCGTCATCCCTTAGGGTTGCCTGTTCTAGGGAAGACTGCCAGTGTCGAGTCCATAACCCATGCTGATTTGCAACAGCTGCTAAGTCATCGCTATCTCGGTAAAAATGTAATTGTTGCGGCGGCAGGCCAACTTGATCATGATCAATTCTGCGCTTCTATCGCTGCGATTTTCAATTCTCTGCCGTCTGGTCAGGACCCTGTCCGCTGTGACCTGCCAATCTATCAGCCTGGAACGCATCTTCTTAAAAAGCCCCTGGAGCAGGTCCATCTCTGCCTGGGCTGCAAGGCGTTACCTCAAACCCATGATGACCGATTCGCTCTGCAAATTCTAAATACAATATTGGGTGCGAGTATGAGTTCGCGACTTTTTCAAGAGGTGCGTGAGAAGCGCGGCCTGGCGTATTCTATTTACAGCTACCTGAATTGTCATTCAGACGCTGGGACCCTTGTCGTTTACTGTGGAACTGCGGCAGATGAACTGAACCAGGTTTATGCGTTGATAATGGCCCAATTCCGCGCGTTGAAGGATGGTCAGATTACGGCCGATGACATTTCGATGGCACGTGAGCAGATCAAGGGGAACCTGCTCCTATCCCTGGAAGGATCAGACAGTCGGATGTCGAGGATTGCCAGAAACGAGATTTATTTTGGTGCGCAGCCTGCCTTAAAATCGATTCTGAGTAGTCTTGATCTGGTCGATGTTGATTCCGTCGCCCGTGTTGCGCGAAACATCTTCGTTGCGGATTCCCTGACTCTGCAAGCGGTTGGAAATGTCGGCAAACTTTCATTTTCCCTTGATGATCTGACCCTCTAGAGAAGGAATTATCATGCCCGCAAAGCCTGGGATTCAATTCAGAAAACTCAAACCAAATGCAGTGCTTCCCGCCTATATGACCGCGTTGGCAGCAGGGCTGGATGTCTGTGCATTGCCAGAGAAACCGCTTTGCCTTGCTCCTGGTGAAAGAGTTCTGGTGCCGACGGGGTTGGCTGTTGCGATAGAACCCGGGTTTGAGATTCAGGTCAGACCACGTTCTGGCTTGGCTCTGCACCATGGTATTAGCCTGGTCAACTCACCAGGGACAATTGATGCAGACTACCGTGGTGAAATCGGGATTATTATTATAAACCACGGTCAGGAGAGTTTTTCGATCGCCTCAGGGGACCGTATTGCCCAGTTGGTAGTTTCTCCTGTTGTGCAATGTCATATTACCGAGGTCAATGAGCTCTCTGAAACCGATCGGGGGGCAGCGGGATTTGGCCATACCGGAATAAGTGGTGTCAAAAAATGAGTGAACCTGTCAACCCCGAAGATCTGCTTGATTTTCCATGTCATTATACGTTTAAGGCTGTCGGCAGCGGTGCTGAAAGCTTCGCTGCAGGGATATCCGCAGCCGTCGGCCGCTATGCGTTGTTTCACCAGGACGCAGTCAATATCCGTCCCAGTGGCAAGGGGAATTACCAATCGATTTCGATTATGGTTCGATTGGAAAACTATCAACAGCTTACCGATATCTATGCCGCGATGAAGGAAGTATCCGGCGTGAAAATGTTGCTATAATTTTGCATCTTCGATAGATTTCCATCATTATCTCTCTTTTTGGAGGCTTAAATGCGGAACAGAATAAATCCGGAAAATCCTCAACTACGCCTTGTCAGGCTCGCAGTCGATTGTTTGAAGCAGGGCGGGGTTGTCATCTATCCGACCGATACCACATATGGCTTGGGTTGTGATATTTTCAATCCCAAGGGAATAAAGAAGATTTATCAGATCAAGCAACGTGACCCGCGCAAACCCTTCTCCTTTATCTGCTCTGATCTGGCTGAGGTTGCAAACTATGCCGAAGTGAGTAACTTTGCCTTTCGGATACTCAAGCGCCATCTGCCCGGACCCTATACCTTTGTCCTGGAAGCGTCCAAGATCGTGCCCGAGTCTTTGACGACCCGGCAGAAGACAGTTGGTATTCGGATTCCAGATAATGCGATATCGCGGATGATTGTTCGGGAACTTGGGCATCCGCTGGTAACAACCAGTGCCAATATCTCAGGTGAGGATGTTATTGAAGATCCCGATCTGATCGATGCGCAGATGGAGCGGATGGTTGACATGGTGGTCGATGGTGGCGTTTCGATGGGTACCGAATCTTCGGTTATCAGTCTGATCGGCGACCGGATTGAGGTCCTGCGTGAAGGCGCCGGGGATCTCTCCTGGATCGATTGAAACTATGTCCGATTCAGCAAATCCTGGCGCTCGACTGCAGGTTGTTTTTTATCAACGCATCTCTGCACCTGAATCTGATTGGCAAGACCGGTCTGACTGGTCGACTGTTGATGCCATGCTCGCAACCCTGACTGAAGAGTTTAAGGGTTTAAAGATCACTCTTGAGCAGTCTGCCGAATCCTCCGAGATAGCTGTCCGCGGCTACACTGATGTACTCAACTCAATTCGCTTGCGCTGCTCCTCGGGCGGTTTTTCAAATGTCTGCCTGGGCCACGTAATAGGTTGCAGTGCAAATCGCGATATTGCCGAAGATCTTAAGCGAGGGATCAATCGTATCCTTTTTGCTCCTGAAACGATTGAGCCACAGGGGAGTGACAAGGTCGTTTGCCATAATTGTGGTTGCGGCTGTTAGCCCATATCGCCATACCTATATTGCA
>JAAXQE010000002.1 GCA_012974425.1 Geopsychrobacter sp.
TGTCCGACTGGGGCGCCCATTGCCAGCAGTGCCATAACGGCAACGGCTTCCACAATGGTATAGTCAATGTGCCGTTGCCGCCGACCAACTGGAACACCCGTGATGATGCTTCGGGCACCAACTTGAACATGCAGACCCAGTTGGGGATCGACTACACCAAGACCGGCCACGGCTACATCAATATCGGTGGGACAGCGACCAGCGGCACCACCCAGGCCGAGATCTGCTGGGGCTGCCATGGTCCCAACGACGGGGTGACAGACGGCTCAGACAGTTCCGAGTGGGGACGCAACAGCGACACCAACGGTAGCTTCCCGGTCGACGGCTGGAGCGGACCTTCCTATAACTTCGGCTGGATCTATTCGGATGCCGGTTGGACCACGGCGACCACCGACTGGACCGGTAGTGATGGCAAGGGTGCCCATTTCAAGCATGGCTACCAGCACGATGCCTCCAACAGTTATGCGCTCAGCCGCAGCATCGTTTCGGTGCATTCGGTTAACTTCGATCCGCTCAAGCAGTCGTCGAGCGTCGCCGACAATGTCAGCGGCGGGGTGGTCGACCATAGCAATACTGCGCTCGAGGCGCGTGACGACATCAACTGTGTCTACTGCCACGATGTCCACGACCTGAACAAGGCGCTGGGCGACAATTCGTCCGGTTCGCCCTACCTGCGCGGCAGTTGGACCGATAACCCCTACGGTCCCGATGCGCCGCCCATCGCCGGTTACAGCTACCCGACCACCGGCGGCCCTGGCGTGGGGAATCGTTTTGCCAAGAACAACAGCAGCCCGGCCATGGCTACTGCGGTGCCGCGCCTGTTTACCAATACCGAACAGCGTATCGGCGGTTTCTTCATCGATGCCAATAGCGGCTACCCGACCAAAGACCCGGCCTTCGACACCCTGGGCGAAACGGCGGGCCTCTGTACCCTCTGCCACGGCACCGATGTCGATAATATGGACTACTACACCGGCAGCAGCATGTGGCGTTCGGGCCAGACCAACGGCCACAGCAACGCGGTACTCGGCGGTACCGGCGCCAACAAGGTCAATCTGTTCGACGCTCGGCGCGGACAGTCCAAGGCCTACATGGCGGCCCAGGATGGGATAAATGGGAATGGTAACGATAAATGGATGGAGAGCGGTTCGATGCCGTTCAAAAGCAATTTCTCCAGTAATGAACCGGGTAACGGCAACACCGCTGGCACCCCGCCGCGCAATACCGGATGGTTTGGCGGGACCGTCGGCGCTTCCTCTCGTGGCGGTCAATACGGTACCTGGTACAGCGCGACCGGTATCGGTTCCGATCCAAACGGCGCGGATACGAGCAAACCGCACAGCTTTACCTGCTCCAAATGCCACTCGCCTCATGCCGCTGCGCTGCCGGTACTGCTGATCAGCCAATGTCTGGATATTGAACTCGGCTCCTGGAATGCGCAGGGCGGCCAGGTCGGCCCCAAGGGCAGCCACAGCAAGATGGCGCAGCTGAGAATGACCTGCCATGAAAAGACATCCACTACAACCGGCTGGAACAGTCTGGATGTGGGACAATAGGGCAGAGTCGATCCTGGCGGCGAAGCCGGTTGCCGCTCCAGATGTCTTGTCAGGCGCGACCGGTCAGCTATAGATTTAGTGAGAGATTGTTTTACAATGACAAATATGATGAAGAATAAAATTCTGATTGTATTCCTGCTTTTGAGTAGCCTGCTGCTTTTTCTGAGCGGCTGCAGTCAGCAGGATTCCGCTGGAACCATGTTTCGCGGTGATCTGCAACGTTCCGGCGTGGCTGAGAGCAGCCACCAGGGATCACTTCAGCAAGTTCACTGGAGCTTCCAGACCGGTTATGCCATTTCGGGTACACCTGTGCTACAACGCGGAGCTGTCTATTTCGGCAGCAACGATCACTATTTTTATTCTGTCGATCAGAGCACAGGGGGAGTGAAGTGGAGATTCGAGTCTGACGGGGCCATCGATTCTTCAGCGGCGCTCGCCAAAGAGGTACTTTATTTCGGTGATCGCGCCGGAATCATCCATGCATTGGAGAGCAGAACCGGGCGTGAATTGTGGCGATTCGACGCAGGTGGTGGCATCTATTCGTCGCCAGCTGTGATCAACGGGATGGTTTATTTTGGCAACCGTGACGGTAATTTTTATGCTCTGAATGCGTCTGACGGTCAGGAACGCTGGCGGTTTCAGACTGGGAGTGCGGTCGATTCATCGGCGGCGGTCTTCAACGGCGTCATCTATTTCGGCAGTCGCGACGGCACCCTCTGGGCGCTTGATCTGTGGAACGGCACTGAGAAGTGGCGTTTCAAGGCGAAGCGGGCCATCACTTCTACTCCGGCAATTTATGACGGCAAGGTCTATTTCGGCAGTCGTGACCGCCATCTCTATGCGCTCGACTTGAAGAGCGGGAGCGAACGCTGGCGTTTTCGCGCGCGTAACGAGATTCGCTCCTCACCAGCGGTTAGCGGTGATAAGCTCTTTTTCGGCTGCGACGGAGACCGGCTTTACGCCCTCAATGCTCAGACCGGCCAGGCACTTTGGGCCTTTGCCACGCAGGGGATGATCGATTCGTCGCCAGCGGTAACTGAGGAGACGGTCTATTTCGGCAGTCGGGACAGTTACCTGTACGCCGTTTCCGTAGCTGATGGCCAGTTGGCGGCCAAGTTCAAGGCTGCCGGTCCGGTTCGTTCAAGCCCACTGGTGACGGATCAGGGCGTCTTTTTCGGCAGTGATGATGGAATGCTGTACCTTGTCGATTAAGCCAAGGCAGAGAAAATAGAGATAAAAAACGTCTGGAACCGCAAGTCCTGGGCAGCAAGATGCGCCCTGGTTGAGCTGATCTCGACTGCAATCTGAGTTACAAAGCAAAAGGGTCGGTTCTAACCGACCCTTTTGCTTTATGCAGCGGGTTGCGTGGCCCAGTCTGTTTTGCCTCTTTTATTCGATGCGGGCCATGCTGATGTCGTCGATCAGCAGGGTGGAATCGTCGAACGTGCCTTCGCGGAAAAAGTTGAGATGGACCATGTGAGTGTCGGGACCGGTGGTGAAGGTGAAGGATTGCTCCTGATCGTGAAATTGACCGCTGAGTCGTAGGCCTTCTGAGGTACCGGTGAGGTAAGGCTCGGCCTGGGAGCGGCGGTATTGTTCAGCGTGCCAGAGAAAGTGGGAGAACTCGGCGATGCCGACCCCAGTACTCCCCCCGGCGGGGAGTTGTCCGTTCAGGCGAAAACTGACCCGGTAGCTCGTTGCCGGTTCTACTGCCAGTGGCATGAAGAAACCGACTGAATCGAGCGGTTTGATGCTGCGCAGATGGAAGGCTTTGCCCTGCTTGTCTGGACGAGCGAAGACACCGGTTTTCTTGACCAGGTGTTTCATATAGGTATTCCAGTAGGGTAGATCGTCGCTATGCTCTTCGGGTTGATAGGGTCCGATGCGTGGGAAGATAGCGATGCGTGGTTGCTCCTCGAAGGTTTCGCGGAAGGGCGGCGCGGGAGGTTTGGGTTTCTCACCGGCAGATCCGGCAGTGGCATTTTCTGCGACCTGATCTGTTTCTGAATCTGAAGCGGTAGGGCGGCGTTCCTTATCCCCAAGCAGGCTTTGAGCCGTGCTTTCCATGCTCAGCAGCAGCTCGGGGATATCCTGATGGTAGATCGCTGACCAGGAGAGCGCGCGCAACTCATCGATCAAGGCCAGGGCCTGTTCTTTTTGGCCGAGTTGCAAGTGGATGTCGGCCATTTCAAGCAGGATGAAGGGGTTGTCGGGCAATGCCGCTACGGCCTTTTTCAGCTGTTTCAGTCCGGACGGACTCTTGTCGTCGCGGGCCAGTTCCAGATAAGCGACGGCATAGCCCGGATCAAGCGCGACCGCTCGGTCGAGTGCCGCCAGGGCTAGAGCCTGTTGTTTGACTGCCCGGTGGGCACGGAACAGATCGAAGGCCCAAGCCGGATTGTCCGGCTCCAGAGCAGTTGCCTGCTGATAGAGTTTGAGAACTTTTTCCCCCTGGAAGAAGGTCGCCTGATAAAGCGCCTCGGCGCGGAGTTTCCAGGCTTCGGGCAGCTCGGTTTCGAGCAAGGCGGGATTCTGTAAAACCGCGCTCAAAGGACCAGCTAGAAAGCGGAAGTCTGTTGAAAGGTTCCCTTCGAGAGTCGATCTCGAAATGGTGATGATAAGGGGCTGGAACTCGATTTTTTGCAAACGGCGCAGGGTGGCGGCCAGTAGGTCGTAAATCGGGGTGCTCACCTCATCCTTGTAGAGCCCGAGAAAATAAGTCAGATCGAAATGCACTACGGCGGCTTCTGAGAGTTTGGGGAGGGCGTCCGGGTGGTGAGCACTGAAAGGCAGGCCGCGCAGGGTGCCGACGAAGGCACCATTTTCCAGCCTGATCGCCATTATCTCCTGTTCGCTGAAAGTTTCGCTGTCGCGCATCTGCTCGCGAAAGCGTTGCAGGTCGAGGCTCTCGACCCCGGCCTGCGAGGGGAAACACCAGTAGATGCTGGAAAAAAGACCGGCGTCTATGGCAGCGCTGAGAGTTTGAGCCGGGACCAGCAACGGCTCGGACCGATAGTAGCGACCCCTGTTTTGCAGTTGTTGTACACTTCCGGTAGCGGCCAGACGACGGGCATCGGCCTGCAGAGCTGCGGGAATCGGTTGCAGGAAGGGATCGCCGGAAAGCAAGATCAGTGGGGGCTTTGGTGTCGCATTGACCCTCCAGAGGGGGAGCGCATCGGAAGGAAGTTCGACGGTATGCACTTCTGTCGGCGTGAAAAGCAGCCGGGGTTTGTTGGCTGATAGCAGGTTCGAATCGGCTGATTCTAGCGGCCGGGCTCCGTCATTCTGACAGCCGATCAGACTCAACAACAGGATTAACAGAGTAAAGGCTTGTGCCATGAATATTTACCTTTGTCGGGAATTGTGTGGGGTTGCAATATCCGTCATAATAGATAGTTGTCACGTGTAACGCTAGGCTAATCCGGTGTTTTTTGGTGATAGATTGAGGTTCGCTAGCCATTGCGAAGAGACGCCAGGCTTCAGGCGTATTGTCATCTAGCTGACTATGGTAGGACATGAAAATGAACAGAACGCTGCTGATTAAAACCCTGGTACTCTTGAGCTGCTTGTTGGTTCTTGCTGGTTGCGCCGCGAAGCTGACCGAACCTTCTCCAGCCATGCTGAAGGAGTACCAGCGAGCCCTGCAGTCCGGGACGCCCCTGGCCGGGGCCGAGGATACTGCTCTGTATCGGTTGGTCGTCGAACTGGGTGACCGAGACAGCTGGTTGCGGCTGGGCAGGATGCACGACTTTGGCAAGGGGGCACCCCAGAGCGATGTCGATGCCCGGCGTTATTACGCCCTTGCCATCGAGGCCGGTTCAGGTGAGGCGACAGTCGCCCTGGCTCGCCTGCATGAATCTGGTCGGGGTGGAGCACAAGACTTCGATAGAGCCCTTTCCCTCTATCGCCGCGCAGCTGAACAGGGTGCAATTGACGCCCTGTTATGGATGGGCCGTATTTACGCAGAAGGTGATGGGGTTAAGCCTGACCTTGACAAGTCTATGGAGTATTACCGCCTTGCGGCTGAGGCTGGGGATCTCAATAGTCAGCTCCGGTTAGGTCGAAGCTACGGAGTTGGCGAGGACGTAACGCAGGATTTTGACGAATCACTGCGATTCTACCGCATGGCGGCGGAGCAGGGTGATTTTGACCAGCAGATCCGCTTGAGTCGCTTGTTTGAAAAGGGGGAAGAGGCACCGGTCAACATGGTACTGGCCATCCACTATTATCAACTGGCCGCCGAGCGGGGCGATCCCGAATCAATGACTCGTCTGGGGTTGTTTTACGAGCAAGGGCGTGGTGTAACCCTTGATTTTGATCAGGCAGTAAAATGGTACAGTATGGGAGTTCAACAGGGCGAACCTCGTTCTTTTTTAGGACTCGGCCGCTTATACGAAAGTGGTCAAGGGGTTGCGCATGATCAGGTCCGAGCCCTAGAATTGTATGCGCAAGCAGCTCAGAAAGGCAACCCTGACGGGCAGTTCCGCTTGGCTCGGATGTACGATCTGGGGATCGGTATTCAGCCGGACCCACACAATGCCATGCACTGGTATATGAAGTCGGCCGTGCAGGGAAACGGCAAGGCACAACTACGTCTGGCTGAAATAATGGAAACAGGCAATCAAGAGGTGACCCCGAAGATTGCAGAGGCGGTGAAATGGTACCATCGGGCAGCGACTGGCGGGGAGCTTGCGGCTCAGCTTCGCCTGGCAGAACTCTATGATCGCGGGGAGATGGTCCCCATAGACAGATCTCTGGCGTTTCACTGGTACCGTTTAGCGGCGCAGCAAGGGGATGCTGCCGCCCAATATCGTCTGGGTGTTCTACATGAAACGGGGCAGGGCACACCCCGTTCAGCGGCTGCGGCCGTAGACTTGTATCTGGTGGCAGCGCGACAGGGGCACGCCGCAGCCCAAGCTCGCTTGGGTCGAATGCTCCAACTTGGTCAAGGGGTGAGAGTCGATCTGTCTCAGGCTGCCGCCTGGTATCGTAAGGCCGCTGGCCAAGGGGATCTTGAATCTCAGGCTTATCTAGGGCAGATGCACGATAGGGGCGTCGGGGTGGCGCAGGATCAAGCCGAGGCGATCCGCTGGTATCTCACCGCTGCTCAGCAAGGAGAGACAAACTCCCTGAAACGTCTTGGCGAACTCTATGATCTGGAATTAACCGGCCCGGATTTCGAGGGTCGTCTGTTCGGTCTTTTTCGTGATGCCGCCGAAAGTGGGGATCGTGGTTCACAGGCACGCCTTGGCCGACACTTTTATCAGAGTGAGAAATTTACCGAAGCTTTCCACTGGAATCTGCTGGCCGCGCAGCAGATGGACGGAGATGCACGTGCGCTATTGGGCGAGATGTACCGGTTGGGGCAGGGTACGGGAAAGGATCTTGAGCAGGCGCACCATTGGTATCAGCTTGCGGCAGCCCAGGGGAGTGCTTTGGCCCAGATAGCAATGGGACGTCTTTACGAAAAAGGCGAAGGGACTCCCCAAAGCCTGGAGGATGCACGGAACTGGTATCGGATGGCTGCCAATCAGGGAGAGAACCAGATATACGCACACTTGGGAAGACTCTACTTTCAGGATAGAACCTCCTCGGAAAATCTTGTCGAGAGTTATCTCTGGTTGAAGATGGATGCCCTTGCCGGTGGGATTGCCGAGGTGAGCCTGTTAAACGAGGTAGTGAAAAAACTGACCGCTAATCAGTTGTCAGTGGCGGAGCGGAGATTGTCAGAGTTGCAAAAACGTTTGCAGAAATCCCCTTAAATCATATTGTTGACGAATTACGTCAGATGTCCGACCAACTTGTTTTTGTTACCGTCCAGGTCGCAGAAGCCTGTAGAAAAACAAAATTGCTCACCAAGGATGCCAACGACACAACAAGAGCAGTACGAATCTCCTGGATGAACGTGACGGGATCGAATAAGCCTCAAACCAGAATGTTCCACTAGATAGCTGACGGCCAACCAAAAAAAAACAGGCCCTGCAGCCCATTCCGTAACCCCAAAACTTGTGTTTTTCGACGCTGCTTTGGTTGAGTTGCACTTACAAGTTGAATCCGGGACTGATAATGAAGTCATGCTTTTTCATTTCATGGCACCTCAGTTGATCGTATTAAGCTGGCGGGAATGCATGAAAAAACAGACGATCGAGATCACGTAGGTCGGGAATTAATAGATATTGAAATTGATACTGTGCCTTATAGCAGGACTTCGAGAGAGAGAGTTATCTTGCCAGTGGTATTGCGACCATTGGCTTTCGGCCACTCAAGTTGCGGAGTTATGTCAAAAAAGAACCAGTCACGCCACAGGCTCTGGCGATAGCGGATGAAGATCGCGCTGTTGGTGATACCGCTGTCGGTGTCGGTGACTCCTGAGATGCTGCCGCCGTAGGCGTAGGCGCGTCGCTTCGACAGTGCGGTCAGCACCTCGATCGGAATTGACCATTCGTAACCGTCGCTCGCTTCAGAAGTGAGACCACGCAGGCTAATGCGCAGCAGGCTGCTCAGGTGGATATCCTTGATATGCAACAGGTGGTTATGGGGAGTCGGTGGGTGAAGCAGGTGTTCAAAATCGAAGCGTGACTCCTGGCCGAAACCATCGAATTTGTGCCAGAAGACGGCCTGGGTAAAGCGCAACAGGATTAAATCCGTGGCCTGCCAGGTAAATCGCGCCCGGCTTCTGATTTTCAGATTCGGTTTGTCACCCCTCATGCTCAGTGCCGCACGGTGGCTGATCCCGATTTTGGTCGTGCTCTTCTGCACCAGTTGAATGGCAATGTTGGTCTCCTCTTCGAAATCGCTGCTGGATCGCGTGCCGGAGGTATGATCGGTCAGGGAGCTGATATCGTCACTTTCGGTATCGATCAGCAGATTGATTTTGCGTTGCAGGTGGGGCAGGTTGAGTCGCGCCTTGATATGCGGGGTGAGGCTGAAACCGCCGCCCTCACGATGTTCGATGGAGCCGATCAGGCGTACCTGCGAGTCACCAGCTTCTTCGTCGGTTCTTTCATCGACGAAAAAGTTATCCAAGGAGCGGGCATATGTATTGACCCTTGTCTGGAGACCGGCGTGCATGCGGTCGACAAGCGGCGGTACGATCCGTCCTTCGACTTCGAAGTAAGGCAGTGCGTCATCTGCGCTTGCCGCCGCAGAAAACAGCAGGGTCAGGAGAGTCAGGGCAGACAACCATTTCATGTCAGCTCCCGGCATAAGAGCGCGAAGAGAAGGTTCATCCTATGTTTGCTGTGGTTTAAATTTACCATGGAAATACGTAGACGGCAAAAGCGCGCAGATACGCTTTACACCGCGCTTGCTTTCATATAGTTTTTAGCAGCATTTCAAGCATAATCAATGAACGTTAAATATTATTGAGGAGACCGACCGTGGCAGAGATTATCGACGGCAAGGCAATTGCCGCAAAGATGCGTGAGAAGATCAAATCCGAGACCGCAGAGCTGATTGCTCAAGGAACGACTCCCGGACTGGCTGTGGTGCTGGTTGGTGAGGACCCGGCGAGTCGGGTTTATGTCTCGATGAAGGAGAAGGCTTGCGCCGACTGCGGGATTTTTTCTGATGAATATAGATTGGCGGCAGATACCAGCGAGGAGCAACTGCTCGAACTGATTGCTAAGCTGAATGCCGACCAGCGTATTGACGGCATCCTGGTGCAACTGCCGCTGCCGAAGCATATCGATGAGGCCAAGGTGCTTGAGGCGATTCTGCCTTCCAAGGATGCCGATGGTTTTCATCCCTATAATGTCGGACGGCTCGCTACCGGCAATCCGCTCTTCCAGCCCTGTACCCCCTATGGCGTAATGAAGATGCTCGAAGAGACCAAGGTCGATCTCAAGGGTAAGAATGTGGTCGTCGTCGGTCGTTCGAATATCGTCGGCAAGCCGTTAGCGCTGATGTGTCTGGCCGCTCACGCCACAGTTACTATCTGTCATTCCCGTACGGTTGACCTGCCAGCCAAGGTGGCAGCAGCCGATGTTGTTATCGCTGCCGTTGGTATCCCCGAAATGATCAAGGGGGACTGGATCAAGGAGGGCGCCGTGGTTATCGACGTCGGTGTGAACCGGGTCGGTGAAAAGAAACTGGTTGGTGATGTCGAATTTGAGGCGGCCTGCCAGAAGGCGGCGGCGATCACGCCCGTACCGGGCGGCGTCGGTCCGATGACCATCACGATGCTCATCTATAACACCCTGGAGAGTGCCAAGCGGCGCGTCAAGAGGTAAGAAGATTTCCAATATTTTCAGATATTGGAGAAACCTGTTTGTCCTTTAGCGCTGGGCTGATATTCTTTCATCCTTGAAGTTTTTTTATTGTTCCATCACGCTAGTAAAAACTATGGACTTTAGTCCAAGACTTTCAGTTGCTACTCATTTTTTGTCATTCCCGCGCAGGCGGGAATCCAGAGATTGTCGTGAGGTCTGGATCCCCGCATTCGCGAGGATGACGGTTGGAGCGGGTTTTGACTTTGCTTGTAAAGGGACTTTCAGTCCCGCTAAGAACCTATGCACTTTCAGTGCATAGTAGTTCAGTTCATTGAAGCGGAAGGGTCGGGCAACGTGAAAAAGACGGTACTGAATCAGCTGC
>JAAXQE010000097.1 GCA_012974425.1 Geopsychrobacter sp.
GCGGCGCGAAATTGGTGAGATGAAGGATGATGTGCGTGAAAACCAGGCGCAGTATATGCGTCAATTTATCGAGAATGCGCAGGCCGCCGGGGCGACGATCTATCTTGCCAAAACCGCTGCGGATGCCAATACGTATATCGCCGACCTGGCGCTGAAACAGGGGGCCAAACTCACGGTCAAGAGTAAGAGCATGGCCAGTGAAGAGACCCACCTCAATAAGGCCCTCGAAGCCGCAAATATTACCCCGCTTGAAACCGATCTGGGCGAGTGGATCCTGCAGCTCTCCGGACAGCGGCCGAGCCACATGGTGATGCCGGCGATCCATATGTTCAAGGAGGAGGTCGCCGAACTCTTTTCACGCGAAACCGGACAACCAGAGCCGGCTGACATCGCCCATCTGGTCGAGGTTGCACGCCGGCAGTTACGTCAGGGCTACCTGGATGCCGATATGGGGATTTCGGGGGCTAATCTGGCGATTGCCGAAACCGGCGGTATCGCGCTGGTCACCAATGAGGGGAATGCGCGTCTGGCAACCACCCTGCCGAAAACCCATGTCGCCCTGGTCGGGATCGACAAGCTGGTACCGACCCTCGAGGATGCGGCCAAGGTTATCCGCCTGCTGCCGAAAAACGCCACAGGCCAGGCGCTGACCAGCTATGTCACCTGGATCCGTGGGGCTGTCCCCTGTGCTGACGGCGACAAGGATCTGCATATCGTGCTGCTCGACAACGGGCGCAGCCGTCTGGCCGCCGACGAGAACTGCTGCACGACCACGCGTTGTATCCGTTGCGGGGCCTGTGCCAACGTCTGCCCGGTCTATCAGAGTGTCGGTGGCCATGTCTTCGGTCATATCTATATCGGCGCCATCGGCATCATCCTGACCGCCTTCTTCCATGGTCTCGATAATGCCGCCGAAATCGTCAAGGCTTGCATCGGTTGCCGCTCCTGTGTGGCGGTCTGCCCGGCGAATATCGATCTGGAGGGGATTATCCTCTCATTGCGCGAAACCATCGCCGACAAGGAGGGGATCGGGGTTGGCAAGTCGTTGGTGTTCAAAAAGGTGATGCGTAATCGCAAACTGTTCCATGGTCTGCTGCGTGCTGCCAGCTTGCTGCAGAAACCGGTCACCAAAGGCGAGCGTACGATTCGCCACCTGCCGCTCTTCTTCTCACCGCTGACCGAATGGCGCACCCTGCCGGCGGTGGCCGACAAACCGTTGCGTGACCTCTGGCCTAAGCAGGATCTGCCCAAACCGCGCAAGCGAGTCGCGCTCTTCGGCGGCTGTGCCAACGATTTTCTCTATCCGGAACTCGGCACCGATCTGGTCGAGGTGATGAACCATCTGAATGTCGCGGTCGATTATCCGCTGAAGCAGAACTGTTGCGGTATCCCGGCGCTCTATTCGGGCGACAAGCAGACGGCGGCCTTCCTGGCCAAGCAGAATATCGATGCGCTCTTGGAAGGGAATCCCGAAGCGGTACTGACCACCTGTCCGACCTGCACCATGGCGCTGCAACGTGATTTTGTCGAACATTTCAAGCATGACCCGCACTGGCGGGCCAGGGCGGAGAAGCTCGCCTCGCTTACGGTGGATGCCGCCGGTTACATCGTCAATCAACTTGAAGACGCCGACAAGTTTGAGAATCTGCCCCTGGCGCAGAAGGTCACCTATCACGACTCCTGCCACTTGAAGCGCGGAGCCGGTGTCTGGCGCGAACCCCGCCAGCTGATCGAGACTGCCGGACATGAGCTGGTCGAGATGGCGCATGCCGACCGTTGCTGCGGCTTCGGTGGTAGTTATTCGTTGACCAGCCACCCCGAAATAGCCCGGCAGATTCTCGGCGACAAGCTGCAGGATATCAAAAAATCAGGCGCCGATTGTGTGGCGATGGATTGCCCCGGTTGCATGATGCAGCTGCGCGGTGGACTCGAGAAGCATGAGTCCAAGGTGCGGGTCGCCCACACCATCGAGCTGCTCGCGGCCGGATTACGCGCGAAGGCTTCAGCCGGCTGAAGCGGAACAAGAATCTATCTATCAAAGCGTGGCTCTCTCCCACGTGGTTTCCCCCGTGTCACAGCTTCGTGACACGGGGATTTTTTTTAGGGGGAATATGGTGGCTAGCGGGTTCAGTTCTGAATGCCGCCATGCCTGATAATTTCACCGTCGACCTGGTAGACCACATCCTCGGCGATATTGGTCGCCAGATCACCCATCCGCTCGAGATAGCGTGAGATCGACAGATAGAGAACCAGACCATCCAGATCCTTAACATCATTCCGAATCGCTTCTTTTATGCAGCTAAAGTTCGCTTTGTGCATAGTGTCGACCTCATCATCCAGCTGGATCGTCTGCCGCGCCAGTTCGGTATCCCGCTCGACCAGCGCATCAAGACTCATCTTCAGCATCTGTTCCACCCGCTCGGCCATTCTGGCTACGTCATAGGGGCAGAAGATGCGGTTTGCACCACTTAAATCGATGGCCCAATCGGCGATGTTCACGCCAAGGTCGGCGACCCGCTCCAGATCGTTGTTGATTTTTAGAATCGAAACGATAAAGCGCAGATCGGTGGCCACCGGCTGGTGCAGGGCCAGCACCTTGAGACATTCCTCTTCCAGCTCGATCTCCAGATTATCGATCTGGTCATCACCGGCCTTGACCTTTTCGGCCAAATTTCGATCATTGGTCAACAACGCCTGCATTGCCTGGTGGACGCGCCCCTCAACTTCGGCACTGAGTTCCAACAACAGCTGCTTGAGATGATCGAGCTCCTTCTGCATTAATACGGTCATGCTTTGCCTTCCTTTGGCTAAACCGGCTTTAGCCGAAACGGCCGGTTATGTAATCTTCAGTCTGCTTGTTATCCGGCTTGACGAACAGCTGGTCGGTCAAGCCATATTCGATCTGGTCCCCCTCGAACAGGAAGGCGGTATTATCAGAGACCCGCGCTGCCTGCTGCATATTGTGGGTGACGATGATGATGGTGAAATCCTTGCGCAGTTCGCCGATCAACTCTTCGATCCGGGCGGTCGATTTGGGATCCAGCGCGCTGCAGGGTTCATCCATCAGGATCACCTTGGGGTTGACCGCGATCGCCCGGGCGATGCAGAGCCGCTGCATCTGACCACCGGAGAGGCCGAGGGCGCTATCCTGCAGGCGGTCTTTGACCTCATCCCAGAGTGCCGCCACTTTGAGGCGGGTCTCGACCCGTTCGTCGAGCAACTGTTTATCATTCTCCCCCGCGATCCGCAGGCCGTAGATGACGTTCTCGTAGATCGATTTGGGGAAGGGGTTCGGCTTCTGAAAGACCATCCCGACCTCAGGGCGCAGCTCGATGATGTCGGTGCCCTTGCCATAAATGTCCTGGCCGCTCAAGCGCACCTTCCCCTCGACCCGGCTGATATCGATCAGGTCGTTCATGCGGTTGAAGCAGCGCAACAGGGTGCTCTTGCCGCAGCCGGACGGCCCGATCAGGGCGGTGACCTGCTTTTGAGGGGGACAGGTAGAAAGCGCCGGTAAAAGCTGGCATGGATAGGGAGGTGAAAGTCCTCTACGTGGTAAAGGCTAGCGACCAGCCATGACCCCGGGTCATGCGTCGGCCTCTCGTGAGGGGGGCGGCGAAGTGTTGACAGGGGGCGTATAGGCATGGCTACTGAGCTCCGAAATCACCGCGCTCGGGTTGTCGACCTTGTTGCCTGATGGGGAAGACAGCACGGAACGTCGCGTAAATCGCGAGTGGCGTTTTGGGCCCGCGGAGTCGAAGAACCAGAGCATGTACGCAAACTCCATGCACGGAAACCGGGAGATCCCAGGAATGACCGACCGTTATCCACGGTCGGCCCGGTCGGGGAAGGCCAAAGGCCGACCACCCGACATGCACGTTTCTGGGAAGTCGGACGGAGGCGTAGTATCGATGAAACGAACGAACAAAGGTGCTCAACCAAGTGGCCAACCACCGGCGGAGTTCGCGGAGAAAAGGCCTCCGGCCAAGGGAAACTCTGGACAGCCGACCGTGACCGACACTCAGGGGTCGGAAGCAGCGACGAGCGGACTAGACAGGGTACGGGAAGCAGCGAAACGGGACAAGGGACTCTGTTTCACCAATTTGCTGCACCATATCACCGTCGAACGGCTGGACACCGCTTACCGGGAGCTCAATCCGAGAGCGGCTAGTGGAGTCGATGGGGTGAACTTAGAGTGCGGATGGCAAGGTTCGGGCTGGAACTCGACGAAGGCAAAACCCGGTTGATAGAATTTGGCCGCTTTGCCAGCGCTAACCGCAAGGAACGTGGAGAAGGGAAGCCGGAAACATTCGACTTCCTCGGATTTACCCACATCTGTGGAACACGCCGAAAGGACAGGAGATTTACAGTGCGACGCCAGACCATTGGCAAGCGACTTCGGAGCAAGGTAAAAGAAGTTAGCCAAACTCTGATGCGTCACCGCCATAAGGAGATGGCAGAACAGGGACAATGGTTGCGCTCAGTGGTTCAGGGACACTTCAACTATTACGCCGTCCCCGGCAACCATAAAGCACTGGAAGCCTTCCGCACACTGATCGGCCATGCGTGGTTGCGCGCGTTGCGTAGACGGAGCCAGAAAGGCAAATGCCTGAGCTGGGCACGCATGCAAAGGCAGATACTGAGGTGGATTCCCACGGCGCGGGTGCTTCACCCTTACCCGGAACGACGCTTTTGCGTCTGACTCGAGGCAGGAGCCCAGTGCGGTAGTTCCGCACGCTGGGATCTGTGCGGGGGGTGCCGGGAGACCGGCATTCCTACCGCGACCGAATGAGGCTACGCCATGCCAGGGCGAGCAGATTCCGGTCGCCTTTCAGTATGCGGGACTACGAGACAGCTTCAAACGAGTCAGGAATGGTTAAAAGACAAAGGGGGCTTGACGCCGGCAGCCACTCTTACCTCAGGTTATGTTCTTTTCCGTGAGAAAAAGAACGAGGGGGAGGACCCGAGCCCTCCCCCTCCTGCTAAACAACCGGGAATAAAATCACAGAGCGTCCGCCAGGGCCTGGATTTCTTCACTGGAGAGTCCGAAAGAAGTCCCCCCGCCGTGCGGACCACTGGTGATTTTCGCCTCGATTTGCGCTGCCGTTTTACCGGTAACAGCGGTATGGCAACCAGCACAGTTGCTGGCAAAGAGTGCGGCGCCGTCGAGGGATGGGGGTTCAACCACGGGGGGCTCCACCACCGGCGGTTCTACAATTACAAGAGCCTCCTCGGCCCGTCTTGCCTTAACCTCATCGGTGGCGCCGTAGTGGTAGACCGCCAGCTCGGCCGGGGCAGGTAGCTGGTTGGCCTCGACAAAGGCAGGGCGCTCGTGTGAATTGATGTAGGCGGCGATATCCAGGGACTGCTGATTGCCGAGGCTGAATTCACCGTTGGGGGGCATGTTGTACTGAATCCAGCTGGCGTGCTTGAAGTCGGTGGCCATTCCGGCGCCCATGTTGTAGGAGTAATCCCCCCAGACCGGCTGGTTGCTGCTCCCGCCCAGGCCGTTCGAACCGTGACAGCTCGCACACTGAGCTTCGTATAGAACCTCGCCGCTGGCGGTATCGGCGGTGTAATCGGTCTTAAGTGCCATATTGGGGAAGGGGCGGTTGACCTCGGCCACGGCTTTGTCGGCCATCATCTTGATCTGGAAGCCTTCGGACAGCCAGGTGATGTAGGCGGTCATGGCGAGGGAGACTTCGCTGTTTGCGGGCGGTCGGGTCCCGTTCATGCTGCGCATGAAGCAGCTGTTGATCCGGTCCTGCAGGGTGACGATCCCCTTGTCGCGGGCATTGAAAGCCGGGAAACTGGCGGCCGTGCCGATGAAGGTCGAGGCCAGGTTTCTGGACTTGCCGGCGCCACGGTGACAGGAGCTGCACTGCAGGTCATTGCCGACATAGGCGCTGGTCAGGGGATGGCTGTCGGTCTCCGCGATAAGCCGCTCGCCGAGCTTGACCATGTAGCCGAGTTCGCCGGTCGGGTAAACGCTGGGGGCATCAGGGATTGCGGCTACGGCGGCGGTTGCCTCGAGCAGAAATTCGGCCTCGGCCGCTTCCAGGGCCGCCTGTGCTTCGCCTTCTGGCGTCAGGTTCGCATTACTGCTACTGCCACAGCCTGTCAGGCTAAGGCTGGCTACCGCGATCAGGATGAGCATGCTGAGGGGGCCGATGCCACTTTTTTGAATTAATCCGTTTGTTCCCATAGTCCTTGGTTCTCCTTCTGGGGTTGGTCGTTAAATTCTGCCCCCGCCTAGGCAGCAGGGCAGAGCAATAGGTATTGGTATCTTCTGAAGAGGCTTCCACACTGTCCCTGATTGCCGCTCGGCGAGGACAGATTCACCGGGTCTATTCCAAGGGACGTACCAATTCCTCGGGATCTTGGTTTTTTCTGTCTAACCCCTTGCCGTGTCACACTTTATTAATTGGGTTGTGCTTTGGTCGGGTGCTGGGCTAGGGTACTTTCGGGTGCAGATTGCACCGCCAGCGTTTCACCTAGATGACCAGCAGGGTGCAAACATGCAACCCTGACCCGGGGAGGAGACCACCAATGCCGCAGCTAAAAATCAGTCATAAGGCCCTTTTCGCCATGCTGGGGGTCCTGATCCCCTCGCTGCTCATGTTTTCTGCGCTGGTCATTCATTCCACGCGCGAAATTCTGCATGAGAACATGAGCAGGGAAGTCAGGGTGCTGGCGGAAAAGTCGGCGCAAAGCCTGGCTGAACTGATGGAGAAATCGAAGGGCTCGCTGCTGACCATTGCGCGTAATCAGAAGGTCGAGAACCTGGTAGCGGCACAGGCAGGGCGTGATAGGCAGCAGGTCACAGACTCGATTGCGGCCCTGGAGCAGTCCTTCTTGGATCTACAGAACCTGGACGAAACCATTCAGGCCATCCGTTTCATCGATGCCGATGGCTTCGTGATGACCAAGGTCCGCGAAGGGGTGGTTATTCCGCGCCAGGGTCCGCTGGTACCGGGATTGGATCTGCCGGCCGTCAGTTCGAAGCGGGGGCGGGATTTCTTCGTGAATACCATGCGGCTTGAGGAGGGGGAGGTGTGGGTCTCCCATCTGGAACGCGGCTGGATGGAGGATGAAGAGCAGTGGTGCCCGTCGATGGTCCGGCTCTCGACCCCGCTGTTTTTCGCGGATGGCAACCGGGCCGGGCTGGTGATCATCAACGTCTGGGGTGAAGCGGTTGGCGAGATGATCAACCGTCTCATCTCCCCTGTCGAGGGTTCTGCCTTCCTCATCGAAAAGAATCTGAGCGAACCGGCGCGCAACGGGATCTACCTCTTTCATCAAGACAGCACCTGCGAGTTTGGCAACCAGACCGGAACCCAGATCACGATTTTTCAGCAGTACCCGCAGGCCGTCACTCAGGCCTGGATGACCAGTAACCAGGGGGTTGTTATCCATCCCGAATCAAAAGATATCCTGGCCCACTATGCCTATGCCCCCGACCAACAGGGCGACAGAAGCTGGGTGGTGGTGGTCAATGCCAAGCGCTCCTTCTTTTTGGCCCCCCTGGCCACGATCTGGACCCGGGTCTTGCTATCGGCCGCCCTGGTCCTGATCCTGACCACCCTGGCCGCCGTCTTCTTTTCCCGCTCCCTGACCCGACCCATCCAGGCCGTGATTGACGGCACCCGGCGCCTCAGCAAAGATCTCGACAGCCGCATCTTGGTGCAGTCGAAGGACGAGGTCGGCTATCTGGCGCGGGAGATCAACGGCATGGCCGCCTCTCTGCAGGCAACCCTGGCAGAAAAAAAACAGATGGACGAAAAGGTGTGCCACTCGGAAAAGCTGGTCTCCATCGGCGAGATGGCCGCCGGTCTGGCTCACGAGCTGAACACCCCCTTAAGTAATATCAGGGCCCTCTCCTCGCTGGCCAAAAAGGAGCTCGCCGCCGAGAATTCTGACCCCGCTTCGCTTAGCAATGATCTAAACGACATCCTCGAGCAGACCGAAAAGTGCAGCCAGGTTATTTCCGGGCTCCTCAGCTTCGCCCGCCGCCAGAACCCGGAATACGCCTGCCATGACGTCAATCAACTGATCGAAAAATCGCTCTCTCTGATCCGCATCCGCAGCGAAAACAAGGGGGCTCTGATCGACTTTCAAAGAGGAGCGGATCTCCCGGCCGTCAAGGTCGATGGCCATCAGATCCATCAGGTGTTTGTCAATCTCCTGCTCAATGCCCTTGACGCTATCGAAACCGGGGGGCGGGTCGCGATAGTCGCGGATGTGGCCGACAACAGGGTGCGGGTGCGCTTTAGCGACAACGGCTACGGCATCAAAGCGGAACACCGGCACAAGATCTTCGATCCATTCTTCACCACCAAGGAGGTCGGCAAGGGGACCGGGCTGGGGCTTTCCGTCAGTTATGGCATCCTCAAGAGCCTGGGCGGCAGCATTGAGGTCGAGTCGTCAGCGGGCGGCGGCGCAACCTTTGCGGTCAGTCTGCCCACAGGAGACTATTGAGATGATCCGCATAATTGTGGTTGATGATGACCCCTTGGCCTGTAAAATCCTGCAGCGCATGCTCCGCCCCCAGTTCGAGGTGAGTGCCTTCACCGACAGTGAAGCGGCGTTCAACTGTTTTGCCCAACAGGGCGCCGAGGTCATTCTGACCGACCTCAAAATGCCGAAGTTGAACGGCTTTGAACTCCTGGCCAGGGCCAAGGCGATCAAGCCTGAGGTGATCGTCTTTATGATCACCGGCCACTCAACCATCGAGAGTGCGGTCACGGCCGTCAAAAAGGGGGCCTATGATTATATCGCCAAACCCTTCGATCCAGACGACGTCCTCCACCGCCTGAACCGCGCGCTGAAGGAGAAAAGCCTGGAGGAGCAGGTCTTTGCCTACCAGCAGGAGCGGCAACTTGCGAGCGACAGTTACACCCCGCTGACCAATCACCCGCGCATGCTGCAGGTCTTGGAGCTTGCGAAAAAAGTCGCCCGCACCGAAAGTACCGTCTTGATTCAGGGCGAGACCGGGGTCGGCAAAGAGCTGGTCGCCCGCATGGTCCACCAGTGGAGCCCGCGCAGTGACAATGCCTTTGTCCCGGTCAACTGCAGCGCCCTGGCCGAAGGTGTGCTTGAGAGTGAACTCTTCGGTCACGAAAAGGGCGCTTTTACCGGGGCGGCCAACCGGCGCATCGGTTATTTCGAACTGGCGAACCGGGGCACAATCCTGCTCGATGAAATCGGCACCACCGAAAATAACTTCCAGGTTAAATTGCTGCGGGTGCTGCAGGACCAGATCATCTACCGGGTCGGCAGCACCTCGACCATCCCCATCGACGCCCGGATCATCGCGGCGACCAATCAGGATCTGGAGGTGGAGGCGCGGGAGGGACTGTTCCGCAGCGATCTCTATTATCGCCTGAGTGTGGTGACCATCCGGGTGCCGCCGCTGCGCGAGCGGATGGAGGACATCCCCCTGCTGGTGCAGCATTTCATCAAAAAGTATCGGCACATCAATCCGCATATCGAACAGATCTCCGGCGCAGGTCTTCGGCACATCAGCGCTTACCATTATCCCGGCAACGTCAGGGAGTTGGAGAACGTTATCGAAAGGGCCATGATTCTGGAGACGCGCGATGCCCTGACTCCCGACAGTTTGCTGCTGGGCAAAGCACAGGCGACGGAAGATGAGCATCCTGTCGCGCCTGTCACCTCGAGCGCAGAGTTCTGCATCGAAGAGGTGGAGAAGGAACATATTCTGCGGGTGCTGGAGAAGTGCAATGGTCGAAAGTTGCAAGCGGCCAAGATATTAGGCGTCAACAAGACCACCTTATGGCGCAAGATGAAGCGCTACGGGATGACCTAACAATGCCCTATTGAAAAATGGTAAACACCATTGGCTGATAAGTCAAAAGCGACTCCAATCCGAATGGATCCCGGCCAAGAGTCCTGCGGCCTTTTTCAGCCCGGTGCTCGATGCCGACGGAGGCGGCAAAGAAGTGATTCGCAAGCTTCAGTCTTACGCTTCTGTCAAGGGGATCAAGGTGCCTTCGTCCTCGACTGCTTCGTATTGCACCGCACGCAAGAAGTTGGAAGAGCAGATGCTCTCTGAGATTCTAGAGCTTACGGCTGTGCAGCTTGAGGAAATGCCTGAAACTGGGCTATTGAACA
>JAAXQE010000019.1 GCA_012974425.1 Geopsychrobacter sp.
CGCTTGGAGTGCTGAGAGCGACCGGTGTGCATCCTTTTGATTGTGAGCCTCAAGGGTTGTGGTTGGTTGAGAATCAAGGAGGAGAAGCTGCTCCATGAACGCCGGAAAGTCAATTTTACCCTTCCCGATCGGGAGATGATCATCCCCGCGGCCGCGGTTGTCATGCAGGTGTAGGTGGGCAAGGTAGGGCCCTAGTTCGGCAAACCATTCTGAGAGCGGGGTCTGGGAGAACAGGAACCAGTGACCGATATCGAAGCAATGGCGCAGGTAGGGGGAATCGATTGCGCGGAGCAATTCGACCAGTGGCGCCGGTTGCCTATCAAAGATGTTTTCGAGGCAGAGTAATATGTTTGCCCGCGCGGCACGTTCAATCAGGGCCGGCCAGAATTCAAGGGAATTATTAAGCCAGGCATCTGGAGTGCGGGCGTAGCGCCAGGGATCGAATCCGGGGTGAAAAACAATCCGTGAGGAGCCAACCTCGATGGCGAAGTCGATGGTTTGCTGGAACCTACGCGCAGTAATCGCCTTTATATCGATGTCCCCCGAGGCCGGGTTCAGGTCGAAAAAAGGCGCGTGTATCGTCGAGCGCAGCTGTTCCGCTTCGAGTTGCGCTCGCAGGTCGCGGATATCCTGTGGCTCTAGTGTATCCAAGTCACTGGTCTGCAGGGCCAACTCAGGCTGCCAACGTTCCTTTAGGAAAAAAGGCAGTTGTTTCTCCAGTTTGGTGAGCGGAAGGTGGATGTAAAGGTCAGAGAGCAGAGGATTCTCCAGAGGCAACGAGTTCAAGGTCTTGTATGGCGATCCGCTCACCCAGGGTAATCAGGGTGTCACCGGCATCAATTGCGGTGTTAGAACCGGGATTGAAAAGAATCTTGGCCCCATCCTTACGGATACCGACAATAATAATACCATGCTTCTTGCGGATGTCAGAGGTCAGCAGGGTTGTCCCGGCGAGTTGGGATTTGGCTGAAACCTTGAACTCCTCAAGTTGAAGCTGAATATCATCATCTCCGGTTGCAATCTCAATGAAATCGACCACCGACGGGCGCAACAGGGCATGGGCCATGCGCGAAGCACCGATAGTATAGGGGGAGACGACCTTGTTGGCTACCGCGCGCATCAGTTTGATTTCGGCACCCTCTTCACTGGCCCAGGCAAGGACAAACAGGTCCTGATTAAGGCCTCGCGCCGTCAGGGTGATATAAACGTTGGCAGAATCCGAGGTGACCGCAGTTATCAGACATTTCGCCTGACGGATACCGGCGCTCAATAAAATTTCATCGCGGGTTGCATCCCCTTGAACATAGAGAAGGCCTGACTCCTCAATCTAGCGACAGAGTTCGGGATCCTGTTCAACGACGATGAAGGGAGCGGGCTTTGCCGCGAATTCTCGGCACAGATCAGCCGACCGATCCGTCCGTAACCGCAGACGCTATATTGACCAGAGAGTTCACTGATTTTCTTTTCCAATTTTTACCGTTATCGCAAGAGCTCGTGAATCTCCTTGAAGCCGACAGTGGCAACGGTAATAACCGTCATGTAGCTTGACTCGAAAAGAGTCCAGCCTTCAACCAGGCTATACCCGACCGTCCCTCCGCAGATAACGCAGGCCAGGGTTAGCAGGGAAAGTCTAAATTTACGTACAGGCTCCATTTAGAAAACCTCAATAGAAGAAATTTAATATAGCGGCAGGTAGTTAAAAAGACAATAAAAAGGATTGACATGGAATGTATACTGTATACAATTTGTCCTATACGCTTTAAGCGGGGAGAATCGCATTGAAAAGTAAAATAATTGAGCGGCACCAAACGTTAAGGGAAAAGATTCTCGAGACGATCCGTGAGGCCATACTCAAGGGGACGCTTAAGCCGGGGGAGAAGGTTGCCGAGCCGGAACTGGCAGAACGTTTTGGTATCAGTCGCACTCCGATAAGGGAAGCCTTTCGCCAACTCGAGTCAGAGGGATATCTGACGGTTATTCCGCGGAAAGGCGCTGTAGTCACTGCTTTGTCAGAGCAGGATGTACAGGAGTTTTATGCGATCAAGAGCATCCTGGAGGGTTATGCCGCCGAGCTTGCTGCCACCAGATTGACAGATAAGGATATTGCCAAGCTCAGGGCGATAAATGAAAAACTCAAGGCACTTGCGATCGACGGGGACGTTAAGGCGTTTTTCCGGGTCCATGGTGAGTTCCATGACCTCTTTGTCAGGGCCGCCGGAAACCATAAGCTGGCCGAATTGATTACCCAGATGGGCATGAAGTTCAATCGTTTGCGCATGGCCTCTCTGTCGGTTAAGGGGCGGATGGATATATCGGTAGCCGAACATGAAAGGCTGATCGAGGCGTTTAAAAATCAGGATGGCAATCAGGCAGAAAGTCTGGTAAAAAAGACCGCCGCTATTGGTGGGCAAGTCTTGCTCGAGAGTATGACCGAGTCAGAAGGTGGGCATGGTCGCGAATCGATCCTCAATCAGCCTGTAGACGTCTAGTTACCAGGGATTAAAAGATGAAATCAGTAATTTTAAGTGTTCTGTTTCTGTTTGTTTTTTGTCAGGGGGCCTTTGCCGGTAGCCTCTCGCTGGAGTTCAATGATTACAGCACCGAAATTAGGATTGCCCAGAAGTTAAATAATCAGCAATACGGCGATACCTTTGTAAGGGCACGTTATCTCTATAATCAGGATACCCGGACAAATTTAGCCGGACTTGCCGTTGGTGTGGTGGGAACTCCAGGCAATATTGATGGTCTTAAGCTCGGATTTGACGTTGCTTTGAATGGCGGATGGACGGTCGCGGACCAGGAGTTTCTAGCTGCAGGGCTTGGTTTCCTGGTGGAGTATACTCCGCAAGTTCTACCCGGACTGGGGGTTAACGCTCAGGTTGTCTATTCTCCTAAAATCTTCACCTTTGTCGATGCTGATGATTATTACGAGTGGGGCGTTGGGGCAAGTTATCTTGTTTTACCAAACGCTAAAATCCTGCTCTCTTTTCAGAATATCCAGGTAGATCTGAAAAATAGCGGAAAAGCCGACCTCGATGAGACCGTCAGGTTTGGGATTAAATTCGACTTCTAGATTTCGCATTATTAATAGCCCTGACAGTTGCTGTCGGGGCTATTTTTTTATTCCGGTTTTAAATACTCGATCCCCTTTCTGAAAGATGTAGATTCGATACCCAGATCGTCTCGCCACTCGCGGGGATCGCAGCAATTTCCTTCAAGCAGCATCTCCAGTTGGTCTGACGAGATCGGGAAGTATGGCAGGTGTTGCAGGATTGAGATCAGCGGGCGCATCAGGGCGAGGGGCTGGTGAATTTTAAGGAGCCGCTTTTTGCCTAGAACCTCAGCGATCTGGTCGAGCAGCCGGTTGTAGCTGAAACACTCGGGGCCACCGCAACTGTACAATTTTTTGTGTGAAATAGGCCTTTCCAGGGCCAGCGCAAATCCTTTAGCGACATCTCCAACCGAGACAGGTTGCAGGCGATATTCACCATCCCCGAAGATCGGGACAAGCGGCAACCTGCAGATCAGCTTAGTAATCAGGTTGACAAATTGATCCTCTGTACCAAAGATCAGCGATGGGCGGAAGATCGTCCAGTTCAAGTCTGAACTCCTTACGGCCTCCTCGGCTCGCCACTTTGATTGATGATATTTTGAACGAGCATCGGGGCGACTGCCATTTGCGCTCATATGTAGGTAGCGTTTAACGCCTGCAGCGCGGGTCGCCGCGACAACAGCTACAGTGGCACTGCAGTGCAATCGTTCAAAGGTGATACCCCTGCGGGGGTATTCGCGGATGATGCCGACCAGATGGATCACCGCATCGGCCCCCTGTATCAACGGTATCAATTCCTTGCCCGCAAAAATATCCCCCTCTACCGGCAGGATCAGGGGTGAGTCGATCAGGCG
>JAAXQE010000020.1 GCA_012974425.1 Geopsychrobacter sp.
CAACCGACCGCGACCGAAATCATCCTCGATTATCTATCGATCGATTACCATGAAACCATAATGGCTGCAGCCGGCCATCAGGCTGAAGCGGCCAGGCGCGAGACGATGGAGAAATACAAAGGCAAGTATATCGCTATCGTCGAAGGCTCTATCCCAACAGCAGAGGGGGGGATCCACTGTATGGTTGGCGGAAACTCCGCCCTGAATATCGCGCGTGAGGTTTGCGGTAACGCCGCAGCGACCATTGCGGTCGGATCCTGTGCCTCATTCGGCGGGATCCCCGCCGCTGCACCAAACCCGACCGGTGCCATCTCGGTGTCGAAAGCAGTTCCGGGTGCCACGGTGCTGAATTTGCCCGGCTGCCCACTCAATGCCACCAACCTGACTGCCGCGATTGTCCATTTTCTGACCTTCGGCAAGCTCCCCGCAACCGACAGGCTTGGGCGACCCAAGTTTGCTTACGGCAAGCGGATTCATGATAACTGTGAACGCCGCAGCCACTTCGACGCCGGTCAGTACGCCGAAGGCTTCGGCGACGCTGGCCACCGTCAGGGCTGGTGTCTGTACAAGCTGGGTTGCAAGGGTCCTGAGACTTTCCATAATTGCCCCACTGTGCGCTACAACGAGGGTACCAGCTGGCCGGTTCAGGCTGGGCATGGTTGTATCGGCTGCAGTGAGCCGCAGTTCTGGGATACGATGACCCCCTTCTACAAACGTTTGCCGAATGTTCCGGGCTTCGGAGTCGAGGCCACGGCCGATAAGATCGGTCTCGGCATCGCGGCAGCGACGGCTGTGGCTTTCGGAGCTCACGGTGTCGCCAGCGCCCTGCGCAAGAATGATGATATGGAATCTGATGTGAAGAAGGAGGACTAAGCGATGTCAAAGAAGATAGCTGTCGACCCCATTACCCGCATTGAAGGCCATTTGCGGATTGAGGCGCAGATCGAAGATGGGCGCATTACCGATGCCTGGAGTTCTTCGACCGCCTTTCGCGGGATAGAGACCATTCTTAAGGGGCGTGATCCACGTGACGCCCACCATTTCACCCAGCGTTTCTGCGGAGTCTGCACCACGGTCCATTCCATGGCGAGTATCCGCGCCGTCGAAGATGCGCTCAAGATCCAGATCCCGGACAATGCCCGCTTGATCCGTAACATCATCATGGGCATTCAGAACGTCCAGGATCATGTCATCCATTTCTATCATCTGCACGCTCTCGATTGGGTCGATATCGTCAGCGCCCTCTCGGCCGATCCGAAAAAGACTGCGCAACTGGCGCAATCGGTGTCCGATTGGCCGCTGTCGAGCGCCACATATTTCAAGGGGATCCAGGATCGGGTCAAGGCCTTTGTCGGTACCGGCCGCCTCGGACCCTTTTCAAACGCCTACTGGGGGCATAGCGCCTATAAATTACCGGCCGAAGCCAACCTGATGGCGGTCGCGCATTATCTGGAAGCGCTTGAATGGCAGAAGGATATCATCAAGATCCACGCTATCCTCGGTTCCAAGAATCCACATCCGCAGACCTTCCTGGTTGGGGGCATGGCGATCCCGGTCGATCCCGACAGCCAGAATGCCTTGAATGCTGATAAGCTGGCCTTGATCGGCAAGCTGCTCAAGAAGGCGCGTAAATTCGTTGAGAATGTCTACATTCCTGATCTGCTGGCGGTGGCCTCCTTCTACAAGGACTGGGCTGCCATTGGTGGCGGCGTCGGCAACTACCTCTCCTTCGGCGATTTCCCGATGGACAACAGCGGTGGAATCGACAATCTCTATTTTCAGCGTGGTGTGATCATGGGCAAGGATATTGCCAATGTGCTGGAGATGGACGAGAAGAAAATTACCGAGTCGGTCACGAACTCCTGGTACAGCTATAGTGATGGAGACGACAAGGGGAAACACCCCTACGACGGTGAAACCACACCGAATTATACGGGGCCTCAACCGCCCTACGAATTTCTGGATACCGACGGCAAGTATTCCTGGGTCAAGTCTCCGCGCTACATGGACCAGCCGATGGAGGTCGGTCCTCTGGCGCGGGTTCTGGTGGCCTATGCCAGTGGCAACAAAGATGCTCAGGCGATCGTCGGGCATGTCCTCAAGACCCTGGGAGTGGGGGCCGAAGCACTCTTCTCGACTCTGGGGCGCACCGCGGCGCGCGGCATCGATTGTCTGATGCTGGCCCAGAAGACCGAACTTTGGCTCAAGCAGCTGACCGACAATATGGGGCGCGGCATTCTCGCGGTGCATAACGCCGAAAAGTGGGACCCCTCGACCTGGCCGAAAGAGGCGCAGGGATTCGGTTACCACGAGGCCCCACGTGGGGCGCTGGGCCACTGGATTAGAATCGAAAATGGTGCCATCGCTAATTATCAGGCGGTTGTCCCTTCGACCTGGAATGCTGGCCCGCGGGATGCTGCCGGCCAGATGGGCCCCTATGAATCGGCACTGGTGGGGACACCCATCGCCAACGAAGAGCAACCGCTTGAGATTTTGCGGACCATTCACTCCTTCGACCCCTGTCTGGCTTGTGCCGTTCACCTGTATGACGGTCGTGGGAATGAAATTATCAAGGTCAGGGCCCTTTAGTGCGAGGAGGATCGACACATGCTGCAGAGATATTATGTCTGGGAATGGCCGGTACGCCTGACCCACTGGTTTAATGTCATATCGCTTATCGCGCTATCAGTGACCGGGATCTATATCGGCAACCCAAGTCTGTCGGTGCCCCAGACCGACTCATTTGTTATGGGTTGGATGCGCATGGTCCATTTCGGGTTTGCCTATCTTTTTACCGTCTCAGTGATCGTGCGTCTGCTCTGGTTGTTTCTCGGCAACCAGTATGCGAGCTGGAGGGTCTTTTTCCCGTGGGCGTCGAAGGAGGGTTGGCGGAATATCATCAAGACATTCACCTATTACACCTTCATCCACAAGGAGACGCCCAGTGTGGTAGGACATAATGCCCTGGCGGCAATGGCATATTTAGGAATTTTTGTGCTGTTTGTGGTGCAGATCCTCAGTGGATTCACCCTTTACGCCCAGTATGATCCGAACGGCCTCTGGGCCAGCCTCACGACGCCATTTTTGAGTCTTATTAGCAATCAGGGCCTGCGCCTGATTCACCATATGGTCATGTGGCTGTTGATAGGTTTTTCCATACATCATGTTTATAGTGGCTGGCTGATGGATGTAAAAGAGAAGAACGGAACAATCGGTTCGATCTTCGGTGGCTACAAGTTTATTGACCCAAAGGATCTTTAATGTCGATTTTGGTGATGGGGCTGGGCAATCTGTTAATGAGTGACGACGGTCTCGGCAGTCGTATTATCAGTGAGTTACAGGAACGTTTCCTGCCCTGCGAGCAGGTCAGTTTGCTCGACGGTGGAACCTTGGGCCTGGATCTGTTGCCGCGCCTCGAAGGGGTAGACAAGTTATTGATCATCGATGCGTTGCAGATGGGGGCGGAACCAGGCGCCGTTTTCCGACTCGAAGGGGATGATGTTCCGCGGGCCTTTGCCAACAAGCTCTCCGTTCATCAGATGGGGCTGCAGGATCTGCTGGCCGTGGCAGAGCTTCAGGGGCATCTGCCTGGTGAACTGGTCGTTATTGGCGCCCAGTCCGCTGTGATAGAGATGGTCATGGAGCTATCACCCGCGGTTAAAGCCTCATTTGACAAGGTTTTATCTGCTGTTCTGGCTGAACTTGAATCCTGGGGGCAACCGCTGCGGGCTGCCTGATTTGAAAATAGAATTGAATAGATTTGTTGGGGCTCTAAAAAGGGCCCCATTTTTTTCTTCGGAGCAATTTTAAATAGATGCAGAAAAGAGAGAACTATTTTCTTCTGACAGTCCTGTTTTTTCTGTTGGCTGGCTGCAGCCCTTCAGACGAAATTGATCTGCCGGTTCCCCCCGCAGGCCTGCTCGGGGATGCCGTGCGGGTCGCTCTTGGTAAGCGATTATTTGCGGCACATTGCGCAGAATGTCATGGCAGCCTTGCAGAAGGGCGTACGAGCGTTGCTGCCAGATTGACTCCGCTCCCGCCAGATTTCCATGAAAGGCGCTACCGCAGTATGCTGCCGGGCTACCTGTTTCGGCGTATAGAGCAGGGTCGCAAGCTTGAGCCGTTCCGTTCGTCTGGCTCGGTTATGCCCGCCTGGCAACAGTATTTGAGTCAGGATCAGATCTGGGCTTTGGTGGCATTTATCCGTTATCGGGCGGGAGGGGATTCGTTGTAGGGAGCCTTCTTGGCGCAGGTCTGCACTGAATTGTTTGTGAATCAAAACATCTGTTTTACTCTGACTAAAAAAATGAAGCGCATACATTGTCATGAGGCCAGGTTTGCGCTATAGTTCGCCCTTTTAGGATTATTAGGACTTTTCATGGGTCGATTTTTTTCATAAATCGGTTTGAACTTGTTTTTTTCCGTTTATCCTTCGGGGAGTTTTCAGATGAGCCAACTGCAAGCATCAGATCTGGGGCTGAAGTGCGTCGGTACCCTCTACCACAATCTCGACTACGCTGAACTGTTTAAGCATGAGCAAGATCGCCGGGAAGGGGCCGTCTCTGAAAACGGTACCATGATGGTAGATACCGGTAAATTCACCGGGCGCTCGCCAAAAGATAAGTATTTTGTCCAGCAGTCCCCCTCGCAGGACAATATCGCCTGGGGCAAGATCAACCAGCCGGTCAGCGCTGAAATCTTTGACGAACTCTATGCCGATACCGTTGAATATCTGTCCGGCAAAGATCTGTATGTCACCGACGGTTTCAGTGGCGCTAACCCCGATACGCGTAAATCGGTCCGTTTCATCACCGAGATCGCCTGGCAGTCTCATTTCGTCAAGAATATGTTCATCCGCCTGGATGCCGAAAGCCTGTCTGGCTTTGCGCCTAATTTCCGGGTTTACAACGCTGCCGGTATGCCCAACGAAAAATGGCAGAAGCACGGGCTCAATTCGGAGGTCTTTGTCATCTTCAACGTCGAGAAGAATATCGCCATCATTGGCGGTACCTGGTACGGCGGCGAGATGAAAAAAGGGATCTTCACCATGATGAACTACTGGCTGCCGCTGGAGGGGATCCTCTCCATGCACTGCTCGGCCAATGTCGGTAGCGATGGTGATGTCGCTCTGTTCTTCGGCCTTTCCGGGACCGGTAAGACCACTCTGTCAACCGATGCCCGGCGTAAGTTGATCGGTGATGATGAGCACGGCTGGGACGCTGCAGGAATCTTTAACTTCGAGGGCGGCTGCTACGCCAAGACGATTAATCTCTCAGCAGAAAATGAGCCGGAAATCTTCGGTGCCATCAAGCGTAATGCCCTGCTCGAGAACGTGGTTTATGACGATGATGGTGTTATCGACTACGCAAGCTCGGCAAAAACCGAGAATACTCGTGTCTCTTATCCGATTGAGCACATCGCTAACCATGAACCAACCCTCAAGGCTGGCCAACCGAAGAATATCATCTTTTTGACCTGTGATGCCTTCGGCGTGCTGCCTCCGGTTTCCAAGCTCTCCAAAGAGCAGGCGATGTACTATTTCCTCTCTGGTTATACCGCCAAGGTTGCCGGGACCGAGCGCGGCGTTACCGAACCGAGTGCCACCTTCTCGGCCTGTTTCGGCGAAGCCTTCCTGCCGCTGCACCCAACGGTCTACGGCAAGCTTCTCGGTGAGAAGATGGACGAGCATGGCGTCAATGCCTATCTGGTGAATACCGGATGGGTCGGCGGCGGCTACGGTGTCGGTCAGCGCATGAGCATCAAGGCGACCAGAGCCTGTATCGATGCCATCCTGGACGGATCGATCAATAAGGCTGAATTTGATAAGACACCCTTCTTCAAGTTGAGTATCCCTAAGCAACTTTCAGGGGTCGATACCAACCTGCTCAATCCACGTAATTCCTGGGCAGACAAGGAGGGCTTCGATACCACGGCCAAGAAGCTCGCCGGCATGTTCGTCGAGAACTTCAAGAAGTATGTCATAGACGGGGATGTGGACTTTACCAAGTTCGGGCCTCAGATCTGATTTTTGAGCGACATAGACAATGAGTAGGAAAGGCGGCTGACCATGTTCAGCCGCCTTTTTTTTG
>JAAXQE010000090.1 GCA_012974425.1 Geopsychrobacter sp.
CTAGCAGCGCTTAAGGATGTGGGTTGGCGAGGCGTTGAACCCCAGGAGTTGCTTTAGACCGAGACCCGTGTCGGCCGCGGGATTACGACCTGGCGCGACGCTCCGGCCCTAAATAGTTTTCCCACTGCTCTTGGCGGAGCGGATCAACCCCAAGAACCGACCAGCCGCTATCGCGTCTGAATTTCGAAATACGTTCTCGTTCAATGAGCAGATTGAGCAATGGGGGTCTGACCATCTCTGTTTGTCCATCAGGATACATTACCCGGATCATCATAACTCTACCTCCCTTCGAAAGCTGTCCGATAAGTATAACACCTGCTACTTTCTTTCCGCCGGAGGCCTGTAATTATTCGACCGGCACCAGCAGTCCACCACAATCGCGATGCAACCAACGCTGTTTCAGCGGCAGGCGCCGCAGCCGCTTGAGGAGCTGACCACAGCGATTACAGCGCGCGACCGGCTTGAGCCGCTGTTGGTAGAGGCAGCTCATGGCGGCAGATATTCCGGACCGGGATTCGGATTCGACTCCGACCACCCTTACCCAGTGTTGCCAACTGCGACCATGCGGGTTGCGGTAGGCACCGCCGCCGCTGCGGGTCTGATGATCGAGAAAATGGGCAATTTCGTGCAGAAAGGTTTGCTGGAGCTGCTCACTTTCCTGAGCGAACTGCAACCTGATCGACAGCGGCTCTGCCCCCCGGCAGCTGTATGAACCGAGGCGTGTTACAGCGTGACTCTTGCGCAAGGGCAATTCTTGCAGCTGGCTGAAAAGTTTTGCCCCCCTGGTTTCACCCAACTCAGCGTAGACCTTATCTTTTAGTGACGCACATAGCTCGAGATAGCGCAGTAACTGACCAACCGTTGTACAACTCAGCATCCCCTCCCCTCCTGCTCTTTGCGGGCAGCTTGCTGTAAAAAATCGGCGGCGCTACGCATGGAGATGCGTCCCAGCTTTTGCATTAAGCTGAAGGAGATCTGGTCGAAGCCGTAGTCGGTTTTCAACTGTTGTGCCATGCGGGTCCAGAGTGCCGCAGTCATGCGCGCATCCTCGAGGGCACGGTGAAAACGACTTGCGCACGGCAGGTCAAGGAAACTAATCAGGGTACCGAGCTTATGATTGGGGGCCTGCGGAAACACCCGGCGCGCGGCCAGCATCGAGCAGCCGAACTGGGTGGGAACCGGCAGTGCATAGCGTTCGAACTCAGAGATCAGGAAGCGCTTATCAAATGAGGAATTGTGTGCGACCAGCGGCGAATGACCGACAAATTCATGAAAGTCAGCGATCACCTGCTGTGCGTCCGGGGCGGTTGTAAGCATCGCGTCGCTGATGCCGGTCAAATCGGTGATAAAGTGACTGAGCGCGATTTGCGGATTGAGCAGGGACTGAAACTGGTCGACCTGCCGGCCGTCTTCTAGCCGCACCGCGCCCACCTCAATCACCCGGTCGCCATACTGCGGAGACATACCGGTGGTTTCGAAATCAAAAACCACCACCGAACAGTTATCAGTGGTGGTTGAATGCGCGGTCCGATTCTTCAAGGGTCTACTGTCGAATCTGTCAGGAGTGAAGGTTAGCTATCGATGCTGCGGCGACGTTCCGGGCCGAGATAATTTCCACGCAGGGTGCTGCGGACAGAAACATCCCCTAAGGAGACCCAACCACCCGCACGCCTGAACTGGGTGATGCGGCGCGCATTGATCAGATCCTGCAGTTCACGCGGCCTGACCAGCTCAATCCGCCCATCGATAAATTTGACTTTTATCTGCATCTGCACCTCGACAAATTAGGCAATGCTTATCTTTACCCCAGAATCGACTATATTTCAATCGATGAAACTATCTATTTTACTAAAATCGAGTCTTTGTTCAGCCAGTTGCTTTATCAAGACGATCTTTTCGAGGTCTTCAGCCACCACCTTGGAGACATCCTCCTTAACCATTTCGAAGACCTTGGTCGAGGTGCGACCGGCACGCATATAGGGGATTCCGCTACTCTCGATGATGCGCTGGGTGATCGAGCTGATCGGCCCGACCCCGGGGATAATGATCCCCGCCAGCTTGTTACTGTACTCCGGCAGTTTATACAGATTGGCCATGGTGACAAGCAGTTCATCGCGACTGCTGTTTACGATGAGCAGGGTCGAGTCCTTGAGGAGCCCCGCAACCCGCTGGGTTGAGGCTGCGCCGATCTGAATATTATGAACAATGCGCCGCGACTCTTCTTCGGTACAGTGCAGTTCAATATCGAGGACACCGGCGATCCTGCTTAAGGTCGGGTTGGCCAGGATCGGCTGATAATTGTAGCCCCCGATCACATCGAGACTTGCATCAGCAAAGGCCAACTCGAGATAATGCAGGGTCTGCTCGCGCTTACTCGGGATGATCTTGTTCACCAGGATGGCCTTGATCGGCACCTGCTCTTTTTCGAAGAGCGCCATGTTCATCCAGGCCGCGTCGACGACATTGCCCAGTCCGCCACCGGTGACCATCATGACCGGGGCATTGGCCAGCTTGGCGATCTGTGCATTACTGCAACCGATGACCGAACCGACACCGGAATGCCCGGCCCCTTCGATAATCAGAAAATCGTTTTTCCGGGAGAGCTTGTCGATCGCGTCGGCAATCTGAGCCTGAATCTGCGCGCGGGATACTTCCCCATTGAGCACGCGCTTGGTGTCGCCAGGATGAAGGACATAGGGCGACATCAGCGGCAGATCCGCCTCGAGACCGAAAACCCTGGCGATGAGGATCGCATCTTTATCGGCGACAATCCCCTCATGCGCGGAGGGCTTGGGCCCAATCGGCTTAATGAAACCGACCCTGGCATATTTTTTCATCGCCATATGCATCAAAGAAAGGCTGGTCGTGGTTTTACCACTGTTCTGACCGGTTGCAGCGATAAATATCTTACGTGCCATTGCGAAGTTCCCCTGACCTGTTCAGCTATTACCATAAGTTAGAATAGCTTTGCGGCGCAAGGTGCCACGTATACATATGAACTGCAAGCCCTTATTGACGTGCGGGCACGAGTTGCAGCAGGGCAAAGAGGAGTGCCGCCGCGACCACAATCGAGGGGCCGGCTGGAGTATCAAGATGCCAGGAGCCGTAAAGTCCCCCGCTGACCGAGACAACCCCGGCCAGAGCGGCGAATAGGGCCATCTGTTCCGGTGAGCGTGAGAGTCGCCGCACCGCCGCAGCGGGCAGGATAAAGAGCGAGGTAATCAGCAGCAGTCCGACAACCTTCATCATGATCGCCACCACCAGTGCCAGCAGGCAGGAGAAAGAGAGCTGGACCAGGTCGACCCGCACCCCTTCGACCCGCGCCAGATCCTCGTGCAGGCAGATTGCCAGCAACGGCCGCCAGATAAGGAGCAATAGACCGAGAGCGACACAGGCACTGAGATAGATCATCAGAATATCTCTGCCGCCTACAGCCAGAATATCCCCGAAGAGATAGGCGAGCAGGTCGATGCGCAACTCCTCCATAAAGGCGATACACACCAGGCCCAGGGAGAGCGCGCTATGCGAGAGGATGCCGAGCAGAGTATCTGACGGCAGGCGCTGCTGGCGTTGGAGAAAGAAGAGCAACAGCGCGACCAGCAGACAGACCAGCATCACCGCCAACTGCGGATCAACCCCGAGCAGAAAACCGAGGGCCACCCCGAGCAGCGCTGAATGCGCCAGGGTGTCGCCAAAATAGGCCATCCGCCGCCAGACGACAAAGGTGCCAATGGGACCTGCGACCAGGGCGACCCCTATCCCGGCGATCAGTGCGTGCACCATGAAGTCAGCGAACATGCGCAGTCCCCTCTCCGAGTTGACAACAGCAGCCCTGATGCGGGCAGTTGGCGTGCCGATGCTGGGCGTCGTGACTATAGATCGCCAGATGCGGCAGGATCGCCGCCCCGAACAGCTTGAGGAACTGTTCATCGCGCTGGACCGCCTCGGGTGTTCCGGTGCAGCAGATATGCTGATTGAGACAGATAACCCGGTCGGTGGCGGCCATCACCAGATGGAGATCGTGTGAGACCATCAGCACGGCGCAACCAAAATCATCACGCAGCTGTCCGATCAGTTCGAAGAGGTCGACCTGCCCCTGCACATCGACCCCCTGCACCGGCTCGTCGAGCACCAGCAGTTGCGGCTTACGCAACAGGGCCCGCCCGAGCAGCACGCGTTGCAACTCCCCTCCCGACAGATTCGCCAGGCTGGCGGCGAGCAACCGTTCGGCCCCGACCTCAGCGAGAGCCTGCTGCAGCTCGGTATCGCTGTACCTGCCGGTCAGGCGCATGAAACGTGCGACACTCAAGGGGAAGGTGCGGTCGACAATCAACTTCTGCGGCATGTAACCGATCCGCAGCTCGGCACTGCGCTGTACCCTGCCGCTATCGGACTTGCTCAGGCCCAGGGCGACCTTAAGCAGGCTGGTCTTGCCCGCACCATTGGGACCAATCAGGGTAACTATTTCACCCGGTTCGATTCGGCAACTGACATTCTCCAGAATATGGCGCTTATTGCGCACCAGACAGATACGCTCAAGCTCGAGCAAGGCTTCAGCCATCGGCCTGCTCCTTCTGGCGGCAGCCGGCACAGAGCCCTGCGACCTCAACGGTCTGGGTGAGCGGGGTAAATCCAGCCGCCGCTGCGCTCTGGTTGATCGCGTGACTGATCTGCGGGTCGCTAATTTCGGCGAGGCTGCGACAGGTCTGGCAGATGAGAAACTGGCCCTGATGCGGATGCTCTGCTCGGGCACACCCGACGAAGGCGTTCAGAGATTCGAGACGATGAATCAACCTCTGTTGCTGCAGAAAATCGAGGGCACGGTAGACGGTCGGCGGGGCAACCCGCCCCTGCTGCTGTAACTGTTCGAGCAGGTCGTAGGCGCCAATCGGTCGATGCTGCTGCCAGACCAGTTCGAGAACCTTGCGCCGCATCGCGGTCAGGCGGACCTGCCGCTGGCGGCAGAGGCTATCTGCCTGGGCCAGGGCGTTGCTCACACACTGAAGATGAGCACTGGGAGTACAATCAAATGGGTCCTGCATGATACCAATAGTCTCCTGCGAGAATGTGTTATGGTATAACATTACAATACCGGGCAGGATTTGTCCTGCACCTTTTCGCCTGGATTATTACTATGCGTATCTCTCTAACCTTGCTCCTGCTGCTCCTCGCCACCCCCTGCCTGGCCGCGCCGCAGGTTCTCGTCAGTATCGCTCCGCTCCACTCGCTGGTGAGCTCGCTGACCAGGGGGGTCAGCGAGCCTGAGTTGCTCATGTCCCAGAGTGCGAGCCCGCATAGTGCCAGCCTGCGCCCCTCACAAGCCAGGGCTTTGGCCGCGGCCGACCTGATGATCTGGGTCGGCCCCGCGCTGGAGAGTTTTCTGGCGCGGCCCGTCGCCCGACTGGTCAAGCCACAAGCCGAGATGCAACTGCTTAAATTGGAGAACCTGAAACTCTTGCCCCAACGCAAGGGGGGCGTCTGGGAGGAAGACCAACACGGGGAGACTGAGCATGGGGAGCAAGCGCAACAGCGCCACCAGAATATCAATCCGCATTTCTGGCTCTCACCTGAAAACGCCCGGCAGACCGCGCGCAGTGTCTGCAAGCGGCTGATTCAGATCGATCCACTGCGTCAAACCATCTACCAGCAGAACCTATCCGATCTCCTGCGGCGGATTGATGATCTCGAGCAAAGTTTAGAAGAGAGACTGGCCCCGCTCAAAAATCGCCCTTACCTGGTGTTCCACGATGCCTACCCCTATTTCGAAGAAGCCTTCAGCTTGAACGCGATCGGCTCGATCCGCATTTCGGCCGAGCGCGCTCCCGGTGCACGGCGTCTGCAGCAGATCCGCACGAAGATAACCGAGAGTGCCGCAGTCTGCCTCTTCAGCGAGCCACAGTTCAGCCCGGCCCTCGCAGAAAGGCTGGCGGCCGGTCAGGATCTCGCGCTGGGCACGCTTGACCCGCTCGGCAGCCTTTCCATCAAGGGCGAGGATGCCTGGTTCAGTATGATGAATCAGCTGGCGGATAACCTGATCGATTGCCTGGCAGAGAAGGGCCAATGAGAAGCGATCGGCGCGCTGTTTGGCCCAGTAGACTCCGTAAGTAATCCGACTGAATTACGCCCCTGCAACATCCTTCAGCCGGGTCACCACCTCAACCGTCGCATGCAGGGTACGGTGGACCGGGCAACGCTCGGCAATTTCGAGCAGGCGCTGACGTTGCAGATCATCCAGATCGCCCTGCAGTTCCAGCTCACGCTCAAAGCGGTCGATCTTGCCAGCCTCCACTTCACAGTTCTGACAATCCTCGGCATGAATCTTGGCGTGCGTCAAGCGCACAACCGCGGACCTGAGAGGCCAGTTCTTGCGCCGGGCATACATCTGCACCGTCATCGTGGTACAGGCACCCAGGGCACTGAGCAGGTACTCGTAGGGGGATGGACCGAGGTCGCTTCCGCCGTAGATGGTCGGCTCATCGGCGACGAGGGGATGGCCGTTGGCGAAGAGTTCGGTGAAAAAGCCCTGCTCACCAGTCCGCACCGTCACCCGGTTATCGATCACATCGGTCTCTATTCCGGGGACTGTTACAAGCTGCAGATAACGGCAGGCCCAGGTGGCGATCATCTGCCCGGCGTAACGGGCATCATCCTCTTTGCTGAGCAGATGATCGGCGCTGTCCAGACTTAAGAAGGACTTGGGGTGCTTGGCGGCACGATAGATCTGTGCGGCATTTTCAATCCCGACGATCTTATCGAGCGGCGAATGGAGCACCAGCAGGGCGGCCTTGAGCTTACTCAGACGCTCCTCAACCCGCTGCGCGTCGAGATCTTCCAGAAAACTACGTCCGATGTTAAAAGACCGTCCGCCAATTGCGACCTCGGCTTCGCCAGTGGCCATGATGGTCTCAAGCTCCTGACTGAAGAGATGGCGCACATGATTCGGATCGAAGGGGGCGCCGAGGGTTGCGACCGCCCTGATCCCACTGAGTCGTTGCGCCGCCTGGAGTACTGCGGCGCCGCCAAAGGAATGGCCGATCAGCAACTGCGGGGCCTGATATTCCTTGCTCAGCCAGGCCGCAGCACTGAGCAGATCCGCCACGTTCGAGCTGAACTGGGTCCGGCCGAATTCCCCCGCGCTCTCGCCGATCCCTGAGAAATCGAAGCGCAGCACCGCCAATTTTTCAGCGGTCAGGGCGCGACCGATATGGGTGATCGCCTTAAGGTTTTTACCGCAGGTGAAGCAGTGGGCGAACAGGGCGTAGGCGCGTGGCTTCTCGTCTTCCGGCAGGTCGAGCCGCCCGGAAAGCATTTCGTCACGGCTGTTGGGGAATTCAACCTTAAGGGTTTTCATCTGGAACCTCTTGGCCCATATGTTCAATCAACAACAATCAGGACCCTGGTAATCCGCGTGAAGCCTCAGGCATGATAGTTACTGAGGCACCGCTTCAGGGGGATGGTAAAGCTGACCCGCGTACCCCGCTGCAATTCGCTTTCAACCCGGACGCTTCCACCGTGACCCTCGACAATGTGTTTGACAATACTCATCCCCAGGCCGACACCTGCCGCGGCCGTATCGGAGGCATCGGCCCGATAGAATTTGTCGAAGACTTTGTCTACCTGTTCCGGAGTCATCCCGATCCCCTGATCGACGACCAAAATCTGATAGGCCCCATCAACCAGTCCCCCCTCGATACGCACCAGACTCTTGGGGGCAGAAAATTTGACCGCATTGCAGAGCAGGTTTTCCAGGACCTGGGCCATCTTCCCCTTGTCAACCTGCAACAGGGTAGCTTCTGCGGCCAGCTTGATTTCCAGAGGGTGCAGGCTGACTTGAGACTTCAAGAAGAATTCCATCTGCTGGAAAATGTCCGCCACCGAACAGGGTGCTATTTTCAATGACAAGGGCGCCCCGGACTCGATCCGGGCGATATCGAGCATGTCATCCACCATCTCCGCCAAGAGCAGGGACCGCTCGTAGATGTAACGGAGCGACTCCTGACGCTCCTGGGACGTTATTCCGACATTGGTCAGCACCAGTTCCGAAAAGCCCAGAATCGCAGTCAGCGGTGTTCTGATTTCGTGGGCCACCGTTTTAACAAACTCAGTCTTCATCCGATCGCTTAAGCGCAGCGTCTCCAAGGCCTTCTGGTGCTCGGTGATGTCCGAGATGAAACCCTCGATCCCGAGCAACTCCCCATCCTGGTCAAAGACACCCATCCCCTGTTCCCAGACCCAACGTTCTACGCCAGTGGCGGTGCGAATCCGATATTCGAGCTGAAAGGGACGCTTCAGCCCAAGAGCGATCTGGACCTGTTGCCACGCATACTCGCGATCTTCAGGATGGATGAGCGCAGCGTAAGATATTTCGCGGTTATCCAGCAAATCTTCAACCCGATACCCGGTCAGGGCACGACAACCCTCACTGACGAACAGCATCGTCCAGTCCTGATCATTGCGGCAGCGGTATGCCATTCCGGGCAGGTTATGCATCAGGGTGGCGAGCTTTCTCTCACTCTCCTGTTGTGCTTTCTCGGTCCGCTGACGCTCAATGGCATTGCCGAAGAGGTTGCCTATGGTCTGCAACAGGTCGATATCCTGTTCATCCCACCGCATCTCCGCACGCACCGCGTCAAAACCCAGGAATCCGGCCGCCTGCCCGGCGATAAGGATGGGAACCGTAACCAGCGACTGAATGCCCTGGGATTGCCAATGCGCCTGTTCCGTTGCCGCTTCTGCAGGCAACTCGGCGACGGAGGGGACATATAGGATCTGCCGGTCCAGGGTTTTCTGCAGGGCCCAGGCCAACTCGCTGCTCGCGATTCTTCGTAGATTTTCTTTCTGGGGGACTATGGATTCAGCGCACCACTCGTGGGAATTATCCATCAGTGCGCCGTCGCCGGAGAACAGGAAGACGTAACTGCGATCCACCCCGACAAGCCGGCCGAGATCCTCAAGGGCCTGATCTATGCCCAGATCGGTTTCACGCGCCGGCAACTCGACAAATCTGGTCGAAATGCCGGTAAGCAGGGCCTCGAAGGCCTCGCGGTGGACAAGTTCCTGTTCCCTGTGTTTACTCTCGGTAATGTCTTGCATCAGGGCTACCAGATAAAGCAACTCCCCCGCGGCATTACGCACCGCAGCCAGGGTGGCATGCCCCCATACCGTGGAACCGTCTCTGCGCCGGTAGCGCTTCTCGAAACTGACCGCCTGCCGCGTGCCACTCAGAAGCTCTTGATATCCTGGCCGATTTCGACCCCGATCATCGGGATGGAGCAGATCATCGACCTGAAGCCCGAGTAATTCTTGCATACTCAGATCGAATAACTGGCAGGTGGCCGGATTGACCTGCAGCAGTTTGCCTTCAGGCGAGAGGATGGCCATCGGCGCGGCGGCGGATTCAAAAACCGAACGAAAACGCTCTTCACTCTCGCGCAACGCCGCTTGCGCCTCGAGCCACTCAATCTTCTGCACCCCGGTCTGAGCCATCAGGTCTACCAACCGCCTGTGGTAATCGAGCATATTCAGCACTTTTTGACGCGTGAAGATCGGCACCCTTTTCAAGGCCTGCAGATAAGCCGCTTCGTCGAAGCCATAAACCCTGGCCTGCTCGCGAAAAACAACCTCATCCGGTGGCTGATAGAAGAACTGTCCCAGAAAAAGACTCGCCAAGTGCCGCCCCTCAATCACGATGGGCACCGCAATATCGATCATTCCATTTTTACATTTGTATTCGACGCTGCCGCTCTGATCCGAAATTCCATTGATCCGCAACTGATGTTGAAGAAAGGCGTCGCTCTCGCGGCAGAGCTGTTCAGTTTCCGGGTTACGCCGATGGAAACGGGTACAGATCTCCTGCCAGCCGGTAGCCACCAGCACCCGGCCTTCGATGTCGACAATCCCTACCGGAATTCCAGAGGCCTGCCACAAGCTCTCCATCAGTTCCTGAATGGCCGGGATATCGACAATGTCAGCAAATTTGTAGTCCACAACGCCTCTTGAGCCCTTGGTTGTCCTTGCAGCGGTTCCAGATACTTGACTTCAGCGGAACAGTCCCGTGAATATCAATAAAATGTAGCATTTATATGGGGCAGCGCAATACGCGCTCTGATTCTCTAGTTTTGGTGGAAGCGACTCGGGGGAAACACGGCAGAAAAATGTCGCGACAGCTGGCACAGATGATCTGACCGGCGTGATTCAAGTTTGGCCGAGCAAAGCTGGGACAGAAAAGGCCGACAACACTTTAAAGTTACCGGCCTTTTCATTATTTAGCACCTTTAAGTTCGGTGCGGGGGGGGCGCTGCGCTAACCCCATGGGATCGGCAATCTCAAGCGCTCGTTTGCTGGTTGCGCGCGAGGGCTGCGGCGACACGTCGGACAATGGCGGCGGCATCGATCCCGGTCCGCTCACGCAGCTCTGCCTGGGTGCCCTGCTCAACAAACTGGTCGCTGATGCCGATCCGCTGCACCGGCAGGCTGATCCCGCTATCGGCCAGGAGTTCGAGTACGGCCGAACCGAAGCCACCCTGCAGGGCGTTCTCCTCGGCGGTCAATAGCAGCGGAACCCGTCCGGCAATCTCCAGCACCAGCGCATTATCGAGCGGTTTTATAAAACGCGCATCGGCAACCAGCAATTCGATCCCCTGCTCGGCGAGGATATCGGCAGCCTGCAGAGCCTCGGCAACCATGTTGCCGACGGCGATGATCGCGGCGTCACTCCCCTCACGCAGGATCTCGCCCTTGCCGATCTCCAGCGGCTCCAGCGGCTGAACCAGCGCCAGGCCTTCACCGTTGCCACGCGGATAACGGTAGGCGAAAGGTCCCTCATAATCGATCGCGGTCCTCATCGCGCGCTTCAGCTCCAACTCGTTGCGCGGTGCCATCAGCACCAGGTTGGGGATGTGGCGCAAGAAGGAGAGATCGAATACGCCATGATGGGTTGGTCCGTCGGCGCCGACCAGGCCACCGCGGTCGAGGGCGAAACTGACCGGCAGGTTTTGCAGGCAGACGTCGTGCAGGACATTGTCATAGGCGCGCTGCAGAAAGGTCGAGTAGAGCGCAACGACCGGCCGCAGACCGCGACAGGCCAAGCCGGCCGCAAAGGTTACGGCATGCTGCTCGGCGATACCGACATCGAAGAAGCGCTCGGGATAGGCCTCGGCAAAATCACACAGACCGGTCCCGGCCGGCATGGCGGCGGTAATCGCGACGATTCTTTCATCAGTCCTGGCCATCTCGACCAGGGTCTGGCCAAAGACATCGGTATAGCTGGCAGTACCGGACTTGGCGGAGGTCACCTTGCCGGTCTCGCGCTCAAAGGGGCCGACACCGTGAAAGGTGGTCGGATCCTCTTCGGCCGGCAGATAGCCCTTGCCCTTGCGCGTGCCGACATGCAGCAGGACGGGCCCGTTGATATTCTTGACGTTCTGCAGGGTTTCGATCAGTTCCGGCAGGTTATGGCCATCCAGCGGCCCGAAATAATCGAAGCCGAAGGCCTCAAACAACATCCCCGGTGTGATAAAGCCCTTGAGAGACTCCTCGGCCCGCCTGGCGAGATTAACCAGATCCTTGCCGAAGCCTGGCACATGGTTCAGGATATTCTCGGTCTCCTTCTTGAAGCGCACAAAGAGGTCGCTCGACATCTTGCGGCTTAAAAAGGAGGAGAGCGCGCCGACATTGGGCGAGATCGACATCTCGTTATCGTTCAGAATGACGATCAGATTCTTCTTGAGGTGTCCCGCATGGTTGAGCGCCTCGAAGGCCATCCCGGCGGTCAGCGAGCCATCCCCGATCACCGCAATCGCCTTTTCGGTGCCCTTGAGAATATCGATCCCGGCGCTCATCCCTAAGGCGGCAGAGATCGAGGTACTCGAATGGCCGACATCGAAGGCGTCGTGCTCACTCTCTGCGCGTTTGGGGAAACCACTGACCCCATCCAGCTGGCGTAGACTGCCGAAGTTCTCGAATCTGCCGGTCAAGAGTTTGTGGCCGTAAGCCTGATGACCGACATCCCAGATAATCCGATCCTGTGGAGAATTGAAAACCTTGTGGATCGCAATAGTCAGTTCGACGACCCCCAGCGAGCTGCCGAGATGACCGCCATTTTTGGCGACGGTCGTGATGATGGTCTCGCGCAGCTCAGCAGCAAGTTGCTTGAGTTGGGGCAGATCCATCTGTTTGAGATCGGCCGGGGATGTCAGATTGTTGAGCTGGTCACTCATTGCGTAGTACCTCTATCAGGCAGGCTGCGGCCTGCTAAAAAGAACGGTCAATAATATAGGTTGCAATATCCCGCAGCGGACGGGCTTCGTCACCAAAGGGCTTAAGGGCAGTAAAGGCCATGTCGCGCAGGTCACGGGCCCGCTGTCTGGCCCCTTCAAGGCCGAGCAGGGCCGGATAGGTCGCCTTGCCACGCTCCTCATCGCTGCCGACATCCTTGCCCAGCTGCGACTGATCGGCCACGATATCGAGAATATCGTCCGCCACCTGAAAAGCCAGACCGGCGGCCTCAGCGTAACGATGCAGGGCCAGGCGCTGTGCTGCAGAGGCGCCACCGATGATCGCCCCGATTTCAATCGCCGCAAGGATCAGCGCCCCGGTCTTATGGGTATGGATATATTCGAGGGTCGGCAGGTCGATGTCCGTTCCTTCAGATTCCATATCAACCACCTGCCCGCCAACCATACCGAGGCTGCCGGAAGCGCGTGAAAGCTGATGGATAATCTCAAGCCGCGCGCTCGGCGGCACATGGGGCAAGATCTGCGGATTGGAGAGCAGGATAAAGGCCTCGGTCAACAGGCCATCACCAGCTAAGATCGCAATCGCTTCGCCATAGACCTTATGATTGGTCGGCTTGCCGCGGCGCAGATCGTCATCGTCCATCGCCGGAAGATCGTCATGGATCAGCGAATAGCTGTGGATCATCTCAACCGCTGCGGCCGCCGGCAGCACGTCCTCAGGCTGACCACCAACCGCTTCACAGGCCGCCGCCATCAGAACCGGACGAATCCGTTTGCCACCGGCAAAGACCGAATAGCGCATCGAGTCATGCAGGCTGGTCGGCAGGGTCGCAGATTTCGGCAGGTAGCTGTCGAGGGTCGTTTCAACCTGCTGCAGACAGGTTTGTAGATAGCTATCCAATGACCAGAGCGCATCACTCATCGAAGGCCTCCCGACTTAAACTGCCATCGGGCTGCTTGAGGAGAGTCTCGACCTGCAGCTCGACCTTGGCCAGCGCCTTGCGACACTCCGCCGCCGACTTGACCCCCTGTTCAAAGGTCTTCAGTGATTCTTCCAACTCAAGGTCACCCTCCTCCAGTCGGGAGACAGCATCCTCAAGAGCCTTCAGGGAAGACTCAAAACCCTTCTTCTTAGCCATTTTGTCTCATCTCTCATTTCAAAAATATCAAAGTCCTTAATTACACCAGTGGGAGAACTCTGGGTCAAGCCACTTTCACTTTTTTTCTGCAACGGTCTTTGTCACGCAGGCCTGAATCAGACCATGACCAAGCTGGACCGAGATCAAGCCACCCAGCTTGACCTGTTTCACATCATAGAGCGGCGCACCGCCCGGGTACAAACGGGCCAAGGCATAGCCACGCGCCAGAACCTGCAACGGCGAGAGAGCACCCAGCCGCTCGGCCGCTTGCTGCAGACGCTGGTGGTAGCCCTCTATCTTCCATACCAGGGCGCGTTGCAGGCGTTGTTCGAGATCATGCAGCTTTTGCCGATGCCGCTGCAGGCTCTCCTGCGGCGAGATCAGACGCCGCTCGAGATTGGCAAAACGCAGACTCAGGGCCTCAAGCTGCGCCTGCAGTACCCGTCCCAGACGGAGAGAGAGTTGATCGCAGTGGCGTTCAACCTCTTCGCGGTTACGCACCACCAACTCGGCGGCCGCAGTCGGGGTCGGCGCGCGCAAATCGGCAACCAGATCGGCAATACTGAAATCGACCTCATGCCCGACCGCCGAGACCACCGGCAGCTTGGACCCGGCTATGGCGCGCGCAACCCTCTCTTCGTTGAAGGCCCAGAGATCTTCGAGGGATCCACCACCACGGCCGACGATCAATACCTCGGCACTGCCATCGCGATTCAGATCCGCGATGGCCGCGGCTATCTCAGCGGCGGCACCCTCCCCCTGGACCCGGACCGGACGTAACAGCACCTTAAGCCCCGAGGAACGACGGCGCAGGACGTTCAGAATATCGTGGATCGCAGCGCCGGTCGCTGAGGTCACGACTCCGATGGTCTGGGGAAATTCAGGCAGCGGCCGCTTCCGTTCCTGCGCAAATAGGCCCTCCAGCGCCAACTTCTGCTTGAGCTGTTCAAAGGCGAGCTGCATGCCACCAATCCCAGCCGGTTCGATCTTCTCGACAATCAGCTGTAGTTCGCCGCGCTGAGGGTAGACCGAGGCCCGTCCACGACAGATGACCTGCATGCCGTTTTCAGGGGCAAAACGCAGGAGCCGCGCCTGACTGCGAAACATGGCGCAGCGCAGCTGGCCATGATCATCCTTCAGGGTAAAATAGCTGTGGCCCGAGCCCGGTTTCGAAAAGTTAGAGATTTCACCCTCAACCAGAACCGAGACGAAGTTCTCTTCGAGCAGATCCTTGAACAGTGCGACGAGACGGGAAACTGTGATTGCAACTTCTGACATATTAGGCCCAAATAACAGTGGTTTTGACAACCAAGCTTCAGTTCGTTTCCCGACTCTTCAATCCCGTTCGGATTGACAGCAGAGTGACAATTACATATAACTTGCGGGGCAGAAAACCCCCGATAGACTGCTGTTGCGAAAAAAAACTCATTTCAAGCTCCTAGAGCATCCAACTTCTCGCCAGGCTTCGTCAAGTACGACTGACTCCTGGCCAGGGAGAATCCATGCCCCGCCCATACGTAATCACCATTTCAAGCGAGAAAGGTGGAGTCGGCAAAACGACCCTGGCGACCAACCTTGCGGTCTACCTCAAGGCGATGAACACTGATCTTCCGGTCACCCTGCTCAGCTTTGACAACCACTTTACGGTGGATCGCATGTTTCGGCTCAGCGCCGCCCGCACCGAACCGCATGTCGGGCACCTCTTCAGGGGGATTAATCCGGCAGAGTTGATCCGCAAGGGGGAGTATGGCGTACAGACGATTCCTTCGTGCCAGAATCTGAGTCTATTCAATCCGCAGGCTCCACCGGATGAGCAACTCGCCGAGATCCTCAGCGGCGTGGATATGGAAGGGATCCTGATTATCGACACCTGCCCAATCCTCGATCCCTACACCCGCAATGCCCTCTATGCGGCCGATCGCGTGATCGTGCCGATCAAGGATGCGCCATCGCTGGAAAACTGCCAACACCTGGCCAACTTCTTTCGCGACCACGGGATTTCACACTCCCCCTTGCGCCTGCTCCCCTGCCTGATCGACACCCGAATCCGCTACACCGGGCCCTTTCGCAATTCCTACCAACTGCTGAAGGCCTATGCCATCAATCGCGGCTACCGCTGCCTTGAGGGCTATATCGCCAAGAGCCCCAAGGTCGAGTCCCTCGTGACCAATCCCGAAGGCAAAGTTTACCCCATCCTGACCCATGGCCGCGCGACAGAGGTCCATCTGCAATTCAGCCATCTGGCCCGACAGGCCTATCTGGAATTTCTCGAAAAAGGCCCAAACCGCATGGCCGAAGTATCCGCGGGTCAGCGCTCGCGTGAAAAATGCCTAAGGCAGCGCAAGCACGAGCGTCAACAACGTCTCCACGGCCAATGCCTGTGCTGTGGTCGCGAAATCGACCAGAATCAGCAACAAAAGGGATTCTACGCCGAAACTTCCGGGCGTGAAATCTGCGGTTTTATCGAGGAAGACTGTTTCTATGAGATGATTTTCAACGACCTTTACGGCGAGCAGAGATCAGGGTCGAGCAGAACAGTCCGAGAACTCTTTCGCGAAACGGCGCAACGCTCCTATTTTTCATTTCAGCGTCAGGCGGGCGGCAAAATAACCCAGGCCAGACTTGATCAGAACGGTGAAAGCCTCTCACAACGAACCACCAGCATCAGAGCAACGCGTGGTTTTCTGCGACGTGACGCAACCCTGCTCCACAGCCTGCTCGAACAGGCCTTGCCCGAAAGCGAACCAAAGCGTCTCTTACTCATCAGACAGAATACCGGTCCAACGGAACACATTCTTACCGAAGCGCCCTATGCCCGCTTCCAGACCGTATTCAGTCGGGCACGTCTCGATCTTGACGCCCCTGAAGAGGCGCCAGACGCGACGCCGACCAATCTGGTCTTCCCCTAAACTCAGAATCAGTAACTCTTTACCAGTTGCGAAGCCAGTACAAAATCGACGCCCTGCTCACGCAACCAGCTCTCACTCTGGCGCAACGCCTGAAAGGTTTGCGGATAGGGATGGCAGATAGCGATCACGGTGCCTTTCTCTTTGGCGATTTTGACCATCTTGCGCAACTGGCGACTGATGTAAGCAACATCCTCCTCATTATCGAGAAAAATATGACGTTGCGCAGTCCTCATCCCCATCTGTCGTGCTTCGTCAAACGCAACCGAATTGCCGATCGTGCGACTATCGACAAAGAACAATCCGGCGCTTTTTAGTTCGGCGAGCACCGTATGCATCGCGGAACGATCTTTGGTAAAAGCCGAACCCATGTGGTTATTACCCCCAATGGCTCCGGGTACCTTCGCGAAATAGGTCTGAACCCGCGCTTTGAGCTGCTTGGGACTCAGGCTCAGCAGCAGCGCTTCAGGTCCTGGGCTGATTGCGGGATACCTTTGCGGCTCCATCGGGAGATGGATCATGTACTCGTATTTCCCCTCACGCAGCGCATTGGCTCCGCGTAATGCGAAGGCGGTCTGCGGCAGAATCGCCGGGGTTATCGCGAGAGAGAGGTCGGTGAGTGATTTAAACTCAGCCAGATCACGCCCCATATCATCCATAATAATCGCTACCAGGGGCCGTTGGCGTTGCGCCTGTTCTGAAACCTTGTAGTTCAGTTCCATGCGCAATTCGCCCCGCCAATAAACGCGTACCAGCCCCTTACGCGGTGCCAGATCAAGTTGTGCGGGGCTATCGGTCAAGGCGATGCGGGTGGCCAGCTCCATCAGGCGGAGCGGCTCGGGATAGCCCCCGCGCATCTGCAGACGCACGAGATCCGCCGGTCCATCGCGGCGCTCCCACCCGGGGGAGTTCGCACTGGTGAGGAGTTCTTCCTCAACCAGCGAGCGCACATCTTCATAGGTTGAGATCCGAATCTTGGGTGGTTCGGACTGGCGAATTGGCAATGGTTGAGTTTGCAGGCTGAAGTAGACGAGCAGAGCGACCAGGGTCAAACTGCCACTGACCAGAACAGCGACCGCCATTTTCAGGCCGAGTCCCTGCCGTACATGGGTCTTTTTTGCTTTTTTGCGTTCTGGTTTCTTTTTACTGGTCATAAATTCCACTATACAATTAACCGAAGATAGAATCGCCTGCCGCTCACCCTTCGACAGAAAACATGGTGCGGGTCAGGACGCGCGTGACGAATTAGACAGCTGGAGGTACTCGAGGCCCTTCAAGAGATCGAGGGCGCGCATCAGTTGAAAATCATCCCGCTCCTGCGGTTCAAGTTGGGGCTGCTCGATGCTCGGCATCTTATCACCCGCTGCTTCAAAATGATTATTTAGATCCTTTTCCCGATAGTGACTCTTGCGCTTGGTCTCGGGCAGGTCAATGTCTGGCACCTCTATATCCGGAGCAATTCCACGGGCCTGGATTGATGTGCCATTCGGGGTAAAGTAACGTGCGGTGGTCAAGCGCAGACCGGAATTATCACTCAAGGGGATAACCGTCTGAACCGAGCCCTTGCCGAAGGTCCTCTCGCCGAGCAGCAGGGCTCGCCCCTGGTCATGCAGGGCTCCGGCAACAATCTCGGATGCGCTGGCACTCCCTTCGTTAATCAGGATAATCAGGGGGTAGCCAGGTTCAGTCCCTTCACTGGAGGCCTGGAAGCGGAGCTGACTCGATGCGTCGCGCCCCTCGGTATAAACGATCAAACCCTGATCGAGGAAAAGGTCTGAAACAGCTACGGCCTGGTCGAGCAGACCACCAGGGTTATTGCGCAGATCAAGGATAAGTCCCTTGAGCGCGTCCCTGTTTTCGAGGCGAAGCCGTGACAGCAGATCCTGTAATTCCCTGGCTGTTCGCTCCTGAAACTGACTGATCCGGGTGTAGGCGTAACCCGTCTCCAAGGTTCTGCCGCTGACACTGTGGGTCTGAATAACTTCACGCACAAGCTCGAAATCGAGCAGCTTGTCAGCCCCTTCACGCCTGACCTGCAGACTTATTTTTTCACCACTGGCCCCGCGCATCATCCGCACCGCTTCCATCAGATTCAGATCCTGGATTGATTTACCATCAATCCGCACAATCGTATCGCGGGCACGCATGCCGGCGCGTTCAGCCGGTGTGCCTTCAATGGGGGAAACAACGGTTAAGGCCCCCTCTGTCAGGGTAACCTCTATGCCGATCCCGCCAAATTCACCGTGGGTATCGGCCTGCATCTCTTCGTAAAGATCCGGGGTCAAGAAGCTGCTATGCGGATCGAGTTCGGCCAGCATTCCGCGGATGCCGCCGTAGATCAAATCACGGATATCGACTTCTTCAACGTAACCGCGATGAATAATCGCCAGCACATCGGTAAAGAGCTCTATATCCTCATAGGCGCTATCAGAGTTTGGCGCGGAATTATCCTGCTGCTCTCCGCTCACGAAAGGAGGGATCAGCAGTCCAAGAAAAAACAGCCAAAAAATCAGGGTACGCAGGATCGACATATTCATCCCTTCTCTATGCAAGCTCATGCCACAAAAGGGCGAGAATCACCGACTCTGCAGCCAGGCAATCGGGTTGACGGGTGCGCCGTTGCGCCGTATTTCAAAATAGACCCCTTGTTTACCTGGTAGCCCGGAAACCGCAACCGGCTCACCTGCTTCTACTCGATCACCAAGCTGTTTCAGCAAGTCTTCCGCTTGAGCATAGAGGGTATGATATCCGCCAGCGTGCGCAACAATCAGCAGATTCCCATATCCCTTAAACCAACTGGCGAAAACAACCTTCCCGGAAGCAACCGCCTTTAAACGCGTCCCCTTGGATGCGGCAATCTCGATACCGTGACTCTCGTAGAGGGTCCCCAGTGCCGGATTCTTCTGGGTACCGAACCCGACGAGTAACGCCCCCCTTATGGGCCAGGGGAGTCTCCCTTTCAGAGCCGCAAAACTACCAGTTTCACGTCGTTGCTTCTCTTGCTGAAGCCCCTTAACAAACTCCTCCAGCTTGTGCGCATTCTCTTTTAATTGTTGCAATTCTTGGTGAAGTCGGTTCTTGTCGCTATGCACCTTTTTTACCAGTTGAGCCTGCAGCAGACGAGCAGACTGCGCGTCCTCACGCTCAGATTTTACATTTTCCAAGCGCCGTTGTTGCTCTTTCCGCAGCACTTCAAGGTCTGACAAAAGGGTCTGTTGTTGCTTGATAACCGTCTGGAATTCGGTCATCATCTCCTTATCATTCTCTAAGATGCGCGATAGATACTCATACTGTTCCGCGAGTTCCATCGGCGAATTCGACGAGAAGAGAACCTTGAGAACCCCGGTATTTCCTTCTTTGTAGATTGATACAAGTCTTTTCTGCAGCTTGCGTTCTTGCGCACGTAGATCTCGGCGACCCTGATCGATGTTTGCCTGGACCCGCGCGATATTCTTCTTGCCGCGCTGCTGCTCCTTCTGCACGCGAGCTATGCGGCGCGCGATCTCCTTCAAACTGGTGTTGATCACCGCAAGGTCGCGCAACAGGCTGATCTCCTGCTGCTGCTGATTCTGAAGTGATTTGCTGGTTTGCTCTATGCGCTGCCGCATCTGCTGCAGACGTGCGCGATTGTCTTCTTGTTCGGCGCAAAATGCCGACAAGGGGAATAGCAGCAGCAACAGCAGACAGGGCAATCGACAAAGCAGTAAAGACATAAGTTCTAAAGCCGGACAAATTTACGTAAGGAGACCAGGCTACCGAGTGAGCCAAGCAAAATACCACACAAGACTAAAATGAGTTGTTGGTTTCCGTTCAGGAATATCGGATCGAAACCGACCGGCGTTAACCAGAACGTTTGCAGACTTTTTTGCAAAAGTAATTTATAGGCAAGGGTCAGAAATCCCAGTGCACAGACGCCGCTCGCGAGACCCTGCAGGGCACCTTCGAGCAAAAAAGGGATTTGGATAAAGCGTTTCGTCGCTCCAACCAGGGCCATGATCTCCAGTTCATCACGCCGGGCATAGAGAGTCAGCTTGATGGTATTTGAAACAATAAAGAGTGCCGCCAACAGAAAAAAACTGCCAAGAACGAGGCCAACAAACTTGAGCAGATCGACAAAGTTTTCAAAGCGCTCAAGCCATTCCTGGCCAAAGCGCAGATCATCAAAACGGGAATCTTTTTTCAATTCGGCAACGACGCGGGCGACCCCTTCGCGATTATGCGATCCCGACTTTAGGCTTATCTCAAGCGATGCCGGCAGCAGGTCACGACTCACCCCTTCGAGCAGACCGGCATCATCCCCGAGGCGCGCTTCAAAGCGCTTGAGGGCTTCTGTCTTTGTTATATATATCGCCTGTTTAACATCGGCAAAGGCTTCAACCTTGCGGATCAAGGGAGCCAGCTGGTTGCCTGCGGGAGGATACTGGAAGTACGCGACGACCTGAACCTCTTCGCTCCAACTGGTCGCCAATCCCTGAATATTGATAACAACCAGAAAAAAGGTCGCCATGGTTGCCAGAGCAACCGCCATGGTCAGGATGGCGGCACTACAGAGTACCGGCCACTGGCGCATATTGCGTAGGGCACGACGGATAAAGTAGCTGATATTATCCAGCACAGCCGGAACCTCCCAAAAAAAGGTTCGACGTTCGGCGTTCGATGTTCGGCGTTAAAAACAACCTAGATCTAGAACCAAAAAACGTCGAACGTCGAACCCTGAAATCAGGGTTGGTGATCCATGATCAGGCGACCATCCTCAAGACCCAGAACCCGCTTCGGAAAACGTTTATAGAGGCTATGATCATGGGTTGCAAGCAGGACTGTGGTCCCCCGCGCATTAGCCCGCTTGAAGAGTTCCATAATTTCCAAGGTCACTTCCTGATCGAGGTTGCCACTCGGTTCATCCGCCAGTAAAATCAGCGGTTCAACAACCAGTGCGCGGGCAATCGCAATGCGCTGCTGTTCGCCACCAGACAGTTCAATCGGCTTGCGTTGCAGGCGATGCTCGAGTCCGACCTCTTTGAGCGCCTTGTAGACTCTCTTGCTCACCTCATAGCGCTTCTTCCCCTGGGCCTCAAGCGCAAAAGCGACATTTTCGTAGACGCTCCGGCTGTTGAGCAGCTTGTAGTCCTGAAAAACGACGCCAATTTTGCGTCTTAAGTAAGGGATCTGCCGACCGGACATGCGGGTAATATTTATCCCGTTGATCAAGATCTGGCCACGCGTCGGCTTGCAGGCACCGTAGAGCATGTTCAAAAAGGTTGTTTTCCCCGCTCCGGAGGGACCGGTCACATAGGTGAATTCACCCTTTTCAATATGAACGGTCATCTCACGCAGGGCAACGTTCTCTTTGCCATATGATTTGGTAACATTGAATAATTGAATCATCGTCTTAATTCACAATCGTGATCTGCACTGGCCTTTAGGCGGACACTGCAAGGACTCATCTACCACTCGTTATATGGGCTGCCATTCGTACTTATCCGGTCACTGCCACTCTTTACGTCAAAACAGCCCCCTTCAGCCAACTCTCCATCGTCGGTCGGTTCTGGGGGTTGGCATTCCCAGCTATCACTGGCATAGGTAAAGGGGTCACGTGGTATCCCACGCAAATAATGGCTATTGGTTAGATCCTCAAGACTGTCAGGATAACTCCCCTTATCGGCATAGAACGCATCCAGCGCACGGCGCATCTGGTAAAGATTTTCACTCAACACGGTTTCCCGCGCCTTAAGTTGATGGCGACGATAGCTCGGCACAGCTATCGCGGCCAGAATACTGAGGATCATCATGACGGCCAGCAGTTCAACCAGCGTAAAGCCGCGTTTATTTCCGAAGCGGTAGTGTAAAATTTTCATCACCTGTTACCAACTGCTATAGAGAGTTCCATCGAGTCCCAACCTGTCGCTCTGAGAATAGACATCATAGATATCCTGCCCACCCCAGACGGTAGAATCATAATCGTCGGCGTAGGAGCGCAGCCCCCAACCGTCGGCGTAAGTATCAAAAGGATCTTGCGGAATCCGGCGTAAATATTTCCTTTTCTGCTCGTAAAGCCCCCCCCAGTCTTCCCCCTCGAGCAACACCAGGAGTTCTTCCGGATAACCGCTGGCATCGAGCGACTTGCTGATCTTTTTTTCGAAGACAGCCTTGGCGTAATCTTTTTTATATTCATCCAGGGCCGTACGAATAATCCGTAAGCTGCGGCGCAACTCTAGCTCTTTGGTGCGTTGCACGGTCACTTCAGCCAATGGCATAACCGCCGTAGCCAAAATTGCGAGAATTGCCATGGCGATGACCATTTCAAGCAGGGTCAAACCGCGCTGACAACGTAACTTTGGAGTCAAGAATGCCAAGATTATTTAACCTCGACGATCAATCCGCGGCTATCGATCGTTAATCTTTCGCCTGCGGGATTACGGAAGTTGATCCGTTCAGGAGCGATAGAGAGTTTTCCTGCGGCCTTGGCTCTGAACTCGAGTTGCGCCAGCACTCCACCACCACTTGCCCCCTGTCCACCAGCGCCCTGCTTGAGTCCAACGATGATCCGTCCCGACTCAGCCATCTGCGTGCTGGAGAAGATAGTTTGCTCCCCGTTCTGCTTAAGAAAGGCTCCCTCGCTGGCCGATACGAATTCGACCAACTTCGGATCGTAACGAATATAGAGCGGTGCACTGAAAAGATTCTGCACATCCTGCACCGCGAGGGTCAGGGTAAATAGACTCCCGATACGCGCCAAACGATCACCTTCGAGGAATATCGATGGGCGAATGATCGCTTCAGGCGTCTGTAAATCCTGCAAAAGAATCTCTGGAACCGGGGTCAGGGGGGCAACAGTCTCAGTTCCACTCGGGGTGACGGGAATCACGGCAGGCCGAGGCGGCACA
>JAAXQE010000091.1 GCA_012974425.1 Geopsychrobacter sp.
GCACAGCAGGTTGCATCAGTTCCGGAACCTCATTATTTGAGGACTCCTCAGCCAGCTCGGGGAGAGGGGTTACAGGCAGATCAGTACCCGGTGCTGGTTGAATTGGAATATCCCTGTTTTTGAGAGCAGGCACGACATTGTTCGGGGTCTTGCCCTGCCCTTCAGCATATTCATCGGCGAAAGAACCAAAATTACGTCCGAGCCGCAGTGCATCTTCGCCCCCCGACCAGATGGTGGCGGAGTTACCCTCGGGTAATTTGATGGTACGGACGATGTGCGGCGTGATCGAGAGCAGGATCTCACGCTTGGTCTTAGTGCTGCTATAACTGGTAAAGAGGGAGCCCAGGAGCGGGATATCACCTAAAATCGGGATTGTTGTTTTGGTTTTGCTCTCATCGTCACGCAGCAGACCACCGATAATGGTCTGCACCCCATCCTTCAATATCAATTCAGTATTAGCATTGGTGGTTGAAATTGTCAGGATAGCGGTACCATTAGTCGTTTCAGCTCGGTCTGAAACATTGCTCACTTCGAGGCCGAGCTTGGTCACAATGGTGTTATCAAGCTGAATTACCGGCTCAATGTCGAGCTTCACCCCGACATCGACATATTGAACGTTCTCGGAAGTCTGCTGATCATTGAGGGTTACGGTTACAACCGGCTCACGACTGCCGATATGGACTTTGGCTTTGCCTTTATTCTTTACCCGGATCTTCGGACTGGCGAGAATTTCGGCGTCGCCGGCAGTCTTCTTAATATCAAAGGTGACCGAGGGGATACTGTAAAGAAATTTGAGGTTATTGAGACTCCCGACAATCGTCGTGCCAGCAATAGTATTAAGTGCCGTAGTTGACGTGGTTCCTTCAGCTGTCGTTGTCGTCAAATTATTGCTAAAACCACCTGTCGTCGAATAGTTACTCAGTTTCGGCCCAATATCGAGCCCCTTGGTATGGCTGACCTCGACCAACTCCAGATCGAAGACCACCTCGGATGTCGAACGGTCGTTGGCTTCGATAATCTTTTGCGCCAGTCGGACCACTTGAGGCGTGTCGCGCAGCACGATGGCGTTGAGCTCTTCGTGAACATAGATTTTACGGACCTGCAGCATGGTGCGCAGCAGGTTAACCGCCTTTTTAGCGTCGATATTCGAGAGGTAGAAGGTCTGAATGATCTGGTCGGCGAACTGTTTCTTTTTATCTTTCGAATTCGGGAAGAGAATAATCGTCTTTGAGTTGAGGATTTTCTTGTCGATCTTATTCATGCGCAAGAGCAGTTCAAAGGCCTGGCTGAAGGTCGCCCCTTCCAGATAGAGCGTCGTGGTCTGGGTACGGATCGCATCATCCAAAATAAAACGGATCCCCGAAAGCTGGGTTAAAATATCAAAAACATCCGCCAGGTTGGCTGATTTGAAATTCAGGGTAATCGGTTCGTTCGAGCTGACCTCCAACTCAACACCATCGATCATGGTTGACGCACGCCGATCCAAATCCTTGCGTAGTTCTAGTGCCGGCGGATAACCAGAGATTTGCGCGAGGGCATCGTTAGCCAACTGACTGGCCTGCTTGAAACGCCGGTCTCGCACCATGATACGCGCCTCATCGAGCATCTTATTGACTTCAATATATAGTTCCGCCTTGCGGGCCTTATCAAAATTAGATTCGATTGAAGGCTCGAGGTTACCGGCAAGGCGGTATCCTTGTAGCGCCGCGGGGTACTCTTGAACAGCCATAAACTCATCGGCACGTTGCGCATGAACGATTGCGGCACGATGTTTGGCTTTTTGCAGGCGTACCTTATACTCGGCCTTGTCCGGGCTCTTGTCTACTGCTTCGGCATAGGACAGAGCCGCCATGTCATAATCGCCAGCAGCTAAATATTTGTCACCTTTCTTAAAGGCCGAAAGGCCGCCTCCGGTACAGCCGAACAACATCAGCACCAGTGCCCATAGGAGTAATCTCTTCATCGATTCTGTGCCTCGTTGTCTATATTTCATTGCTATTTTTTCCAAGTCTATCAATTCTTATCAGTGCTATCAGGCAGAGGTGAAGCAAAGGGTATTGTTGGTCTGGGTGCGGGCCGGTTAAGTGGCATGCGCGGCGGAACCTCTCCACCTGGGATAGCGGTCCCCCCGAGCTTGTCGCTGAGCGAAAGGCTGACCTCACCTCTGCCGGTTGTTCGGGTAAAGGTTATATGTTCACGCGTAAGTTGAGTAACCCGGTACTCATCTGTCAGCAACTGACCCTGCTTGACGAGGTAGATCTCGTTCTGGAGAGAAACGAAGGCGGTAAGCTGACCCTCCTTCTCCAGATAACCAAGAATCTGAAAAGACGGCATCCGCATACTTGCGGAATGGATCGGTACCACCGGAGCAGCAACAACAGGCGGGACAACGACTGGCTCCACCACCGGTTCGGTTACCACAGGAAGCTCTGCTGCAACCGGCTTGATTATTTTGGGTGGCGGATATAACTGATTAAACAGGTTGCGCCGCGGCTTGCTGAACTTGCGCTGCTTGCCACCGCTAAAATCGACTGAATCTTCACTTTCGGATTTCCCGGTTGGAGAATCGACGACAGCCGCGGCCGGAACTAGTCGATCAGAGGCATATTCTACCCGTGGCATATTCTGCCAGGCGTAGTAAAATGAGGCGACAACGCCCAGAGCGAGCAATGGAAGAATTATTCTGGAATTTCTCACTGTTCACCCTCCCGGAAGAAGGTCTGGAGTTTCAATTGCAGGCTGACTGTCTCTGCCGCACCCCGCCGTGCCCCGGCAAGAGAAATATTATCCAGGATCAGCACTGAGGGGGAATTTTCTATCCGGTGGATAAATTTCTTGACCTGAGTGTAGCTGCCACTGACTGTAAAGCTCAGCCCATAACCGAGCAACGCCGTACCCTCAACCGCATCGGTTGAATAGCTGATTTGATCAATATCGATCCCGGCGTCCGCGGCATAGGAGTAAAGGCGGCCAATAAAGTTGCCCAGACCGCTCTTTGCAGGTATCCGTTGATAGAAGAGTTCCAGGTCATCTGCGAGGCCGGTGAGCTTGGCTCCGCCACCCTCGGCAACACGCTGCTGGTTCAAACGCAGATCTTGCTGCACCCTGAGCAGTTCAATGCGTGATGATTCCATTTTCTTATCGATCCAGTATCCCTGCCAAAGCTGGAGCGAGCCAATCAGCAAAAGGATAAACAGCAAGAGGAGAAACTTGCCCCGGTTCTCTCCCCAGAGAGTCTGGATAAGTTGCGCACGCGACATCAGAATACCCCCTCGAGTTCAAGAGAGAAAGAGATCGCATCGCGCTCTTCATCGGCATAATCACGGACCTTGATCCGACTATGCGCCTTAAGGTAGACCTGAGCAAAATCATTGCTTTTCAGTAACCGGTCCAGAAAAACCCGCATCTCCTTAAGACTGCGGGCCTGACCGCCCAGGCTGAGACTCTTCTTCTTGTAGTCTGGTTTGAAATTGGTCAGGCTCACACCCACAGGGAGCAAGCCCTCCATCCGATCGAGCAGTGCCGTCCAGCGAAAAGCATCCCGCTTCAACAAATCAACGGCTATGGAATAGCTTTTTTCGAGAGCAGCTCTCTCTTCAACGCTCAGAGTCTCTCGTGGACCGCCACGTAACTCTTGTAATTGCCGCTTAACCTCACTCAGATGCTGTTGATTTAATTGCAAGGCGTTATTGCTGGAAACCAGAGTGCTGACCTCCCAGGCTCCCAGGATGAGCAGGATAGCGGTCAGCGCGACGAACCCGTATTGCAGGGTGCGTTTATTCACATAACGACGGCTGGCAAGGTTCAGATTAAATTTCATCCCCTATCCCACATCATACTCTCGGCGACACCAATAGCGGCAGCCATGCCTGCTGCCTCAGCAGAAGAAAGCGTTATGTTCTGCTGGCCCGCCAGAGTCGTTAAGGGTGAAGGCAGGTTTTGAATTTCACGCTCGAAAGCTGAAGAGACCGCCTCACTCAAATTTTGCTGATCAGCCCAATCGCTTTGCAGAAAGAGGGTCGAACGAGCATAGACGTTATGTTCGCTGCGGTAAGTGACCAAGGAACGATTGATCTCCTGAAATACCGCCTGTGCATCTCCCATCCCCGCTTTAGAGCGATGAAAATCAAGGATACCGTTCTGCACGGTCAAGATGTTGAGTTGGTGCTGGTTGAGAGCGACAAAGATAAAGTCGCTACCAAGATCTACCTTGGATCGATAGCAATTATAGATCTGCAAAGACTGGAAATCTATCAGAGCCGCCGAGAACCCGGCGGCCGCCAACAACTCTTCATATTGGTTGCGAATAGCTCTTTCCATGACCGAAACCAGCACCCGCTGGCTGCCGGACTCCCGCTCGCCGAGTATCTGATAATCGAGTTCGAGGGTGCGAAAGTTGTCCGGTAATTTCTCCTTGAGCTGCCAACGGATGATATCGCTCCCCTGCTGACGGTTCTTGAACGGGGTATCGACGTCGAGCAGGAAAATATGCCCGGCAGCATCGGGCAGGCAGAGACCTATCCGTTCTTCGCGCCCGGCAAGGGGGAGCAATACCTCTCTGATCCCATCAATAAAAACCTGAGAATCGAGGACGTTGGGCTCGCGGGCGGTTGGAGAGACCACCCCTTCACTTAACTGCAGGGTCTGTCCACCATTAAGGACACGGTGGCGCCCTTTGCGCTTGAGCGATACGGCGCGTAGCCCCTGACGCCGAACTTCCAGTCCGATAAAGTTTCTGCCGAACACGCTGATATCAGTCCTCTGCAAATGTCACGCGATTAATTTCGCGGACAGTGGTTTCACCGGCGAGCAACTTGGTAATAGCTGCTTCGCGCAGAAAAACAGTTCCGTTCTTGAGTGCCGTTTTTTTAAGTTCGGAGACAGATCTCTTGTTGATGATCATCTCGCGCAGTTCATCGTTCATCTCGAGCAACTCAACGATTGCACTCCGCCCATGATAGCCGAGACCGTTACACTCTTTACAACCCGCCCCCTCGTAGAGAGGCTTGCCGGCGAAGCGTTCCGGCTTAAGCCCTGCCTCACGTAACTGCTCAGCGCTATAACTGACTTCGTGACGGCAGTGCGTGCATATCTTGCGAATCAGGCGTTGCGCCATGACACAGTTGAGACAGGAGACAAAATTATAGGGATCGATCCCCATGTGCATGAAGCGGCCCAGCACGTCGAACACATTGTTCGCGTGAACCGTGGTGAAAACCAGGTGGCCGGTTAGTGCCGACTGAACGGCGATCTGTGCCGTTTCAGGATCACGAATCTCACCAACCATGATCTTGTCAGGGTCATGGCGCAGAATCGAACGCAATCCCTTGGCAAAGGTCAGCCCCTTCTTCTCATTGACCGGGACCTGCACAACCCCCTTAACCTGGTATTCTACCGGGTCTTCGATGGTAATGACTTTCTCTTCGGATGCGTCAATCTCTGAGAGTGCGGCGTAAAGTGTCGTGGTCTTACCGCTACCGGTCGGACCGGTTACCAGAACCATCCCGTAGGGTTCCCGAATCCGGGCTCTAACCCGGAGTCGCTCCCGTTCCTCGAATCCAAGTACCTCAAGGGTCAACCCCTGCATGTCTGCTGCGATCGATTCCTTATCGAGAATCCGGATGACCGCATCCTCGCCAAAGATCGTCGGCATGATCGAAACACGAAAATCGATCGACTTATCGCCGAGACGGACCTTGAAACGGCCATCCTGTGGAACGCGCCGCTCGGAGATATCGAGCTCGCTCATGACTTTGATCCGTGAAATAATTGGCGACTGGAAGCGCCCATCGATCGTTTCGGTAGCCTGGTACAGGACACCATCGACCCGGTATTTGATGACAACACCATCGGCGGTCGATTCGAGATGGATATCACTGGCCCGCTTGACCAGTGCGTCGTAAAGAGTCGAATCGATCAAACGGATAATCGGACTGGTGTCGGCTGTCAGCTTTTCAATCGAGAGGACCTCGTCCCCCTTGTCGGTCTCCTTGATCAGTTGCAGCTTGAAATCTTCCGAAGCTTCACGCAACACCCGTTGTGAACCCTCGCCCCTTTCGAGTAGACGTTCAATCTGGGTGGCGGATGCTATTTTAAGGGAGAGGCCGAGACCGAGCTGCATCTCAAGCGTATCGAGCATGAGCACATCGGTCGGATCAGCGACGGCAATCGTCAGGGTGTCGCCGCTACGTTCAAGCGGAATCAGCTTATTTTTAAGCGGAAGCCCCGCGGGCAGAGACGCCATCAGCTGGGCATCGACAGTGATGTCCTTAAGATCGACGTAGGCATAGCCGAACTGGCGAGCCAAAGCCTGAGCCAGCTCCTCTTCAGTGAAGGAGCCTTCAGCCAGGCCGGTTTGACCGAAGTTTTTCCCGGTGACCTGCAACTTGCCCAGCAGCATATCGACCTCGGTTGAGGTGATAGTCCCCATCTCAACCAGAATATGCCCAATTTTTTTGCGTTCAAACTTCATAGTCTTGATCATCTCTACCCGACTGACTGACCCATCTGGAAAATGGGAATATACATCGCCAGAACAATCAGGCCAATCAGCAGGCCCATGACCATCATCAGAATTGGTTCGATCATGGTCGTTAATTTAACCAGGCGCTTCTCAACCTCGGATTCATAATAATCGGCAAGGTCACCCAGCATTTCATTCAAGGCACCGGTCGATTCGCCAACAGCGACCATGCGTAAGGCAATCGGCGGGAAAAAACGGGTGCGTGTCAAAGAATCAGAGAGCGCCGTCCCCTCCTCTACCCGCTGAACAGCAGCAACCATCTCTTTTTCGAGACAACGGTTATTCAGGGTTCCACGTGACATTGTCATGGCCGGCACCAGAGGAGTACCACTGGCCAGGGTTGTGCCCAGAGTCCGCGCAAAACTCGAAATAGCATAATCGCGCGACAGCCGGCCGAAAAAAGGGAGTCTCAACAGCATTCGATCGATAAAAAACCGCCCGCCCGCCGAACGGAAAAAACGTCGAAAAAGAAAAGTACCAACAATCACAAACACAATGATCATCGGCAAAAAATGTGTAAGCCCATCGGTGAAACCGACCAACAGCCGTGTCAATAACGGCAGTTCGAGGTTGGCATCGCTAAATATCTTGGTAAAATTAGGCACGACATAGATCAACATGAAGAAAAGAACACCGGAAGCCAGGGTCGTCAGCATGATCGGGTAGAAAGCAGCGCTACGGATCTTGGCCCGAATCACTTCAACCCTTTTCTGGTATTCGATAAATCGACCGATTGTCAGCGGCAAATCACCCGTCTTTTCCCCGGCACGGATTGATGCGACATACAGGTGGGGAAAAAACACCGGATACTTGGCAAAGGCATCCGAGAGCACACTACCGGCCTTGATGTCCTCACGGATCTCACGCAGAACCTCACGCAGGCCACAGGCTTCCATCTGCTCAATCAGGGTTTCGATGACCTGCAGTATGGCTAAGCCTGAGCGGATCAGCACCAGTAACTCCTGATTGAACGACAGGAAGCGTGCCCCTGTCATACGAGAATTATGCTGGCCGGAACCGATCGACTTACCCAGATACTTGCGGCGCACATTGAAGACAAAAAAACCCTGTTCTTCAAGATTCTGACGCAGAAGATCGCTATTCGCGGCATCGAATACCCGCTCTACTATCCGCCCGTCTGCGGTGCCTATTTTACAGTGAAAGCTCGCCATAGGGGCGGATACTAACATAAAAGCATTAAAAATGAATGCCTTAACCGAATAAAATGACACTGTTTTTCGACAAAGCTACCTGCCTGCGAGGAGAGTACAAGCGCGGAAAGAGCGGCAATACCGCATGAGAGCTCAAGGCTTGGCCCCGACCGGAGAAATACCTGTTAGCACATTCGTATTTTCATGTTAGAGGATTCGGTTCAACAAAGAGATATTGAACAAATAATAGGCAATAATAAATGCTCCCTAGGCTATTTCTGAGCCCCAAATGAGCAGCGAAGGCAAGAGGCCGTCAGGCAAAATCGACACCTGACGGCCTCTTAAAATTTTAGCTACTCGCCGGTTACACGCATGAACATAAGAAGTAATCAGAATCCTATTCCCTGACATAGGTGTCGATATCGGTTTCATGCACCATGCCCATGAGACGTGCGTATTCAGACTCGATAATCTGGTAGTGCTCCTGGGTCTCCTTGGCCATACGTTCAAAAACCGAACGGGAGACCGGATCGATCAGCTGTTCTGCGGCAAAATAAAGACTCTTCGCCAGCGATTCTTCCTCACGTAGCGCAATCTCCATCGCCCCCCGTTCGTCTACCTGCTGATCGACCAGTTTTTCCAACTGATGCATCATGACGGACATCGAATGAGGTGGAGAGTCGATGAAATCGGTAAAGCCACCAAGCTCGCCACCTGAGTAAATTTCATGAAAACGGCTGGCATGCTCACGCTCTTCCCTGGCGAGGGTTTCAAATACGCGCCGCCCGCCTGGATCAGTCGTGACCTGCGCAGCCCGCTGGTAAAACTCCATCAGCTCTTTTTCTGCCTGTGCCGCTCGCCGGATTGCTTCCTGATGATTAAATTCCTGGGTCATTTCCGCGCTCCTTTCATATTTGAGTGACTTTGCGAAAACAGTATCAACCTGAAACACCATTATACCGAATTTTACGCCGGCATGCGAAAACCCCAAACCACAATCAACATAAGAGACACAAAAAAAGGCTGACGCGATAGCGCCACCCTTTTTTTGTACGGATTTAAAAAACTGGGGTGTGCACTTAACTCCACCAGCTACAATATGTTGTGTATTCGACAAGCTGAATACTCACCATTTGATCTTAAGATTCCCACCCACTCTTGGTAAGTTACCGCATTATATGTGATTTTTGGTGAATATCCATGATTTTCATGATGATTTGTTCTTTTTTCGGTCCACCCCTGTTGACAGCGCATCCTACCAAATCTAGTACTTCAGCATGTTGCCGGAATTTCCACATGATCGCATGGAACTCGAAGAACAGTTCAGCACTCAGGAGCAGTGCCTGAGCTACATTTTCAAGCTTCGCTGGCCCGACGGATTTATCTGCCCGAAGTGTGGCCATGAAAAAGCATGGTCTGCCAATCGGGAGCGCTATATCTGTGCAAAGTGTCGATATCAAGCCTCCGTCACTGCCGGAACCATATTTCATCGTACCCGCAAGCCCTTAACTCTGTGATTCCGTGCTATTTGGTATTTCACCATACACAAACATGGGGGAAACGCCCTGGGCTTTCAGCGGGAACCAGGATTAGGCAGTTACCACACAGCATGGGAGTGGATGCACAAACTTCGCAAGGCGATGATTGGTCCAGACAGAAACCCTCTGTCCGGGCTCGTCGAAGTTGACAAATCCTTTTATGGTGGGGAAGCGCGGACGGGGAGCTGATGGCAAGGCCCTGGTCGTGGTTGCAGTCGAAGACAAGGGCGAAGGAGGCATCGGGCGTATTCGAATGGAAACAGTCCCGGATGCTTCCGGTAAGAGTCTGAATGCCTTTATTCTAAAGCACATTGCTCCGGGCAGCCAGATCAGAACCGATGGTTGGAGTGGTTATAGCAAGCTCAACGCATTGGGCTACGATCATATCGTTGCAGGTGGCGGCAACAAAGAGGAAGCCGTGGGAGAAGATCCATCCCTTCTTTGTCATCGCGCGATCTCGCTGTTTAAACGAACCTCGCTCAACCCATATCAGGGTGCGATCCATCACGATCAGCTCAATCGGTATTTGGAGGAATTCATCTTCCGATTTAATCGCCGCAAATCGAAATCGAGGGGCCTGCTGTTCTTGCGGTTACTGCAATACGCGGTACAAATCCCTCCCTTCCCCGCAAAAGAGATTGAACTTGGTCTTCGCGACTATATGAGAGGGCGATCCGGTTCTCGAAGTAGAGTTGTCCCGAAAAAGTTCATTTCCAGCCCTGTCGATCCTTCATTCCTCAACAGCTTGGGCGATATCCCGTTTTAATAGATAAATCTTCGAAACGGAGTATTCATCTTTGTTCTCAGTCACATTCTGACTAAATCTTTGATTTTTCCTTCAAACCAATCATAACGTTTTGGTAGTGCCCGATGTCTTTTTCTAACCAGGAACAACTCGTCTCTGATTGGAACTTTAAGCGGGGCTACATAGAGTAAGGATTGTAGTTCAAAATGGCGAACGGCCGTTTCAGGCAATACCGTGAAGCCAAGCCCCGCAGACACTGGCACTAATATCTGGCCTATCTGATTGATATAACCCCTTTTTCTGATTTTACCAACACTATGAAATGCTTCTTTAAAATTGGCACTCAAGAGGCGGGAAGCATAGTGAGAGCCATCGGGATGGTCAATAAAACCCAGCGTTTTTAAATCGTCAAAATGGAGAACCTGGTGAGCATAGTTACTTGGTAGCACCAGACACAAAGATTCAAATCCCAGAGCATCATACTCCAATTCCAGCGCGGGAGAGGGCTGGGTGATGATCCCAAGATCGACTGCATTTCTCAATATGTTCTGAATGATAAGATCGTTCGGTGCCGCCTCAATGGCAATCACAAGTTCAGGGTGAGCCTTCTGCCTTTCAAGTAAATGTGGATATAAAAACGTTGCCATTGCTCCCGAGCAAGCAATGCGACACTCCCCTTTATGTGGATCGTCAAACTGCAACTCCCTGTAAAGTTGGTCTTCCTCCTGCCTTCTTTTGCAACCAAACTGGTGCAAGGCCTCGCCTTCCCGGGTCAGCTCAAACCGTTTCCCAATCCGGTTCAACAAGGGAACCCCCACCTGTTCTTCGAGCTTTTTAATCTGCTGGCTAACGCCCGACTGGGTCATATATAGCTTTTCAGCGGTTTTCGTAAAGTGCCCTACTTCAACCAGGGTGAGAAAGGTGTGCAGCCATTGTTGGTTAATCATAGAAGTAATCCCCGCCACTCATTACAAAAGATTATCATCTGAATAATATATGATAATTTTCTATTTTCAACACCTAAGTCTATAGTGGTTACAGACAAAGATAGACAAACCACATAACTGAGGAGTTGAGTATGCCTAATCCATATCCACGTATATTTACTCCAGATCAATCAAGCCAAGATCCCAGAAGGGATCGCCGCTGGAGAAAGGTTCGAAACACATGAAGCAGATTTTCGAAGAGACGCACATCGGCGGTTTGACCCTGAAAAACCGCTTGTGGCGTTCCGCCACCTGGATGAACATGGCCGACGCAAAAGGCCATTTGACCGACCGCCTGGAGCAGGTTTACCTGGATTTGGCCCGGGGCGGCGTGGGAACCATCATCACCGGCTATGCCTTCGTGCTTGAAGGGGAGCAACCTAATCCCGGCATGCTGGGAATCTATGATGATTCATTCATTCCGGAATACCGGACATTCACTGAAAAAATCAAGGCGGAAGGGGCCAACATCATCATGCAGATCATCTACGGGGGATCTGCCACTGATTTCAAGCCTGAGGGCCGGGAGATCTGGGGGCCCTCGGCGGTTCCCCATCCTCTGTTTAAAATCGTTCCCTCCGAAATGACAAAGGGAAATATAGGCACTGTGGTTGAAGCCATCGCCCAAGGGGCAAAGCGGGCCAAAGCCGGTGGTTTTGACGGAGTTCAGATCCACAGCGCCCATACCTACCTCTTTAGCCAGTTCCTTTCCCCGTACTACAATCGCCGACAGGATGAATATGGCGGCTCCATAGAAAACCGGAGCAGGATCATATGTGAAACCCTTGAGGCTGTCCGGAAAGAGGTGGGACCCGATTACCCGGTGTTTATCAAAATGCATTGCTGCGATGACTGGGAAGAAAACGGCCTCTCCGTCGAGGAAAGTCTGTTTGTGGCAAAGGAGCTCGAAAAAAGGGGGATTTCCGGGATTGAGTTCAGCGGTGGAAACCTTGATGTTCATAATTACCCCAATGCCGGTCCCATTCGCGGGGGAATTTTAAAACCTTCCAGTCAGTCTTATTTTGCAGAAAAAACCGCACAGATTGCCCGGCACCTGAACGTCCCGGTGATTTCCGTTGGGGGGCACCGAACACCTGAAAAACTGGAACACATACTAAATACAACCCCGATTGGCTATTTCTCTATGGCACGCACCCTGCACTCCGAGCCAAATCTTGTGAACCGATGGCGACAGGGCGACCAGGGAAAACCACGTTGCGTGGCCTGCAACAAGTGTTGGGATAAAGATGGCAATATCTGCATTCTGGACCGAGCGTCCCGATAAGAGCAACATCATGGGTTGCACAACCCCCATGGCAGTAGCCAAAATTATGATTTCGGAATTTTTACATCTATTTAGATAGAAACAGTAGGGAAAACCGGCGCTGCGGATGCCTATAAAATCTTTAAATTGGAAAGCAAACCGTAAACGCATAATTTCACGGCCAATGAACAATGCTGCGCCTGGGCTGTCTCGCAAATCAGCAAGATGACAATAGGTGTTATAATTGGCGCGAAGCCATTTTTGGTTAATCACAAAAGCACAAACCACATAACTGAGGAGTTGGCATGTCTAATCCATATCCACGTACATTTTCACATATTGGCATTTCGGTGCCAGATTTAGAGGCTGCGGTAAAGTTCTATACCGAAGTATTAGGCTGGTATCTAATTATGGAACCGACCAACGTCGTCGAAGACGATAGCGCTATTGGTGAAATGTGCACCGATGTATTCGGGGCCGGGTGGGAGAAGTTTCGCATTGCTCATCTGTCAACAGGAGATCGCATCGGCGTTGAACTTTTTGAATTTAAAAATCAAACAAACCCGGAAGACAATTTCGAATACTGGAAAACAGGAATTTTCCACTTTTGTGTACAAGATCCCAATGTTGAAGAGTTGGCTGAAAAGATTGTCGCGGCAGGCGGGAAGCGGCGCATGAAAGCGCCACGCTATTATTATCCGGGAGAAAAACCGTATCGCATGATTTACATGGAAGACCCGTTCGGTAATATCATAGAAATCTACAGCCACAGCTATGAACTACATTACGCGAGTGGCGCATATAATTAATCGTTAGAGGCGCTATCTGAGATGAGTCACCTCTATCACCTACAGGTATTCCACTAAAGAGTGCCGCAAACGAGACGGTCTACCAGAAATGGTTGAGCCGTCTCGTTTGTTTTTGCCCAAGTAAATACTCAGAGGTGGAGAATTTCTCTTGAATTATTAGGAACAACCATCACAATATGTTGTATGCGGTGGCGCTAAGTGCACACCCCAGTTAAAAAATACCCTTCTTAGCCTTGAGCCTGCACTGCAGTAATCGCTGCAACGCTGACAATATCAGCAACCGAACAGCCGCGTGACAGGTCATTGACCGGTTTGGCAAGCCCCTGAATAATCGGGCCGACGGCTTCGGCCCCGGCAATCCGCTCGACCAGTTTGTAGCCGATATTGCCTGCATCGAGGGTCGGGAAAATCAGAGTGTTTGCCCTGCCTGCGACAGACGAACCTGGGGCCTTCTTCTCTCCAACCTTCGGCAAGAGGGCTGCATCAGCCTGCAATTCACCGTCGATGGCAAGATCGGGTGCCATCTCCCTGGCGATAGCAAGAGCCTTGAGAACCTTGTCACAGTCTTCGTGGCTCGCACTCCCCTTGGTTGAGAAACTGAGCATAGCGACGCGGGCCTCGACCCCCAGAAAACTCTTACAACTGGCAGCAGTACTGATGGCAATCTCGGCCAGAGCCTGCGCATCGGGATTGGGATTGACGGCACAATCAGCAAAACAGAGTACGCCATTTTCGCCGAAATCCGGGTTCTTGGTGACCATCAAAAATACCGAAGAGACTGTTTTCATCCCGACTGCGGTCCCGACCACCTGAAATGCCGCGCGCAACACATCACCGGTGGTATTGAAGGCACCAGCCACGGCACCTCCGGCATCCCCCTTGCGCACCATCATCGAACCAAAATAGAGGTTATCTTCACCGGTCAAGAGAGCAAGCGCCTGTTCCTTGCTCAGACCCTTCTTTTTGCGGATTTCAACCAACTCGTCGGCATAGCCATCGAGCAGATCGGAACTTTTCGGATCGACCAGAGTGACCCCGGCCAGAGAAACCTTAAGCTCAAGCGCTGTTGCCTGCAGCTTGGCAACATCACCCAGCAGCACAGGCTGAGCCAGGGCCTCAGTCGCAATCTGCGCGGCGGCTTCAACCATCCGCTCATCATAGCCTTCGGGCAGCACAACGGTCTGCAGGTTACGCTTTGCCTTCTGTTTGATCTGTTCTACCAAATGCATTTCTCGACCTCCGTTAAGTCTTCTAAGTTGTCTCACCAGATAAAATGGACTTCGTAATCGGCAAATACCGACGTAAAAATAATGTTATCAAACACGTTTATAGACAATGGCAGGGGAAAGGGTCAATGACTTAATCTCTGCAGATTGAACAAGCAAGCAGAATGATGCTGGCAGATCCGCTATGACAGAGGTATACTCAGCGCACATGAAAGATAGCAAAAAAAATCCATTCTGTGAAAAAACCAGTATTTTCAGTCTGTTCCTTCTGGCTTCCCTCCTGATCCACCTATTGGCAGGAGTGCTGCTTCAAAATCAGCTGGTGGTTCCTGAATCCAATAACCCGCTAGAACAGACCCCCGTCAGGCTACAGCAACGGAGCAACTGGCTGGAGCTTGACCAGACCCCACCTCCGAAAACCGTTGAAGCACCCGAGAATGCAAGCCATATTGCCGAGAGCAATGTAAAGGTCGCAAAAGAGACCACTCCAGAAGCAGACGATAGTCGCGACCAGCAAAAAACAGAGCAACAAAAACCGCAGAAACCACAACAAAAATCGATCTCACGTCCGGCAGTTGTACCTCCAAAGGAGACGCCTCAACAGGCAGTTACACCTGGAGAGGACGAACCTGCGGGCGATCTAAAAGCGCAAACACAAGTACAGGTCCCGATCAATCTGCCGAACCTGCTTGTCGCCCCTCAAACCCTGGCACGGATCGACCGGCAGGAGCGAAAAAATCGCAGCAAGTACCGCCCAGAAATCGAACTAAAGGGTGATGAAGTCTGGCTTAACCTCAGGCAAGACAACGATAAATTGATCTCTTTCTTCCGCCGCTTCAGCGATCGAGTGGAAGCAGTCTGGAACTATCCGCTTGAGGCCGCGAGTCAAGGAATCGAGGGCACCCTGCTGATCAAGATCATCGTCAACAAAAAAGGCGAACTGATCGATGCCATCCCCATGGAAAGTTCAGGTTCGGAAATTCTCGATTATGAAGCAATCACCGCCGTTTACCGCGCTGCCCCTTTCGGCAATCTGCCAAGTAGCTACAAATATGAGCAACTAAAAATCTACGCGCATTTCCAATACAACCTCACGCGCCGCATGATCTATGGCCAATAGCGGATAAACGCCTCACGCCTCAGGCACCCACCGCAACTTAGGCTTACGCGCCGCCAGCGTTTCATCCAGCCTGCGCGTGCGGGCATTGACCGGGGCTTCATGGAGCAGATGCGGGCTCGTTTTGGCCTCTTCGGCGATAGCCAGGAGCGCATCACAGAACTCATCCAGCTCCTGCTTGCTCTCTGTTTCAGTCGGCTCAATCATCAATGCCCCCTGAACAACCAACGGAAAATAGATTGTCGGGGGATGGAAACCGTAATCGAGCAGACGCTTGGCAATATCGAGGGTATGGCAATCGTTGGGCTGACCCACATCACTGAAAACAACTTCGTGCAGAGAGCGCTGTTTATAGGGGAGATGGTAGCTCCCCTCGAGGCGCGCACGGATGTAGTTGGCGTTAAGTACCGCCAACTCGGTCGCCCTCTTCAAGCCCGAAGGACCCATGGTTAAGAGATATGCGTAGGCGCGGACCAGAATTCCGAACTGACTGGAAAATGTCCGCAGGGGACCGATCGATTGGGGCCGATCGTTTACCAGCCGAAACTGCTCCCCATCCTTAACAACAACCGGCACCGGCAAGAATGGCGCCAGCTCCGCACTGACCCCGACCGGTCCGGCACCGGGGCCACCGCCACCATGCGGGGTAGCAAAGGTCTTGTGCAGATTAAAGTGCATGACATCGATCCCCAGATCGCCCGGGCGACAAACCCCCAGCAGCGCGTTCAGGTTGGCACCGTCGCAATAAACCAGCCCGCCCCGGCTATGCACCAGGTCACAAATCTCACGGATATTGGACTCAAACAGGCCCAGGGTGTTCGGGTTGGTCACCATCAGGGCAGCGACATCCTCATCCATCGCAGCCTCCACCGCTTCAAGACTGAGCACCCCATCCGATGCGATCGGCACGACTTCATAGCCACAGAGTGCGGCAGTGGCCGGATTTGTGCCGTGGGCCGTGTCCGGGATCAAGACCTTATGCCGCCTATTCCCCTGGGCCTGATGCCAGGCGTGAATCATCAACATACCGGCAAATTCGCCATGGGCACCGGCAGATGGCTGCAGGGTCAGGGCCGGGAAGCCCGAGATTTCACAAAGGGCCTCCTGCAGCTCATACATCAATCGCAGAGCACCCTGCGCTAGCCGATCAGGGGTGGCCGGATGCAGATGGGCAAAACCTGGCAGGCGCGCGGCGACCTCGTTAATTTTCGGGTTATATTTCATCGTGCAACTACCCAGAGGGTAGAAGCCGCTGTCGACACCGTAGTTCCAGGTCGAAAGGCGCGTATAATGCCGCACCACGTCGACCTCGGAGAGTTCAGGAAAGCCCTCGATCTCCTTACGCAACAGTCCGCTCTCGGGCTCGACTGCAGGCACATCCAGCACCGGCAGATCGTAGCCGCAGCGGCCCGCCGCAGAGCGTTCGAAGATCAGTTTCTCATCGAGGATTAACCCCTTGCTCTTAATCGCGCTCATGCCGCACCTCCTTTAAGGGCCGCGACAAGTCCGTCGAGCTGTGCCCTATCGTTCTGTTCGGTGACACAGATCAACAAACCGTTTTCGATTTCCGGATACTCTTCAATCAGATTGATGCCAGCCAGAATTTTTTCGGCCTCGAGGCGGTGCAGAACCTCTGACGCAGGCTGGGGGCAACTGACCACAAACTCGTTGAAAAAAGGTGCCGGAAAAGGCACAGAATAACCGGGCAGGCAAGCTATCTGCTCACGCAGATAGCTTGCCCGTGAATAGTTGTCCCGCGCGAGTTGCGGCAGGCCGTTTTTGCCCAGCAGCGCCAGATAGATACTGACCATAACCGCACAAATACCCTGATTTGAGCAGATATTCGAGGTCGCCTTCTCACGCCGGATATGCTGCTCTCTGGTTGCCAGAGTCAGGACAAAGCCACGTTCACCATCCCTATCGACGGTTTCTCCGACCAGACGACCCGGCAGGGAACGCATATCCTTTTGCCGCGCAGCGATAAAACCGACCCCCGGCCCACCGAAGGAGAGCGGCAGACCAAAGCTCTGCCCTTCGCCGATGACGATATCGGCACCCTGCTCACCGGGCGAACGATACAGCGCCATGGCCAGCGGCTCTGCAGCGGCGACCAACATGCGCGCGCCAGAGGCATGGGTCAACTGCGCCAGGGCTTCGACATCTTCCATCACGCCTAGATAATTGGGATAACCGACCACCAGCGCAGCAACGTCATCCGCCAGCAGATCCGCCACTGCCTGCCGATCAGTACAGCCATCAGCGGCCAGCGGCACCTCGACCAGTTCAACATCCAGAAAACGGACATAGGCGGCAACCACTTCGCGGTAGCCTGGATGCAGACCGCGTGACAACAACACCCTTGAACGATTTCGGCCGGCACGCAAGGCCATCAGTACCGCTTCAGCGCAGGCCGAAGCACCATCATAGAGCGAAGCATTCGCGACCTCCATGCCGCTCAACTGACAGATCAAGGTCTGGAATTCAAAGATCGCCTGCAGGGTCCCCTGGCTGATCTCGGGTTGATAGGGGGTGTAGGCCGTATAGAATTCACTCCGACTGATCAGATGATCAATCACCGCCGGGATGTGATGATCGTAATAGCCTCCGCCCAAAAAACGGTTCCAACTCTCATCCACCCTATTCGCCGCTGCCAACGCTTGTAAATGCCGTAGCAGATCGGCTTCAGACAGAGGTCCACTCAATTGAAGATCGCGTGGCAAACGACAATTTTCCGGGATACCACTGAATAAATCTTCGATCTTTTCAACGCCGATGGCATCGAGCATTGCTGCTATTTCTTGATTACTGTGCGGCAGAAAACGCATGGAGAGTCCTCACTGAAATTTTCACAAAAAAAGCCCGGTGCCGCATGGAATGCGACACCGGGCCGGTCTTTAAAAAAGTTTATTCTTCTTCGATGAAGGCCTGATACTCAGAGGCATCCATCATCCCATCAAGTGCAGTTGGGTCGTCAGGCTTTATCTTGATCATCCAACCATCTTCATAGGGGGAGGTATTGATCGATTCCGGGGCATCGGGCAACTCGGAGTTCACCTCAATGATCTCACCCTCCAGAGGGGCGTAGATATCCGAGACCGCCTTGACCGACTCGACCACAGCAAAGGGCTTGCCGACCTCTACCCTCTCACCCGGTTCGGGCAGCTCAACAAAGACCACATCACCAAGCTGATCCTGAGCGAAATCGCTGATACCGATGCTGACCAGGTCGCCTTCGAGCAGGACCCACTCGTGTTCTTCGGTATATTTGAGCTCTTCGGGAAAATCCATCATCTCCTCCATGCAATTAAGGGATATTAGACAAAAGGAAGTTTAACTTTTTCTGCCGTGACCTCACGGCCACGAATCACAATCGTAAATGCGGCGTCACCTGCGGCAACTGCGCTATCGACCAGGGCCAGGGCGATACCCTGACGTGTGCTCGGCGACATGGTCCCGCTGGTGACATGGCCGACCTCACGTCCGGCGACACGCACCGGATACTGTTCGCGCGGCACCCCGGGTTGGGTCAGACGCAGGCCGATCAACTGGCGACGAACCCCGCCAGACTTCGCCTTGAGCAGCGCCTCGCGCCCGCAAAACTCGGATTTTTCAAGCCTGGTGATCCAGCCGAGGCGTGCCTCCAGCGGGAGGATTTCGGCGCTCAACTCATGACCATAAAGGGCGTAGGCCTTTTCAAGCCGCAAGGTATCACGCGCACCCAGCCCAACCGGGATCAGGCCCTGCGGAGCCCCTGCCACCATCAGCGCCTGCCAGAGGGATTCTGCATCGGCGGGTGCACAGTAGAGCTCAAAGCCATCCTCACCGGTGTAGCCGGTGCGCGAAACAAGCAGCGGCAGACCGGCGACATCCGATTCACAGAAATGGTAAGTCCTTAGCGCAAGCAGATCGACCGAAGTCAAACCCGCCAGAATTGCCGCGGCTTTCGGGCCCTGCAGCGCCAACTGGGCAAAGTCGGCACTACGATTGAGCAGCCTATAATCACCCGGTCGCTGACCTGCAAGCCCCTGCAGCCAGGCAAAGTCCTTGTCAATATTCGCAGCATTGACACAGAGTAGATATTTTTCTGCGTCGAATCGATAGAGGGTAATATCGTCGACGATCCCCCCCTCGGCATAACAAAGCGCGCTGTATTGCACCTGGCCGTCGGCCAGACTTGAGAGATCATTGATCGTGGCAAATTGCAGAAAAGCCATGGCACCAGGCCCGGTCACCTCGAATTCGCCCATGTGCGACACATCGAAGAGACCTGCAGAACTCCGCACCGCGAGGTGCTCGGCAATCACACCGCTATACTGCACCGGCATATCCCAGCCGCCGAATTCGACCATCCGCGCACCCAGATCTCGATGCAGCTGATTCAGTACCGTCTTTTTCACGTTGCCCGACCCTTCCGCTTCAATGAA
>JAAXQE010000325.1 GCA_012974425.1 Geopsychrobacter sp.
GCTGTCGGACTATTCACGACCCGGCTGCAAATTCGGCCATTTGGCCCATATTTCAGCTCCTTTTTGCCCCATAGCTAGGGCTATGAGCCTGCAAACGAGCCAAAATCTGACATCAAACGTCCAAATTTTCGCTGCGGCTCGGCAAGTCCGACAGCCTCCTCGCAAGAGGATATGCCAGCATCCGCTTTCAGTAGAAGATGATGACCGTAATCAGCAACTGCAGCCCGAGCAGCACCGGCCAGTAGAGCAGCTTGAAGATCAGGCTCTGCTGGTGCTCCACCAGCCGGATGCTGACGGTCTTCAAGTTGAAGAGCAGCGAGTGAAGCGCGGTAAAGATGATCATGAAGTACATGATGAAATAATAATATTCGAGGAAAATAACCTCTCCCACCTGTATCGCGGTGCGTAACTGAATGTGGGAGACGAGCAGCACGAACAGTAGCCCGGAACTCAGGCGCATGACTCCCGAAGGGTTGAAGCCCAGCCGCTTCGCTTCCACATCGTCCTTGGTGCTGGTGACCAGAACGACAAAGAGCAGGGTCGCCACCAGAATAATCGGGATGATGTGGCTGATCATGGAATCGAGCAGGTTCCTGCGGATTTCGAGGTTGAAGCGCAGTTCAGGGGAAGTCTCGCTATCGTGAAATCCGCTTATCCCGAAATCGGTGTCATACTCATTCGTCTTGAAGCTGAAGAAGCTCCGATTGATTGTCCAGCCGTGGAGCTGCAGATGCTTTTTGAGCCCTGGGAGTGAGGTCGGGTCCAGAAAATTGTAGGAGTCGAGGTCGGGTACGAGAACGATGCCGGCATTCACAGTCTTGGGCCAGAGATGAATGCCGACCGTTTCATGGGCAAAAGGATACTTTGTGAAATTCATATTCTGCCGCAACGTGGCCTCAAAGTACCAACCCACCGTTTCGACCGCGCCCTCCTGAAGGCGGTAGGCTTCGCTGATGTTCGAAGATATGGCCGTTGGCAGATGGAACCCGACCAGATTCTGGTGCTTTTGCGCTGTGGTGAACTTTTGCCAGAAGTAGCCGGTGACAAAGAGGTGATGTGGGGCACTGAACTCCACGGTTTGCAGGTAGATGCCGCTCGGAATAAAAATGGGAGGTTTTTTCTGATTGCTCTTCCTGGCGTCCCGCAGGCTGTTGAGCACGGAATCCATGCCGTTGTGGTCGACGATTTTGGTCGCTAGTTCGCCATTCTCGCCGAAGTGGCTATAGGTGAGCCATTCGATGGTCCCAGCGGCACAGACGAGGAGCAGCGACAGGATGATGACCCGTGCCCAGAGGGTGACAATCGGCCGAATCTGGAACTGCCGAGCCGAAAAGACCACCGTCAGACACGCCAGGGCGACGACCAGACTCAACACCAGCCAGATGAGCTGGTGGCGGATGAGACTGGTGTTTATCGGGATCTCTTCCTTGTTCCGAACCACACCCAGGGACCAGCCGGTGACCGGGATCGGTAGATAAAATATGGCGAGTTGCTGGCCGGTGTCGGGATTTTCAAAGTGAAAGGAACCCTTTTCACCCGAGGTCATCTTCTTCGCCGCGGCCAGCAGCACCCTGTCCTGTCTTTGTTCGGCATAGGTGAAAACGTTGAGCCGCTGGCTGACCTCCCGCCGGTTCGGATGGGCGATCATATAGCCGGCCTTTGAGAGCAGCAAGCTCCACCCGGTTTGACCGGCAGAGATCTCCTTGAGCTTCTGGCCGATGGCCTCAAGCGGGAAGGAGAGGAAGGCGACCCCGGCAAAAACCTGACGACCCTCATGATCGGGCCGGAAGAAGGGGACTGAATAGGTGCTCATCAGCGCCCCGCTCGCTTCGCCCCAGGTCGGTTCGTCCCAGCCTGCTCCCCGCTGCGCTGGATCGCTGTACCACTTGATGGTGGGATCGGTGTAATCGTAGGAATCTTCGATCTGCATCTCCCTTACCTGATTGCCGTCGCGCATCAGGTAAGGGGCATAGAGGCGTCGTTTGGCATCGAATGCGAAAGGCGCGTAGGCTACGCCGAGTGCGACCAGATCCGAATTCTGGTCGAGCAGCGCACGCAGCTGCCGCGGCAGATTCTGGTCTGTCAACCGACCGGAGCCCAGCTCGTCAGCCAGGGTCTTGGCCAGAGGCATGAAGCGCTGCAGATCTGCATCGATCTGTGCCGCCGCTTCTGCAGCTTCGCGGGTCGTTTGTTCGATCGCTGTGGAGATGGTCTCTTGCCTGATGTGCCACAGGCTGAAGGCAAGGTAGCCAGCCAGAGCAAGCCCGGCCAGACCGATGAATAAACTTAGATAGGATTTAGAGCTAGGCATGAGACTCTGCCATTTCCCCGCACCGGTTCGATTTGCAGCACCCCTCTTTCAAATTAATACACCCGAATCGAGTCCTGTCAAACATCTCCGGCAGCGATTCAGCAATTGACGCTCAGGGCGAATCCTTGAACCTGAAGCGGCTCTTGAAGTGCCGCAGGATTAGCGCGCGCGAGGGAGTTCCGGGGACAGTATATCCATCTTTGACATCGCCAAATGCTTCGTTAGGATAGGGTATGGCCAGAATCGCACGCGTTGTAGCCCCCGGCTACCCCCATCACATCACCCAACGAGGTAATCGTCGCCAGCAGACCTTTTTCTGTGACGAGGATTACCTTGCCTATCTCGAACTGATGGCCGAATGGTGTCGCAAGTACCGGGTTGCTATCTGGGCTTGGTGCTTGATGCCGAACCACGTGCATCTGATCGCTGTCCCTCAAGACGAACAAGGTTTGGCCCCTGCGATTGGCGAAGCGCATCGCCGCTATACCCGACGAATCAACTTTCGTGAAAAATGGCGTGGTCATTTATGGCAGGAGCGATTCGCTTCTTACCCAATGGATGAAAGCTACCTGTTGGTTGCTGCGCGCTACGTCGAAATGAATCCGGTGGCCGCCGGCCTGGTAGAGCATCCTGCTGACTACCGATGGAGCAGCGCCCGTGCTCATCTGGGTGGGGAGGAGGATGGTTTGACCCAGGTCTCACCGCTCTTGGAGATGGTCGGCAACTGGAGTAATTTTCTTCTGTTGTCGTCGACGGCAGAACTAACCCTGCTGCAACGGCACGAGCAGAGCGGTCGACCATTAGGTTCTGAGGTTTTTACGGAGAATCTGGAATGTGCGATGGGCCGTATCTTGCGGCCACAGAAGCCCGGCCCCAAAAAGCGCGAGGCCTAGAGTTAGA
>JAAXQE010000111.1 GCA_012974425.1 Geopsychrobacter sp.
CCCTGCTGCCGAGCGGTTGAAATAGTGTTCGACTTGCTCTATAAATGGCACTGGCTCATCTTCTCTATCCGCTGTTACTGCGCCTGAGGTTTTATGGGATATCGCACGCTAAAACAAGCCGTTACTGACCTTGAAAAAACCGGACAACTGCTCCGGATCAAGCAACCGATCGAACCGAACCTGCTGGCCGGGGCCATTCAACGCCGTGTCTACCAGGCGCAGGGGCCAGCGCTACTCTTCAGTAACCTCGCAGGCTGCAGTTTTCCGGCGGTCGCTAATCTGTTCGGCACAATGGAGCGCACCCGCTTTCTGTTTCGCGACAGCCTGCGCAGCGTCGAAACCCTGATCAAGCTGAAACTCGACCCCAAACAACTGCTCAAACAGCCGAGCAACCTGCTCCGCGCACCTGCCGCAGCCCTGCACCTGCTCCCCAAAAAAGTCCGGAATGCTCCCGTTTTGCTGCAACAGACCAGCCTCGCCGAGCTGCCGCAGATCAAGAGCTGGCCGGATGATGGCGGGGCATTTATCACCCTGCCGCAGGTCTACACGGAGAGCCCGGCCAACCCCGGCCTACGCAGTTCGAATCTCGGCATGTATCGGGTCCAGATTTCCGGAAATGAATATCAGCCGGATGATGAGGTTGGGTTGCATTACCAGCTTCATCGCGGGATCGGCGTGCATCATCGTGAGGCCCTGGCCCTCGGCCGCCCTTTACGGGTCAATATTTTTGTCGGCGGACCCCCGGCGCTGACCGTCGCCGCGGTCATGCCGCTGCCCGAGGGGATGCCGGAGCTGGCCTTTGCCGGGCTGCTCGGCGGACACCGCATTCCACTGGTCAACGGCCCCGGTGATCTGCCGATGCCGGCCGAGGCCGATTTTGTGATCTGCGGCACCATCGACCCGCGCGTCACCAAGCCGGAAGGCCCCTTCGGTGATCACCTCGGCTACTACAGTCTCACTCACGATTTCCCGCTGATCAAGGTCGAGGCGGTTTTCCATCGCCCGGATGCAATCTGGCCCTTCACCACCGTCGGTCGTCCGCCCCAGGAGGACACCAGCTTCGGGGCCTTCATCCATGAACTGACCGACGCGCTGATCCCCGATGTCCTCCCCGGCGTCAAGGCGGTGCATGCGGTCGATGCGACCGGCGTTCATCCGCTTCTGCTGGCCATCGGCAGCGAACGTTATACCCCCTACGCTCAACTGGACCAACCGCAGGAGCTGCTGACCCAGGCCAATGCGATCCTCGGTCAGGGCCAACTCTCGCTGGCCAAATATCTGCTGATCAGTGCGGAGAATGACAACCCGCGCCTCGATATCCAGGACATCCCGGCCTTCTTTGCCCACCTGCTCGAACGGGTCGATTGGCGACGTGATCTGCATTTCCAGACCAACACCACCATCGACACCCTCGATTACAGTGGCGAGGGGCTGAATCGTGGTTCCAAGCTGGTTATCGCTGCGGTCGGCCCGGCCCGCCGTCAGCTTCCGCTGAAGATTCCTGAGAATCTCAGGCTGCCCGACGGCTTCAGCAACCCTCGCCTGGCTCTTCCCGGCCTGTTATTAGTCGAGGGTCCCGCCTGCGCAAGCCATCACCCGGGCGCAGATCTCGATATTGAACGGCTCTGCAGCCATTTGGACAGAGAGAACCCACTCAACGAATTTCCGCTGATCCTGATCGTTGATGACAGTGAGTTCTGTGCTGCTGCGCTCAACAACTGGCTATGGGTTGCCTTTACCCGCAGTAATCCAGCGGCAGATATCTACGGCGTGGGGAGTGCCACGCGTGCCAAACACTGGGGCTGCGCGGGCGCCCTGATCATCGACGCACGAATCAAGCAGCACCATGCGCCCCCCTTGATTGATGATCCACAGATTGAAAGGCAGGTCGATGCCCTGGGCGCCAGCGGCGGACCGCTGCACGGAATTATCTGATTCTTCTCGTCCCTTGCTTGAGGTTTTGTTGATGTTGATGAAAAATGAGAATCTGGAGACTGCTCCCACCCTGGTTCGCGCCATTGGAAATACGCCCCTGGTCGATATCTCACGCCTCGCCAATAAGCCGAATGTGCGCATCCTGGCTAAGCTCGAAGGGAGCAACCCCGGTGGCTCGGTCAAGGATCGCCCGGCGCTCTATATGATCGAAAAAGCCGAAGAGGCGGGGCTGTTAACCCACGCGAAGATCATCCTTGAGCCGACCAGCGGTAACACCGGCATCGCTATTGCGATGATCGGGGCAGCCAAGGGGTACCGGGTCAAACTGGTCATGCCCGCCTGTGTCAGTGCGGAACGTCGTGGGGTGCTTGAGGCTTACGGGGCGGAGGTGGTTCTTTCTCCCGGCGGTGAGGGGACCGATGGTGCAATCCGCCTCGCTCATCGGATTCTGGCGGAAGATCCGCACCGCTATTTCATGCCGAATCAGTATGCCAATCCCAACAATCCCTTGGCCCATTACGCAACCACGGCCCCGGAAATTTTTAAACAGACTGCGGGTGAGATAGACTATTTCGTAGCCGGCATGGGGACCTCTGGCACCCTGATGGGCTGCAGCAGCTTCTTTGCCGAAAAGAAACCCGCCGTGCGCATCATCGGCATAGAGCCGACCCTGGGGCATCGGGTCCAGGGGCTTAAGAATATGCAGGAGGCGATCGTACCCGATATTTACCAAGAGCAGCGCCTGCACCGTAAACTGGTAATCGAAGATGAGGTCGCCTACGACGCGGCACGCATGCTCGCGTTAAAGGAAGGAATCTTTGCCGGGATGTCGAGTGGTGCGGCCGTCGCAGGGGCCTTGCGCCTGGCAGCAGAGATCGATACCGGAACCATCGTGGTTATCTTGCCGGATCGAGGCGACCGCTACCTGAGTACCAACCTCTTCCGCTCCTCATGCGCCGACTGCCCGCCCTGATGGCAGCCTGATGCGGCTCCCGGAGTTGCCGCAGAGACAGGCGACTCTGCTGCTCGACAAATTCTGTCACGAGCGGGTTCCCTGTTCGCGTTATCAGGGCGTAACACTCGCCTACTGCGTCGCTGCGAACCATGTCACCCTGTTTGAAGAGTATCTCGATCCGCTCAGTGCTGAGGACTGGCTACGCACCCCCATCGCGCGCTTTTAGTTATAGCGTTGAGCTCAATCAGTGGGCACTCTATTCGATCGATCCTCAGCAACGCTGGCATATCTACTAAGGGATCAAGCCGAGTCTCAACCT
>JAAXQE010000073.1 GCA_012974425.1 Geopsychrobacter sp.
GATTGGCGCGGGACTTCCTGGCTTGCTAACCCCGATCTATTTGATACAAGTTAGGTAGTTACCCTAGCATAATGGAGGGGATGATGAAAAAGTTCCTGCTGTTCCTGAGCGTCATGAGCCTGGCCGCCTGCGCGACGGCGCGTGATCCCTCACCAGTTTCAATCGTTAATCCCAGCGACTTAGAATTGGCTTGCGCAGACATTCATCTTGAATACAAAATCAATACGCAAATGGCTGCAAGCAAAATCTCAAAAAACTTCTTTACCGATAAAACGGAATCAGAACGAGGTTGCCTTATCTGGCCAAGACTTCCAGATTTTAAAAATGCCGAGGGGATCGAGGGCAACGCTTTATTGCACAGAAATGTTCGATTACGTAAACTTGCCGAATCCAAAGACTGCGATATTGCACAATACCCCGCACAACCGCCACATTATCAATGAGATACCCAGGTTAAACTGCCCTTTTTTTTCGCATTGTTCGGAGAAAACACAACATTGCCTGCAGAGAAAAAAGCGCGACCCCATTGGCCCGTTTTTTTTTGTATCAGCTCCCTCAGCTTTCAGCAAAGTCGTTTGTGGGTCAGAATGAGGCCCGACCAGATCACGGAGTGAGGCCGTATGGCAACAGCGCAAGTTCGCTATTTCAAACCTGCGGGGCTCAGCGGCCTCGAACTGCTCAGCTGTCCCGACGTCAGCTATCTCTTCCCCCCGCACTTTCACCAGTCCTACTGTATCTGGCTCAACAGCAGTGGTGGAGAACACTACTCCCATCGCGGCAACTCATCCATTCTGCAGCCGGGAAGTTTCGGCATTATCGCCCCCGGTGAGGTCCATGAAAATTATGCCTGCGCTAACAACGCCCGCAGCCTGCTCACCTATTATCTCGACCCGGAGCAGCTAGGGTCCATCGGCGCGCAAATCAGGGAGAGTGCACCAGGCGAGATTGAGTTCCGCACCGACTTCTACCAGGATACCCAAGCGTTACAGGGCCTGATCCACCTGCACCAGCTGCTGAATGACTCCCCCTCGGCGCTGGAGAGAGAATCCGCCTTCCTCGAAACCTTTGCCCTGCTGATCAAACGCCATGCCGTCGCCAGGCTTCCGGAGGCCAGTCCCGGCAGCGAAAAGGAGCGCGTCGCCCGGATCATCGCGCTGTTTCATGCCCATCTGGCCGAGGATATCGGCCTGGAAGAGTTGGCTGGGCACTTCGACTGCACCGCCTACCACCTGATCCGCTTCTTCAGAAAAGCGGTCGGTCTTTCCCCCCACGCCTATCTGATTCAACTGCGCCTGGAAAAAGCCAAGCAATTACTCACCCAGGGCAGATCGATCATCGATGTCGCCCTCGCGACCGGTTTCAGTGACCAGAGTCACCTGACGCGCCACTTCAAGATCAGGTTCGGCATCCCGCCGGGCCGCTACGTACGCCAGATTCAAAACCGCTGAATTACTCCCAGGTCAATTTTGTCCAAGAATCCTGCACGCCATCCCTGATATGAATTTATTGGAGAAACTCATACCGGAGGACAAGCGATGAAAGCCTTCTGGCAAATCTGGCAGCAGTATTGCGTCTTACGGCGCCAGCGACGGCAGCTCCTGGCGATGGACGCGCGCACGCGCAAGGATCTGGCCATCAGCCGGGTCGATGCAGAACAGCTGGCCGGGTGCTACGCAGCCATGGGAAACAAGGAAGATACAAGGAGAGGCAAATCATGCAAGAGATAAATTGGCAACAGTTTGAGGTTGTGGAACTCCGCTCCGGCACCATCATCGCGGTTGAGGACTTCCCCGAGGCGCGGGTTCCGGCCTATAAGCTCAAGGCAGATTTCGGACCGGAGATCGGGGTCAAGAAATCGAGCGCTCAGGTCACTGACCTCTATACCAAGGAGGAGTTGCTCGGCAAGCAGATCCTCGGGGTGGTCAATTTCCCGCCGAAACAGATCGGTCCCTATCGCTCAGAATTCCTGCTCACCGGTTTCTACCAGGAGGACCGCTCGGTGGTGCTGGCGGTGCCGGAGCGCCGGGTGCCCAACGGCTCTAAATTAGGCTGAAACAATTGGGGGCAGATCGAAAATAGATCTGCCTCCTTTTTCGCATTTTTGCCTGCTCCAGTCCACCTGACGCTTCATCCCCCCAAATTCCCCTTGACCGGGCCACGCCTCTTCCCTATATTGAAAACCGATTTCAATATCACCGCAGTTTAAATCCACTTATCAGATAACTCTTCCAAAAGGACGCACAGTGCAAACATCGACCTCAACATCCGGCCAGCAACCGCTGTGGCATCTTTTGGCACCACGCTATACCTCAGACCGTGAACGGCTGGCCGCATATCTGGCTTTGGAAACCGCCGAAGTCTTAGCTGGGGTCAAACCGGCCAACCTGCTCAACATGCCGAAAAAACGGCACCGGCTTGAGTATAATTTTTACTCGGCATGGCAGGAGCATGGCCGCGAAATACTCGAGACAACCGGTCTGCAGGTCGAGATTATGGCCGACCGGGCAGGATCACTGTTACTCTTTATCTACCGGACGGACAGCCTGCAGGCCCTGCTGGAGCGGACTACCGTGCGCAGTTTCCTGCGCAAGGCCGGCTACCCTGATTCATTCGATCTGCAGATGGCGCTGGCCCGCTTAAAAACTGGCATCAACGCGACTGATTTCCCTCACGAAATGGGTGTGTTCCTCGGCTATCCGCTTAAGGATGTGGCGGGATTTATGGGCTGGGTGAATCTCCCTTCCAGTGGCCATGCCCTCTGGAAGTTTTATGGCAACCCGGAGCGCAGCATCAAACTGGCTCGGGCGTTTCGGAACTGCCGACAGCGCATGGCCAAACGCCTGGAAAGCTGCGGTACGCCTTTCGACTGTTTGCGCTGTGAGCATTTCGACAGCGAACAGATCAGCCTGGCATCTAACTGAATCGGGATTCAATCCAGAAGGAACGCTTCATCGGGATAGCAACATTCGGGCGAGATACCCATCAATCCAGAGTCACCAGCCGAATCTCGTTGCGGGCCAGGTGCAGTTTGCCCTGGCGCTAAAAATCTTTCAGCAGGCGGCTCACCACCGCGCGCGATGTCCCCAGATCGTTGGCGATTTTCTGATGGGTGGTAGAGAGTTTTCCATCGGCAGATTTTTCGCCCAGATAGTCCAGCAGGCGTTTGTCAAGGCGACCGAAGGCCACTTCGTTTACCAGGG
>JAAXQE010000173.1 GCA_012974425.1 Geopsychrobacter sp.
CTCGATTGCTGCAAGTTCGGGTATGTTAGCCTGAAACCTTATAGATGGAATAATTTAATTGATAAAAGAACGTCTGGATAAGTTGCTTGTCGATCAGGGATTGGTCCAATCTCGTGAACGGGCGAGGGCACTGATTTTGGCTGGACAGGTGGTAGTAGATGATCACCGGATCGATAAGGCTGGTGCACGTTTCGCTCTCGATGTAGAAATACGCCTCAAGGGGGCCGACATCCCTTATGTCTCGCGCGGAGGGCTTAAACTCGAAAAAGGTCTCGACTCTTTTCCGGTAGATCCTCAGGGGCGGATTGCGTTGGATGTGGGGGCGAGTACCGGTGGTTTTACGGATTGCCTGCTCCAGCGTGGTGCGGCGAAGGTGTATGCCGTGGATGTCGGGTACGGGCAACTCGCCTGGAAATTACGTGAAGACCCTCGGGTGGTGAATCTTGAGCGCTGCAATATCCGAGACTTAAAGTCTGATCAGTTAGGGCAAGCGCCATCTCTGGCGGTTATTGATGCCAGTTTCATCTCCCTGGCCAAGGTCCTCCCGCCGACCCTTGATCTGTTGACTGTGGATGGCTGGGTTGTCGCGTTAATCAAGCCTCAGTTTGAAGTTGGGCGTGGCCAGGTTGGCAAGGGTGGAGTTGTGCGTGATGAAAAACTGCATCTTCAGGTCATTGAAGACATCCGCACTCTTGCACTTGATTTGAATTGCCGCATTGTCGGGGTCGATGAATCTCCGCTCCTCGGGCCTAAAGGCAATCGTGAATTTTTAATCTGTCTCCAAAAAGAAGCATTGCATGCATAAGGTTTATTTTATCGGGGCTGGTCCGGGAGATCCGCAATTGTTGACTCTACAGGGGGCCTCAGCCTTAAGGAATACCGGGCTGGTATTTGCTCCCGATCCGTACGAGTTGACCTTTGCCGAACAGTTCAAAGGCAAAACAGTTTTGAATCCGTTCGATTTTGATTTTGCCGATCTCGTAAAGCGTGTCAGGGGACGGCTCTCAACCGCGCATGTTGCCTTTTTGATTCCTGGTGATCTGACCTTCTATGCACCATTTCAGGCTTTGATCGATTACTTTGATGAAGACGCTGAGGTTTTGGCCGGTGTTGGTATCGCCAATGCGGCTGCGGCGCGTCTGAAACGGACTCTGGACCTGCCTGGAATCTGCAACCGTGCGATCATTGTGTCTCCGAAAACATTGGGAGATAAAAAAGGGATGCCGCATCTCGAAGAGTTGGCGGGCAAGGGGGCCACCTTGCTGATTTATATGAACAATATGCCCCTCGCCCAGCTTTGTAACAGTCTGCGTCGCGGCTATGATACCGATGTGCCTATTGCTCTTCTGCACCGTCTCGACCTGCCGGGTGAAGAGATAATCATCGGCAGTCTCGATACGATTGTCGATAAGACTGCGGGGCGTGATTACTTCAATCTGGACGATCCAACCGGCAAGCCGGCTTTGACGCTGGTTGTTGTGGGTGACACGCTGACTGCAAAGGTCGATGGCAGTTGGTGGGATTATCGACGCGAGCATATTTGGAAAAAACGCCAGAAGGGGAGCTGATGAGGATTATTTCGCCAGTTGATCATGCTGCCGAAGCGACCGCTTTACTCTCTGCCGGGGCTGACGAACTTTATGGTGGCTACATTCCGCAGGCCTGGCAGCAACGTTTTGGTCTGCTGGCTTCGATAAATCAACGTACCTTTGCCGGCGCTCAGCTCGATAGCTATGCCGGACTCTGTGCCGTTGTCGACGCCTGCAAAGATGCTGGCGGAGAGTTTGCGCTGACCCTGAACAGCCCCTTCTATAGCGACGCACAGATGCCGCTATTAATAGATTATGTCAGCGAGGCTGTCGATGCGGGCGTCGGCAGCTTGATCCTGGCGGATCTCAGTCTGCTCCGCATCTTGAAAACACAATTTCCTGAACTATTGTTTCATGCCAGCACTCTGGCCCATTTATCGAACTCGGCAGCGATCCGCTTTTATCGGCGGCAGGGGATCGGGCGTGTCATCCTGCCGCGCCATTTGACCTTGGCTGAGATGGCCGAAATACGTCGTCAGGTCCCAGATCTCCCCTGTGATGCTTTTTTGTTGGTCGGAAAATGCCCGAATACTGAAGGTTTATGCTCCTTTCACCACAGTAGCACCGATAAGATATGGCCCTGCGAGATTCCTTATCAGATTGAACCATTCATACAGCCCGCATCTGTCGAGGCGCAACAGGCGATGGCAGTTCAGTCTGGCTGGTCAATGAGCAACCGTCGACATGGCTGCGGGCTCTGTGCTATTCCGCAACTCATCGAAGCCGGTTTTGATGGCCTCAAGCTGGTCGGACGAGGGGCGCCTACCGCGCGCAAGATTGCTAACATCGCTACCGCTGTTGAATTTGTGCACCTGGCAGAAAAACAGCTCGATTTTTCGACTTATCGCAAGGAAGCTATCGCTTCCCATCAGAGAATTTTCGGGGTATCCTGCAATGAGAACGTTTGCTACTACCCTGAACTTTTTCAAGATGTTTGAATTTTTCATTCTTGAACTCAAGGCTGAACCCAATGTCGACTGATTGTCTTTTCTGTAGAATTGCTCAAGGTGATATCCCGGCAACGCTTGTTTATGAAGATGATCTGGTTGTCGCATTCAATGATATTGAACCTCAGGCGCCCCGGCATATTTTGCTTATTCCCCGCAAGCATATCCCTACGACACTTGATCTGATCCCAGAGGATGCGGCCCTGGTCGGGCATGTCCATCTGGTTGCGGGCAAAATTGCATCTCAACTTGGATTTGCTGAAGAGGGTTTTCGACTGGTTAATAACTGCAATGCGGGTGGCGGGCAGGTTGTGTGGCATCTCCATTTTCATCTACTCGGTGGGCGACAAATGAACTGGCCTCCCGGCTAGGTATCTCTGTGGAAATATTTGGTTTCAGCTGTTTTTTGATTGATTAGTTAAACTACAACATGAAGTGTAGACTTATGATGTCTTTCGATGAAAAAACTGTAAAGCGCATGACAACTGACATTCTTGAGCTACTGACGACCCATTATGGTGGTGGGATGTCTGATGAGCTGTTCGAGAATGGTCTGGACGATGTTCAGTGCGCCCTGAATGATGCCCGGAAGTGGCACGAAGGGCAGGTGCGTAGGTCTGGTGAACCCTACCTTTTTCACCCCTTACGCGTATCGCACCTTGCCGCGCGACACTGGATGGATTTCCCATCGGTTATTGCTGCGCTGTTGCACGATGTCGTTGAGGACACACCAATGTCTCTTGATGATGTTCGCACTGTTTACGGGGATGAGGTTGCATTGCTGGTCGATGGGCTGACGAAGGTTGAGTCGGCCGAACTTAGTCGTGAAGCGACCAAGATGGAGACCTATCGCAAACAGGTTCTCGCTGCGATTGAAGATGTGCGCGTACTCTGTCTCAAGTTCTGGGACCGCATCGATAATCTGAATACGATTGATGCGCTGGCATCTGAGAAGCAGAAGAGGATCGCCGAGGAGACTCGGGAAATCTATGTGCCCTTGGCTAACCATCTGGGGATGGGGTATGTGGCCTCGACACTCGATTCTCTTTCGCTGCATGTACTCTACCCGCGCCGTGGAATCGGTTATGAGCAGCGGGTTTCTGTTGTCAAGGAGGGAACCAAGAGTTTCTTACGTCAAGAAAAGGCGCGAATCACCAATGCCTGTGAACATGAAAAGCTCGGTGCTTTACTCAAGGACCGCTGGCGCCCTTTCTCGATTTCTGCGATTCAACAGGCCAAGCGAGGTTTTACTTCCCTCTATACCCTCGAAGTTCAGGTCGACAGGGTCATGGATGCCTACTTGTTTATTGGCGTTTTGCACAGTCTCTATCCGCCAATCCCTGGCAAGCTGCGAGATCACCTGATTGTCCCTTCTCATCACGGTTATCAGGCTCTTAAGACCACTGTGCAGGCCGGGGAGCAGCGGATGCGCGTCGAGGTAACGACACGGAAGCTGGCTCGTTTCAACGAATCGGGGGTCCTAGCTCCTGGCTTTGAATTCAGGCGTGAGAATTTTCGTGACCTGATGAAATCCTTGACTGAGGGTGAATCTGTTTTTGATACTCAGTCCTTGATGCTCGCATCAAAGACAATCCAGATTTATTCACCCAAGGGGGAAAGTTTTGTGCTGCCAGAGGGGAGCAGCGCACTCGATTTTGCCTTCGATATTCACGAAAACCTTGGAATTCATGCCTGTCGAGCGAAGATCAATGGGCAGACACGCCTCCTTAAAACGCGCTTGCTGGATGGTGACCAGATAGAGATAGAGGTTTCAGCGCAGGCCGGGGTTTTGCCGAAGTGGCTGGAATGGGCGGTTACCCCCAAGGCCCGCAACACGATTCGTCGTTACCTGCGGAATAATGTAAAAAAATCCTGAGATTATGAAAGGTGCTATGATAAATTTTTTCCTTTGTTTAATCCTCTTCGTTACCCTCTGTGCAACCCAGGCAATAGCCGACATCAACGTTTTTATTTATCACCGTTTCGATGAACCCCGTTACCCTTCAACTAATATATCTCTCGATGTTTTTAGCGCTCAACTCGATTATCTGAAAAAGGAAAATTATCAAGTCTTACCCTTATCTCAAATTGCACGCATGGTGCGTGAAGGAGAGGCCCTGCCTGATAAGGCTGTCGGTTTGAGTATTGACGATGCCTTCGATTCATTTGCACAGCAGGCGCTGCCATTACTACAAAAGTATGCATTTCCGGTCACTCTGTTTGTAAATACTGATGCGGTAGGGACTGCTGATTATCTTGATTGGGCGCAACTTAAGGATGTGATGGCCAGGGGAGTAGAGATTGGTAGTCACACCGCCAGCCATGCCTATCTCGTTGAGATGGAAGAGGGGGAGACTCATGATCAGTGGAGACAGCGTATCCGTGCAGATATTGAGAAATCAAAGGCGGCTCTCAAGAGCCATCTAGGGATCGAACCTGAAATTTTTGCCTATACCTACGGTGAGTACTCTCCTGCAGTTATAGATGTGGTTAAGTCCGCCGGTTTTAAGGCTGCCTATGCCCAGCAGTCAGGGGTTATCTACGGAGGATCTGATGTCTGGACGCTGCCCAGGTTTCCGATGGGGGGACCCTACGCCACGCTTGATGGGTTTCTGTCCAAATTAAAGATGACGGCTCTTAAAACGGTGAAGCTTGACCCTGTCGATCCTGTGATCCGTGATCATAATCCACCTGAACTGAGGCTGACCCTTGCCGATGTGAGGATTGCGCAGGGGGCAATCAACTGCTTTGCCCAGGGTGGAAATAGTTGCCGCGTAGAGAGAGATCCTGATAACAAGAGGGAGGTTTTGATCACAGCCGAGAAGCCTTTGGCGAGTCGGCGCAATAAATACACTCTGACTGCTTTAGGACAAGACGGGCGCTGGCATTGGTTCAGCCAACTCTGGATAAATGCTAAAAGGCCTGTTCCGGGCGGGTTAGATCAACCCTGACGAAGTTGGACCTGGGTGTAGCGTTGTAGTTTGTTTTGGCGAATCAGATTCTGGAGATCAAGAACATAAGCTTCGCGGCGGGTCGAGTACTTTGTTAACCCCTCAGCAAGAGATATCCCGTTTGGAGTTTCACCCCGCTCACGGGCGGCAGTGCGGAGTTGGCGAAAATCGGCGTAGGCTGAATGGGTATTCAGGTTGCGCAGATAGGAACGGATTGAATCGTACAGGGTATTAAAACGTTTGACTTCGTAGGTGGCTCCTTCGGGGCGCCCCTCTGGAATGATGCCAGTTCCTGGGGTGAAGGTCCATTCTCCGAACAGGTTATTTCCTAGTTGGGAGAAGCGGGATGTCCCCCAGGCCGATTCATTGGCCGCTTGTGCGAGGGCCAGCTCAGCTGGAACCTGATCAATTCTCCTGTGCAATTGAGCCAGAGTTTTACTGGCCGTTGGTTCACCCTTTACCGCATAGCGTTGTTGCAGAGTCGACAAGCGGTGAAGTTGAGCTTCTTCCAGGGTCTGGTTGTTTACAAGCAGACCCTGAAGGTTAAGCAGGTCTGCGCGTTCTTCGGCAATCTCTTGATTTGCGAGTAAAATCATCGGGAGTAGGGCCTGGACAAATATAGATTTTTTACGCGAAGAAGAGTTGAGGGTAGACAATTCGCTCGGGAGTGACGCGAAAATAAGAGGTGGTACACCCGCATGCAATTGGCTGATATCGTAACTATACCGATTAAATGCATCCTCAAGTTCACTGATAGTTCCAGGATCAACGATCCTGATTTGGGTTCCTACATGGATCGGAGCAACGCTTTCAGTGCAACTGGCCAGCAGCAATGTTGCCGCACTGAGAAGAAGGAATAATCTTTTCGATAAGTTTATCATCGGATCTTTTCTGGAAATAGGTGAATACTTGATTTGCCACGTTTGCAAACCGGTATATATATAACCGATCAACTGCCACTGTCAACGATAACCGTTCAACTGCCACTGTCAACGACTTGAACCGGGATAAAACAGATATATAACTCATTTCAGCTTAAGTGCTTGATATCGTTCAGGGCATATTTTATGAGGGAGACTGCAGGATGAGATCTTTTCGCAAGGAGCTCTGGTTTGATGTTCCGACTCGTCGCGAATTCCGAAATAGCACTGCAGAAATCTCGAATTGTCTGATTGGGAGTGGCATCCAGAGAGGGGTTGTTGCTGGTCAATGCCATGCATATAACGTCCTCAGTTTTTATTGATGATGATGAATCTGGGCTGCGCAATGATTTTGAGGCCTGGCATGAAAATCTGGCTCCGCACTAACCCTTGTCGCGCTACCTCAAATTTTTTACGCTGAATTTGATGGACGACGCCGCAAGCTGGTTTTGGTGAAAATTATTGGTGAATAATCATGTTTTGCAGGCGAACGTCTTGTGTCGGCAGGCAGCAGGTTTTTGGTGTAGAATTAACAGGGGAATTACCATGGGTGAAACGATTAAAACCGCAAGTTTCGAATATCTGATCAGTCTTGCAAAAGAGAAACCCGAGGGAGGATATACTTTCATTCTGGATGGGGAGAGTCATCAGATTAAGGATGTCCTCGAAATTTCGGCTATTGCCAGCAAGAAAGGTTACATCGTTATCTACTGATTAAGGTGGTGCTTATGACTGAGAATGCCTGTTACACCTTTGAAGCCGCTATCGAAAAAGCGATTGAGATGGAAGAGAATGGCTTCCGTTCTTATTTAAACGCGATTTCGATACTTAAAAACAAACATGCTCAGGCGATACTGCGTGATGCCGCTCTTGATGAGATGCGCCATAAGCAAGAACTGGAAAAAGCCCTCCTTTTGGGCGCCATGGAGGGAAGCATCGGGATGCAGGCTGGTGTTCAGGCCATGAATCTGAGTTATACGCTGGGTGTTCAAGAACTGACACCCGATGCCGATGTCCGCCAGGCTCTGATTTATGCAATCAATCTCGAAAAGAATGCGATCGACTTTTATCAGCGTATGATCGATGGTTGCGAAGGGGCCCCTATGGTTCCGGTGTTTCAGCAGCTTCTTAACGATGAAACACGTCACCTGCTGCAGCTCGAAGATATGTACGAGGAACACTTTATGACCGAGAATTGAATGATGCTAATTGACCCAGGAATTGGATGGATGTTGGCATGAGTAGCCGCCTGAGGGCTGGCTCAAATATGGTAATAATTATTAAAACGTTATTTAAATCAAGGGGTTGTTGATTTAATAGAATGCTGTTACACTTGCTGGAGTTTGCTCGGTGAGGAGGTCCCTATGGACGTTGATTTGGTTAAGTCGATCTTTGCGGTCTACGTTGTGGCAGTCTCTTTATTGCGGCTTATGTCTGATCACGAGTTCTTTCGTCTAACGGCCATGAAGAAGGTTTGGGGACGCACCCGGGGTTTGTTGATCCATTTCATCGCCAATATTATTTTACCTCTTATGCTGGCCATCTATTATCTGTGCCGCAGCATTGCAGGTCCCCTGACATTCTGAGCCCGTTGGTCCCTGCCTAATCCAGCTTTAATATCTGCCTTAGCCTGGTAGTTTGCCTTCGAACCAATCCACCGGTTGACAAAAAGTCTCGATGTCCTTAATTTGTCTTGCTGTATATCAATTAATAGATAACGCTTCAGGAGGACGTCGATGTCTGCAAAATCCAAAACAGAATCAGAAACCGGTGAGATCTCGATTCATACCGAGAATATTTTCCCGATCATCAAGAAATGGCTCTACAGCGAAAAGGAAATATTCCTGCGCGAGCTTGTCTCCAATGCCGTTGATGCAATCAGTAAGCTAAAGAACATTGCGCTGGTTGACGGACTCAAGCTGAGCGATGAGTACGCGGTCGATATCAAGATCGATGAAGAGAACAATACCCTGAGTGTCAGTGATAATGGTTTGGGGATGACCTCTGATGAAGTGCGTAAGTACATCAATCAGGTTGCCTTCAGCTCTGCCGAAGATTTTATCGAGAAATTCAAGGGACTCGAAGACAAGAACGAAATCATCGGGCATTTCGGCCTTGGCTTCTATTCCTCCTTCATGGTTTCTGACCAGGTTGAGATCAAAACCCTCTCCTACCAGGAAGGTGCCGAGCCGGCCGATTGGTCCTGTGACGGTACGACAAAATATAGCCTCGGCCTTGGTGAGCGCAAAGAGCGCGGCACCGAGATTGTGCTGCATCTTTCTGATGACGAGAAAGAATTCTTAAACAAGGACCGTGTTCGTGAAGTCCTGGTCAAGTTCTGCAACTTTCTGCCGGTAACTATCCGTCTCGACGGTGAGCAGATCAACGACAGTAACCCGCTCTGGACACAGGCAGCGACCGAGCTCAAAGAAGAAGACTACCGCGAGTTCTATCGCAAGCTCTACCCCATGTCGGGCGAGCCGCTCTTCTGGATTCATCTGAATATCGATTATCCCTTCAACTTGAAGGGGGTTCTCTACTTCCCACGTTTGAACAACGAGTTTGACGTCACCAAGAGCCACATCAAACTCTTCTGTAACCAGGTGTTCGTCTCGGATAACTGCCCCGAGCTGATCCCCGAGTTTTTGACCCCACTGCAGGGTTGTCTCGATGCACCAGATCTGCCGCTGAACGTTTCGCGCAGCTATCTACAGAACGAGCCACAGGTGCGCAAGATTCGCGAAGTTATCAGTTCTCGGGTGGCGGCCAAGGTGGTGGAGTTGGCCAAGAAGGGGAGCGAGGAATTCGCCCCGATCTGGGACGATATCCATACCTTCGTCAAGTACGGCATGATGCGGGAGGACAAGTTCTACAACAAGGTCAAGGATCACGTCATCTACCGCAGCACCGGTGAGCAGAAGTACACGACTCTGCCTGATTATCTTGAGCGTGCCAAAGAGAAACATGAAGGTAAAATCTACTATGCCAACGATGAAGGGATTCAGGCAACCTACCTGAAACTCTTTGAATCGCAGAATATCGAAGTGCTGATCCTCGATGCGATGATCGACAATCATTTCATGCAGTTCCTTGAATCCAAGGGGGAGGAGACCAAGTTCGAGCGGGTCGACTCAGATATTACCGAGAACCTGATTGAGCAGGACAAGGACTCGAATATTGTCGATGGCGACAACAAGACGCGGAGTGAAAAGATCGAGGAGATCTTCAAGGCAGGACTCGATATTAAGGGCCTGACGATCCGGATCGAAACTCTCAAGGATGATTCGGTGCCCGGAATGATCCTGCTCAATGAGCAGTCGCGTCGCTTCAAAGAGATGATGCGTAATATGGGACAGGGCGGCGATGCCCCTGAGATGGACATGTTCGCCGAGCACACCCTGATGATCAATACCGCAAGCCCGGTGGTCGAAAAATTGCTGGGTTTGAAGGAGGCTGGTGATGAAGAGCGAGCCGGACTGCTGATCGAGCAGGTCTACGACCTGGCGATGCTCTCGCACATGGCACTTACCAAGGAGCGGATGGCGGCCTTTTTGGAGCGCAGTGGCAAGTTGCTGGGTCTTATTTAGGGACAGTGAGGCGTGAGGGGTGAGG
>JAAXQE010000299.1 GCA_012974425.1 Geopsychrobacter sp.
GGGGGGGCTCTCGTAATATCTGCCAGCAGCCCCCTCACCTTAGCCCTCCCCTAAACCGTCTTCTCCGCCATCTCCTCAAGCAACTCCTGATCGAGGATTTCGATCCGTTTTCCATCGACTCTGATCAACTCCTCGTCGGCGAGCTTGCGCAAACTGCGCGAGAGGGTTTCGCTGACGGTGCCGAGATTTGAGGCGAGCTGGCTCTTACTGACCGGCAGTTGGTAGCTGCCGTCGGGTTCTGCTTTTAGTTTGAGGAGATATCCGGCCAGCCGGGCCGGGACATCCTTGAAGGTCAACTCTTCGATCTGGTGGGCAAACTGACGCAGAAACTGTGAGAGGCCGGCGATCATGCTGATGGCGATACCGGACCGGTTGTGCAGCAGCTCGAGAAATTCGCGGCCGGGCAGAAAGACCAGCTCGGCGGGAGAGAGGGTCTCGGCGAAGGCCGGGTAGCGGCCATCGCCAAAGATGGCGGCTTCGGCGAAGGTGTCGCCACTGTGGACGATATGCAGGATGCGTTCCTTGCCATCGGCGGAGAGTTTATAGATCTTGACCCGGCCGGCGGCGATGACAAAGAAACCGGCGGCTTCTTCCCCTTCGGAAAAAAGCAGGCTGCCACGCTCTTCAGTCTGCAAGCGGGCCAGCGCACAGAGGGGATCGAGGTCCTCAGTGGTGAGACTGGCAAACATGCGGCAATCCTTGAGGGTTTCTCTGATTTTAGCTTTGGTTGGCATAGGCTCAGTCGGTCTCTTTCATCTGCTTGAGGCGGTCGATAACATTCTGGCTCTGGCTGCGGCGCTCATCCATATCCGTGAAGATCCGCATGGCCATTTCACTGACAGAGTCGACGGCGATTTCGATGGCATCGCTGTTTCTACGTTGCTGCAGAGTCGCAGCGACCATATCCTCAGTCATATGTCGCACATCTTCGATGGAACGAACGATACTGCGCGAACCCAGGGCTTGCTCATTTGAAGCGGTCGAGATCTGTTCGGTCATTTCACCCAGTTCTTCGATGGAACGCGTGACAAATTCGGCGGAGGATGAAACCTCGCGGGTGGCCTGGCGAATGCGCTGCGCCATCTCCATCGCTTGACCAGCGGTAGCCAGGATCTGGCTGAGAGCGGCATCGGCGCCACGTCCCTTATCGAAACCGTTATCGACCAGTTTCTGCGTATTGCTGATATGATCCACGACCTGAACCATACCATTCTGCATATCGCGAATCAGGCCGGCAATCGCTGCCGAGGAACGTGCCGTCTGCTGTGAAAGGCCACGGATCTCCTCGGCCACAACCGCGAAGGAGCGCCCCTGTTCTCCGGCCTGGGCAGCGATAATCGCGGCATTTAAGGCGAGCAGGTTGGTTTTTTGGGCTATTTCAGTAATGACGGTTGTGATGCTGTTGACCTCAGTCCCGCGGCCCGAGAGTTCGCCCATGGCGATTGCGGCCTCTTCGACCCCGGTACGGATACCGGTGAGACCCTTGAGGGTATCCTGGACCGATTCCACGCCGTGCTCGGCACGGTCACTGGCCTGCTCCGACATCTTGTGCGACTGCACACTATGCTCTTCGACGCTGCGGATGGCGGCCGAAATCTGGCTCATGGCCGAGATCGATTTCTCCATAAAATCGGAGAGCAGGCTGATGTTACTGCCGACCTGCTCGATCGAGACCGAGATCTCTCCCGATGCAGACTGAGTGGCGTTAACGGCGTCGCGAATAACATCGGCCGAACTGGCGATATCCCCGACCAGCTTGCGGGTTGAGCTGCTTGATTCCTTGAGCGAAGCGAGCAGTTTCTGGTAACGCACACGATATTCACGGAGTTCGCTGAAGGTCAACTCGAGCTCATCGGTCAACTCCACGACGGAACCGACCAGGCCCATGCGAATAAACGCCGCTGACAGCTGGCTGGCAAGGAGCTTGATGGTGTCGACGTCAGCCTCTTCCAGAGGGCGGCCGGTGCGCTTATTGTCGACGCCGATCAGTGCAACGACATGTCCATTGACAATGACCGGGCAGATAATAAAGCTGCGTGAGCGGAGTTGTGGAATTATGTCGCAGGGCGGCTTGAGTTGAAAATCTTCCGGCATCAGGTTGATATCATCGACCAGAAAATGGCGCCGATCCTTGACCACGCGATAGAGGACCCCCGCCCTTTCGTCGAGGGGCAGGCTGACCCCTCCGACCTGCGGATCGGTACTGCCGAGGCTCGTCGTCATGCGCAGCAACTGCTCATCCTTGCAGACCTTCAACAGGTTGACCCGATCGAATTGGAGGACCTCATGCAGGGCATTGGCGGTAAGGGTGCAAAGTTCCTCTTCATCCATGGAGCGCTGCAAGCGGGCGGTAATGCCATGAAAGTTACGGATACGGGTATTCAAATCACGGTAACGCTGGGCGAACTCTTCTTTCTGGCCGGCAACGGTGCGGTGCATTTCATCAAGCCGGGCGGCGCGCTGATGGATCTGCTGCGCGGCACGGCCGATAAAATAGCCGAAGATACCCAGCACGACCGATGTCCCGACGCTCATATAGAGATAGTGATAGAAATTTTCCCGGCTGACGAAGATATCGGCCAGGATTGCGCCGAAAAAACTCTGCTCCGGCGCAGCAAAAAAGAAGCCGCGCAGCAACATCCAGCCGACCGGGGCAGCTACGCCGAGCATCAGCCCGACCAGAGCGTAGAGATAGCTGCGATCTATCCCGTTGGCGGTCTGATTATTTGAGATTAAATCCGGGTTATCGAATAATTTCATGCTAATCCCGTCTGATGTGTTAACAAGCGTTGGTTTGTTCTGGAATTCGACTCACCAGTATCCCCAGTTGGCGCGCAGTGGTGACAAGTTCTCCAGCTGGATCGACCCGATTGAGCTTGGCCACCGCCGAAGCGATTGTGACGCCCTCAACATTCTGCCCCTTGAGCGCGACCATTTCACCAAAACGTTCAGCAACAATCAGCTCTACGGCCTTGACCCCGAAGCGCGAGGCCAGGATGCGATCATAGGGGTCCGGCGAACCGCCGCGCTGCAGATGACCGAGGGTGACGACGCGCGTCTCCATGTCGAGGCAATCGGCAAGGGAATCTGCGACCCGATGCGCGATGCCACCGAGCCGTTCGACGCCAAGGTTATCGCTGGCTGATTTCAACAAAACCTTTTCCCCGTCGGCAGCAATGGCGCCCTCGGAAACAACCACAATCGAGAACCGACTGCCGCGCGCGGTACGCTCACTGATCGTCTGACAGAGGTCAGGCAATGAAAAGGGGATTTCAGGGATAAGGATCGCTTCGGCACTGCCGGCGATCCCCGATTCGAGGGCGATCCAGCCGGCGTCACGCCCCATGACCTCAACCAGCATCACCCGGCTATGACTTTCGGCGGTGGTGTGCAGACGGTCGAGGGCCTCGGTCACGATGGAAACCGCAGTGCGGTAGCCGAAGGTGATGTCGGTCGCCTGCAGATCGTTATCGATGGTCTTGGGCACGCCGATCACCGGCAGCCCCTTCTCGAACAACCCCTGCCCGATGCGCAGGGTGCCATCGCCCCCCACCGCGATCAGGACCTCGGCGCCAAGCTTACGAAAGTTCTCGATGACTTGATCCGAGATATCGGTCAACTCGACCTTGCCATTCTTCTCGACCGGATAGGCAAAGGGGTTACCGCGATTACTGGTGCCGATAATTGTGCCGCCGCGTGGCAGGATACCGCGCACGGCCGCGAGATCGAGTTCCCGCCAGCGCGGCTTGCCGACCAACCCTTCAAAACCGTCTTCAATCCCGATCACCCGCCAGCCATGCAGACCGACCGCAGAGCGCACAACCCCGCGGATCACCGCATTCAACCCCGGACAATCACCACCACCGGTCAATATTGCTATGGTTTTGGACAT
>JAAXQE010000300.1 GCA_012974425.1 Geopsychrobacter sp.
GTCGCTATCGCCAACTTGACGAAACCGGCGGTTTTGGCGGAGTCCATCAACTGGACGACCTTGCCGTGCCTTACATCCTTGTCTGCCATCAGCAAAAATGTAGTCGTTGCGGCTTTGTCGCCGTAGCCGTTCAGCCTGTCGATCAGGGCAGTCAGTTCGATCTCTTGCTGTTCCAGGAAGATCTCGCCATCGGCGCGCAGGTAGACCCGCACCTCCTGTGGTTCTTTGGTGATCTGCTGGGCGGACGATTTTGGCAGATTTATGCTCAGACCGGGGGTTTCGATAAAGGTCGTTGAGATCATGAAGAAGATCAGCAACAGAAAAACCACATCGACCATCGGGGTTAAATCGACCCGGGGTGGCTCGGTCTTGCGGCGCCGAAAGGCCATTAGTGACCCTCACCAACCAGATCGACAATCTGCATGCTGTAGTCTTCAATCTCAAGAATAGAGCGATCGACGCGGCTGGAAAGATACTTGTGCAGCAGGATAGTCGGAACGGCGACAGATAGGCCGGCAGCGGTCGTGAGTAGCGCTTCGGAGATGCCGCCACCCAGGGTCGCCGGGGTACCGACGCCCTCACTGGCGATAACGGTGAAGGCACGGATCATCCCGAGGACCGTCCCCAACAGACCCAGCAAGGGCGATATCGTCGCGATGGTGCCGAGCAGACCGAGATAACGCTCAAGACCGGCGGCTTCACGATTCCCAACCTCTTCGGTCAGGGCTTTCAACTGGGCGCGACTGGCCCCCCTGTTCTTAAGCGGTACCTGAAGAATCCGCGCCAGCAAGCTGTTGTGCTGCCGGCAGAACAACAGCGCCTGCTCCTGATGACCCGCACAGACCAGACGCTCTACTTCATGAAAAAGCGGTGTCGATGATTTCTTGAGAGCATGGTAGGTCCAGGCCCGGTCCAGAAAAATCGCCAACGCGATGACCGAACAACCCGCAATCGGGTACATCAGGGCTCCGCCCATTTGGAAAAGTTCAAACATCCTTAAGTCAATTCCCTTCTTAATTTAGTGAATTCAGACAGAATATCACAGAGATTTGGGCTCTCCAAGGTCAATTGAAGATTTAATTCAAGAAGTCTGCTTCGGGTGGGATCATGCTGACATCTCAAAGGGAATATGCCGCGCTTGAATCTTCTCGCCGATCTCAACCAGCCCGACCGAACAGCTGTCGGCAAGGCCGCGATGATCCAGGGCACTGCCGGGGTTAAACAGGAGGGTCTGCCCGACCCTTTCAAGGTAAGGGGCATGACTGTGGCCGAAGATCAACAGATCGAGCCTAGGCACATCAGCAAAAGCAGTAAATACATGCTGCGGGACAAGCGCGGGAGGCCCCCAACCGTGGATCAGACCAATTCTAAATTCGCCAAACTTGAGAATGCGCTTGATAGCCAGATCGGCCCTGGCCGCGTCCATATTCCCTTGCACGGCATAGAACGGGATATCCGCAAAACAATAGGCGAAATCGGCAATCAGCATGTCGCCAGCATGCAGAATGGCATCGACATGGGCAAAGGGCCCATTCAGAAGTTGCTCGGCAAGCTCGACGGCAACCGACAAATCGGTAAGATGGGTGTCCGAGATAATCCCCAATCGATAAATATCATTCATTTCGCTCTCCCTTTTTTAGGGAAAAGATAACCCATAGCTAATTCCAGATGGCCAACTCTGGCCACAATCTGACTATTTTGCATATATTTATAAAAATGAAGATCCATTTATAGATGACACCTGTACCCTTGACGGCCGCAACCAGCCTGCTATCTTATACACCGAAGACGATTATTAACCGAATTGGCACCAGGATTGCGTTTAAAGATTAGAACTTAGGCCCAATGACGCATACATAAAACTTGACTTATTTTTAGCGAAACTATAATTTTTTACTCCAACTAAGAGAGAGCCGCGCCTCATTGTTCTATCCTTTGTCTCATCATGAGGCATGGTTCAACACAAATACCCGCTGGCCACTCAGCGCCAGACACCAACTTTCACAGGAGGTACAAGCAGATGGCAAAAAAGAGTGATGCACTCGAGTATCATAGCTCGGGGCGAAAAGGTAAGATTGAGGTTATCACGACCAAACCCTGCGCAACCAGCCGTGACCTTTCCCTTGCCTACAGCCCCGGCGTTGCCGAGCCCTGCCTTGAGATTGCCAAGAACCCGGATGATGCCTATGAGTATACCGCCAAGGGCAACCTGGTTGCGGTCATCAGTAACGGGACTGCCGTGCTTGGTCTCGGTGATATCGGTGCCTTAGCTGGCAAGCCGGTCATGGAGGGCAAGGGGGTTCTGTTCAAGAGTTTTGCCGACGTCGATGTTTTCGATATCGAACTCGACACCAAGGACAGCGATGAGATTATCCGCACGGTCAAGCTGCTGGAGCCGACCTTCGGCGGGATCAACCTTGAGGATATCAAGGGACCCGAGTGTTTCTATATCGAAGAAGAGTTGCAGAAGATCATGAACATTCCGGTCTTCCATGATGATCAGCACGGTACGGCGATCATCTCTGCGGCAGGCATGATCAACGCCCTCGAGTTGACCGGCAAGAAGATTCAGGACGCCAAAATCGTCATCAACGGTGCCGGTGCCGCAGGGATCGCCTGCGCCAACCTCGCCATCACCATGGGGATCGACAAGAACAACGTCATCCTCTGCGATACCAAGGGGGTCATCTACCAGGGCCGCACCAATGGCATGAACCTCTACAAGGAGCGCCTGGCCGCCGAGACCGACGCCCGGACTCTCGAAGATGCCATGGTCGATGCCGATATCTTCTTCGGTGTTTCTGCCAAGGGTGCGCTCACCGCAGAAATGCTCAAGAGCATGGCCAAGGATCCGATTGTCTTTGCCATGGCCAACCCCGATCCGGAGATCACTCCACCCGAAGCTAAAGCCGTTCGTGACGATGTCATCATCGGTACCGGCCGCTCCGATTTCAATAACCAGGTCAACAACGTACTCTGCTTCCCCTTTTTGTTCCGCGGTGCCCTCGACACCCACGCCAGCGCAATCAACGACGAGATGAAGCTGGCCTGCGTCAAGGCCTTGGCCGAGCTGGCCAAGGAAGAGGTGCCCGATTCGGTGCGCAAGGCCTACGGCGGCGCAGAGATGAAGTTCGGTCGCGAGTACATCATCCCGAAGCCCTTCGATCCACGCGTATTGCTGCATGTGGCCCCGGCAGTCGCCCAAGCGGCCATGGACAGCGGCGTGGCACGCCGGCCGATCGAGGATATGCAGAAATATGTTGAGCACCTCGAGGCCCTGCAGGGACGCTCGAAAGAGATCATGCGCTCGCTGATCAACAAGGCAAAAGCCAATCCGAAGCGGGTTGTCTTCCCTGAGGGTGATGAAGAGAAGGTCCTGCGTGCGGCCCAGACCCTGGTCGAAGAAGGGATCGCCAAGCCGATCCTGATCGGCGATGAAAATGAAATCAAGGCCAAGTGTGACGAGTTGGGGATCGAACTGAGCAGTGAAATCACCATTGTCAATCCGCAGACCTTCGAACGCCGTGCTGAGTATATCGACGAGATGTTCACCATGCGGCAGCGTAAGGGGGTAACCCGCGCCGAAGGCAAGCGGATGATCAAGAACAATCGCAACTACTTCGGGGCAATGATGGTGCATATGGGGGACAGCGATGCACTGTTGTCGGGCATTGTTCATCACTACCCTGAAACCATCCGGCCGGCGCTTGAGATTATCGGCAAGCGCGATGGCCTCTCCAAGGTGCATGGCGCCTACATGATGGTCTCGAAGAAGCACATCTCCTTCTTCGCCGACACCACCGTGACCATCGAGCCGACTGCAGAGGAGTTGGCCGAAACCGCCATCCTGACCGCTGAGGTCGCACGGGGCTTCGATATCGAGCCGAAAGTCGCGATGCTCTCCTTCTCGAACTTCGGTTCCTCGAATCACCCGCTGGTCAGCAAGGTGCAAAAAGCGACCGCCCTGGTCAAGCAACAGGATCCGGGGCTGGTGGTTGATGGTGAGATGCAGGCCAACGTCGCCCTCGATCCCGATCTGGTCGAGAAGCAGTACCCCTTCTCGGGTATCAAAGGGAACGCCAACGTCTTTATCTTCCCGGATCTGCAATCGGGCAACATCAGCTACAAGCTGCTGAACAAGTTGGGTGATACCGAGGCCGTCGGCCCAATTTTGATGGGGATGAAGAAGCCGATCCACGTTCTGCAACGCGGCGATGATGTTTCCGACATTATCAATATGGCTGCAGTCGCCGTGGTCGATGCGCAAAAAATCGAAGGCTAAGACGGCCCGTTCGATTTGAGTATGCTTGATAAAAAGAGGGAGGCGCATTTGCGGCTCCCTCTTTTTATTTCTTTACTGGCTTATTTTTGTTATCTTGAAAGGCTTAATTCCGAAGCCGGAAGCGAGAAGTTAGAAGCGCGATATTTCACGCCTCACAGCTCCCGCCTCACGGATTTACGCTTTCCAGGAGGAAATCCATGAAATATCGCTCTACCCGTGGTCAGGTTAAAGCTATACCTTTTTCAGAAGCCGTTATGATGGGTCTGGCCGATGACGGCGGCCTGTTGCTGCCGGAATCGATTCCGACCCTCTCAGCGGTGGAATTGAGTCAGATCGCAGACTTCTCCTATCCGCAACTGGCCCTGAATATCCTGTCACGCTTTATCGATGACATCCCGCAGGACGATCTAAAAGATCTGATCGACCGCTCCTACGCGACCTTCGAGCACCCCGAAGTGACTCCGGTGATCGCCAAGGACGATATCTATATCCTTGAGCTCTTCCATGGCCCGACCCTGGCGTTTAAGGATGTCGCGCTGCAGCTGCTCGGCAACATCTTCGAGTATCTGCTCGCCAAAAAGAACCGCCACATGAACATCATCGGCGCAACCAGCGGTGATACTGGCAGTGCGGCGATCTACGGCGTGCGTGGCAAGCAGGGGATCAATATCTTCATTCTGCACCCCAAGGGCAAGGTCTCTCCGATTCAGGAGATGCAGATGACCACTGTAACCGACGCCAATGTTTTCAATATCGCCGTCGAAGGAACCTTTGATGACGCCCAGGCGATCGTCAAAGAGATATTTGGCGACCTCGACTACAAGCAGCAGCATGCCCTGGGCGCAGTCAATTCGATCAACTGGGCACGGGTCATGGCACAGGTTGTCTATTACTTCTATGCCTGTTTCCGGGTCCAGAAAGAGACCGGCTGCGCACAGGTTGAGTTTTCGGTACCGACCGGTAACTTTGGTGACATCTTCGCTGGCTACATCGCCATGCAGATGGGGCTGCCGATCAAGAAACTGATCCTCGCCACCAACGGCAACAACATCCTCAGCCGCTTTGTGACCAAGGGCGACTACTCCTCGGCCGAGGTCCATCACAGCCTCGCCCCCTCGATGGATATTCAGGTGGCGAGTAATTTCGAACGCTATCTGTTCTACCTCTACGGCGAGGATTCAGCCCGCGTTTGTGAAGCGATGGAGATCTTCAAGAGAGATGGCGTACTCCCCGTTTCAGCCGCAGAGCTGCAGGAAGCCCAACAGATCTTTGCCGCCTCTTCGGTGGATGATGAGGCGACCCTCGCCACCATCGGTGAGTTCCACCAGAAAACCGGCTACACCCTCGACCCACACACCGCCATCGGGGTCGAAGCGGGCAAGCGGGTGCGCAGTGGTAGCTGCCCGCTGATCTGCCTGGCCACCGCTCATCCGGCTAAATTTGGCGATGCCGTCGAAAAGGCCTGTGGAGTCTCCCCCGCCCTGCCAGCCGCCTTTCAAGGGATAGACCAGCTCGAGAAGAGGCTTGAAACCATGCCCGCCGACCTTACCGCAATCAAGGAGTATGTCGATCGCTTGGCATTGAAGTGAGAGACGTGAATTGAGAAAAAGCAGAGGCTAGAATTAGCAGGGGCGGGAATAAGCAAAGGCTTTAAAAAACCATAAAGATCGGGTTTTGCCAATTAACGATTCAGCTTTTTCCGGTCCAGCCTTTTCTCGCCTCTCGCTTCTGCCTTTTCTAAA
>JAAXQE010000297.1 GCA_012974425.1 Geopsychrobacter sp.
CGTGATCTGTTTTTTCGGGTCAACGTGATCGGCTTCACAATTCCACCGTTACACGAGCGCAAAGAGGATATCCCGTTGTTGATAGACCTGACCCTGGAACGGCTGAACCGCAGCTACGGTAAAAACATTCGCGGTTTCTCGCCCAAAGCGATCCAGGTATTACTCGACCACAACTATCCAGGTAATGTGCGCGAGCTGCTCAATCTGATCGAACAGACGGTTATCCTCTGTCGGAGCGGAGAGATCGGGGTGGAGCAGTTGCCGCCTGAGTTGAGTACCAGAATGAAACAGAAAAAAGAGCTGCCCACCAGGGGGCGTCCAACGGCTCAGAAGCTGCGTGAGGTGTTGGAACGCTATGACGGCAATCGTGGCCAGATGGCCCGGGAGTTCGGAGTTGATCGCACGACCCTTTGGCGCTGGTTGAAAGGGCTGGAAAAGAGTTGAGCCCTATCCTGATTAGGCTCGACCCACAGATTCGCGGTCAGTTTGCATGGCGAACGCTGGCGAAGACCTTCCCCCGCCCCTTGCCATTGGTGTAGTCATCAGGGTCGTAGCGCAGCTTGATCACCGTGTCGTTGTAGAGTGTGAACTTGCAAGAAGCGTGTGTTGAACTGTTCAGTTTGCCACGACGGATGTGTTTGCCGTAGCGGAAGATATAATCCCCCTCATAATATTTTCCCTGCAAAACTGAACTGTATTTTTTCAGATTTTTAATCTCCAGGGTGATCTTGTCGTAGGGCAATTTGTAATAGTTAACAACATCCGGATCGAGATTCAGCGCACTGTAGAAATAGGTCCGATTTGTTTTGTACATCCGCGCGATCGGGTCTATGACGTAGGTCTGGTCGCGCGCCGCCAGTACCCTTGTCTCTTCCTGCTTCTGCAGGCTCCGCAGCCGTTCCCCCTGTTGTTCTGCCAACAATATCTTCTGTTGACGTTCCACCCTCTTTTGGGCCGCCTTCTGCTTACGCTCGAGTTTTGATTTTTCATCATGCCGTTTATTGACGATGACCATTCGCTGGAAGTCCGCGATCAACTTGCAGGTTTCGTCTTTTTCGATATGAAAAGCTCCAGACAAGGTTTGGCCGTTCAATTGAAAGCTGACCTGATACTGGCCCACATTGACGTCTCGATAACTTAAGGGGGTGGTATATCTCTCCTCACCGCTAATGCTCACCATCGCTCCCGTAGGAATACTGGCTAGCTGAATGCTCCCTTCGTCTTGTTCGAGGATTGACTCTTCTACGATGCCCGAAAAATGGGGAGATGCTTCGGGTTCGAAGTAGAACCAACGAATTTTCGGAATGAGTTCATCAATCTCCAGATCCCAAGTCTGGGTCAGTTGACCGTCTTCCTGGCTAACGCTTATCTGGTGTTCGCCGATTGTGATTTCAGGGTTGCTATAGGGGGTTTTGCCGACAAAAATCCCATCAAGGTAAACATTACAGCCGCTGGGAGCAGAATGGACCTCTATGATGCCCGATTTAGCCGCTACTAAAGAGGCAGAACTGAAACATAGGAAAAGGGCGAACAGTAGAGTAGATAAGCGACGTGGCATGGAGCCTCCGTGGGGATCTTGCGTAATTGAAGCTGTTTTGGATTGACAGGATCAAGCTTACGTCCCGAGAAACAATAAAGTATTGACAGAATACACATTACTGAAAGGAAAGTTCTAGAGAGAAAAGATGAGCAAAGACTAACTATTATTTAATCATAAGTCAATCCCGTTAGGATAAAAGCCTCTGCATTTAAAAATGTGGCGGCTTTTTAAGCTAATTCCCCAGAAAACAATAAATAAACCGATTTGTTTGTCATGCCAACTCCTTCGCCAGGGCGTTGGTATGTTGCAGGTGTTGCATTGGATTTGGTGCAACATTGCATTGCAACATGGGTTTACGGGGCCCGGGAGCCATTCAGGTAGAATCAGTGGAATAGCCCAGATGTCATTATGCGCATATATCCATAAATCTATCATGGTGCGGTTTGTGGTGCATATGACCACATTTGTAAGATAGGGGTGTTGCGTTTCAATGTTGCAATTGCAACAGGGGCCGAGATTCCCCATAAGGGGCAAACGACAGGCGCCCAGACCCTAACCTGCCGGAATATATGGAATATTATACTTCAAGCCAAGGACATGCTGGTCTGGCACGGATCTTGATAGGTACCCCTGTATGGATAATATCAGTGCTGCAAAACCAAAAAAAGTAGCGATTCCCTACTACGCTGCCCTGCTCTTGCCGCGCAAGGGATTGAGCCAGATCTATTTTATCGCCGAAGTCGACCTGGCGCAGCGGGTAGCTTGCCAGATCGAAATGCGTGTATGGCAAGGGCGCCCGCACAATCCCTGAGTTCATGGTTGATTGAACAGCAGGTCGAGGGGTTGCTCTGTTGCGATACCAGCAATTTTTACCAGCGGGAACTGGCTACGGCAGGCATCTGGAACCACAGTCGGCCCCAGACTGATGTTGGCAAACTTCTGAATGAATGGATGGTAGAGGCTACCTTCGAGGGGGCAAGTGTTCCCGGCGCAATCGGTGCTTACTATGACAGCATGGTGCCGGGTGCGCTGCCGCAGGCCCAAGCTGAAAGAAGGATACCGTTATGAAGATTGCTATTTCAGCACGCGGAACATCCCCTGACAGCGAGGTCGATGAGCGATTTGGACGGGCTTACTGGTTATTGATCTATTGCGATCAGAGCCAGGATTGGGACGCGATCGATAATTCCGAAAACCGGGTGAGACCACGCGGAGCCGGTATCCGAGCCGCCGAATTGTTGATAGAGCACGGGGTTGGGGTGCTGCTGACCGGAGAGACTGGTCCCAAGGCATTTCGAACACTGAAAGCTGCGGGCATTTCTATGGTTCACAACGTATCCGGGCTTGTTGAGGATGCGTTGATTGACTGGCAGGCCGGGCGTTTGCAATTTGCATCTATGGTAAACGATTCTGGTAGTCCAGTTTGTTTGCTAAGTCCGCATTTAAAGAACGTCAAAGTTGTACACGGCTAAAACATACTTATATGGGTTAGCCAATTTGAAATCATGGAGGTCAAGGCGTATGGCGAATGGCACTGGAGCATCTAGTTTAACCCTGGTAGAGATCGAATCGGCCCTGATCGGGCGGATGCGTTCGGGCGGCAACGGGTATTATATCTCGGTATTGATTTCGGGGCTGGTAATGCTG
>JAAXQE010000203.1 GCA_012974425.1 Geopsychrobacter sp.
AGTAGCTAACCGACCGTTGCTCCCTTTTCTAAAAGAAGCGGATGGCAACAGATCTCGGGAGTAAGAAATGTTCCACAAGATACTAATTGCAAATCGCGGGGAAATTGCCGTGCGTATTATACGAGCCTGTAAAGAGCTCGGGATTAAAACCGTTGCTGTGCACTCGGATGTGGATGCTGATGCCCTGCATGTCAGTCTGGCCGATGAGAGTATCTGTATCGGTCCTGCGGCAAGTGCGCTCAGCTATCTTAATATGAAGGCGATTATCAGCGCGGCAGAGCTGGCTGATGCCGATGCGATCCATCCGGGTTATGGATTTCTTTCTGAGAATGCCGAGTTTGCCGAAATCTGCGAACAGTGCGGCATTGTCTTTATCGGACCAACCGCTGACAGTATGCGTAAGATGGGAGACAAAATTTCGGCCCGTCAGACCGTTACCGCTGCAGGGGTGCCGATTCTTCCCGGGACAAATGAGAGCGTTGAGACGACCGAGGAGGCCGTTAGGATTGCTGCTGAAATTGGTTATCCGGTGATCATCAAGGCATCGGCCGGCGGTGGTGGGCGCGGCATGAAAATTGTGCATTCTCCGGTGTCTTTAGCTAATGCACTCGCTACCGCCAGAACCGAAGCTCAGGCTGGCTTCGGCAAGGCAGATGTCTATATCGAAAAGTTTTGCGAGCATCCACGCCACGTTGAGATCCAGATTCTGGGTGACAAGCATGGCAACGTCATCCATCTGGGAGAGCGGGATTGTTCGATCCAGCGCCGTCATCAGAAGCTGGTTGAAGAGGCCCCTTGCCCGGTGTTGAGCCCTGAATTGCGTGAAAAAATGGGTGCCTGTGCCGTTGCCGCCGCCAAGGCGGTTAACTATTCGAGTGCCGGAACCATTGAGTATCTACTCGATACCGATGGCAGCTTCTACTTCATGGAGATGAACACCCGCGTGCAGGTCGAGCATCCGGTGACCGAAATGGTGACCGGGGTGGACATTATCAAGGAGCAGATCCGCTCAGCGGCCGGTCTGGAATTGCGTTACAAACAGTCCGACATCAAAATCACCGGTCATGCCATCGAATGCCGCATCAATGCCGAAGATCCCGAGAAATTTACGCCCTTCCCGGGGAAAATCACTGGCTATCACCAGCCAGGCGGAATGGGCGTGCGGGTGGAGAGTGCCATGTACGATCAGTACACGGTCCTGCCGCATTACGATTCGATGATCGGCAAGCTGATTGTGCATGCCGAAACCCGCGAAGATGCAATAAATCGCATGAAGGTTGCCCTTGATGAGTACATCATTGAGGGGATCAAGACGACGATCCCTTTCCACCAGAAACTGATGAATAATAAGCAGTTCTGTGATCTCGATTTTGATACCAATTTCCTCGAGCGGACCAAGATCTAAAGGCGAACCTTAAATGGAGCGTCCAGTCTGGCGCATGATTAAAACCGAAGCCCTCAGCGGTGCCATGAATATGGCTCTGGACGAGGTCTTCCTGGAATCTGTACAGGCGGGGATATCCCCGCCTGTCGTTCGTTTGTACCGCTGGCAGCCCAAGACGGTATCCCTCGGTTATACTCAGCGTGGCAGCGCACAGGTGAACACCGCCTATTGTGCAGCGCAGGGGATAGACATCGTGCGCCGCCTGACCGGGGGGAGGGCGGTATTGCACGATCAGGAAGTAACCTATTCGGTGATTTCCCGGCAGCAGGGTCTCTTCTCGAACGCTTTGCTCGGTAATTATCAGACAATTTCTAACGTGTTGCTACATTGTTTGACTCAGATCGGTCTCGACGCCAGGCTGGTTGGCAGGCAGGCTGGCGCGACCGGCATGACTGCGGTTGAAAAGAGTGCCTGTTTTACCGCCCCTGCTCAATTCGAAATAGTCTGCCAGGGCAAGAAGGCCTGTGGGAGCTCTCAGCGCAGGGTGCAGGAGAGTTTTCTGCAACATGGCTCTATTCCCTTAGATATCGATCTTCACCAACTGTTTTACGCCCTCAATACTGACACTGCGACATCTGCCTCGCAGGGGGTCGCGCGCCTGTCTGAAAAGGTCGGCTGGGTCAATCGATTTATCCAGCGACCCCGCACAGTGGATGAGGTGGAAGAGCAATTGAGAGCCTCCTTTAGGTCTCTTTGGCCCGTACAGTTTGTCATTGATAAGCCGAGCAGTGCCGAGATGAAACAGGCTGGCCAGCTTGTTCAGGAAAAGTACAGTCGTGTCGACTGGCATCTGGCGGAGTGCGATTAGATGCAACAGGATCCGACCCTACGTGTTGGTTACATCTCTTACCTGAACTGCGTACCTTTTTTTCATTATCTTGATGAAAAATGTTTTTCAGGAACGATTGTCTCTGGTGTTCCGTCTGAGCTGAATACTTTGCTGCAGAGCGGTGAGATTGACTTGAGTCCATCGTCCGCCTTCGAGTTTGCCCTAAATAGCAGCGATTACTTGCTTCTTCCCGGCCACTCAATCTCATCCTGTGGTCCCGTCAAGAGTGTTCTCTTGTTTAGCCCCTGTCCGCTGGAAGAACTGCAAGGTAGAAGGATCGCGATTACCGGTGAATCGGCAACCTCGATTAATTTATTGCGCTTGCTACTGCTTGAATATGCGGGGCTTGATAGTGTTTCTGACTACGTTCCAGAGGGGCCCGTTGAGGATCTGATAGCTGAGGGCCAGCCCGCACTCTTGATTGGGGATCGTGCCATGGTACAGGCAGAAAAAAAACCTGACGGGATGGCCATCTATGATCTGGGTGAACTCTGGTATCGGCAAACAGGGTTGCCATTTGTTTTTGCTTTGTGGATATTGCGCCGAGACAGCGCACAGCTGAAATCAGAAGCAATTTCAGCTCTTACCAAACAGCTAAGCTTGTCGATCGCGCGAGCCTTTGCTGATTTGCCAAAATTGGCCCAAGAGGGTGGGGCAACCGGCGAAGACATTAATAAAATCGTGAATTATTGGCAAACCATTGATTATTCACTAACGGAGCGGCACCTTGAGGGTCTAGGGCTCTTTATCGCTCTTTGTCAGAAACATCAGTTGTTAAAGAATTCTCCGGAGATAGAGTTTTTTTCTCCAAGTTAAACACCTTATATAGTTGACAGGGCCGAACGAATCACTAAAATGAGCACCTCATGCCCGGGTGGCGGAACTGGTAGACGCAAGGGACTTAAAATCCCTCG
>JAAXQE010000304.1 GCA_012974425.1 Geopsychrobacter sp.
AACCACAGCTTACGGAAATGACCATGAAAAAAACCTTTCAAATGACCCACCCGAAGATCAAACTGCCCAGACTTGTTGAAGCGATGAAATATGAGGTTAAAAAATATATAAAGCGGGAACGGAACAAGACCCTCCCAGACAAAGTCGATTTCTGGGATTTTGACTGCCGCTACGGTGTTGATCAAGCGAGCAGTGAGGTTATTCATCTCTCCGAGATCAATAATTGTATTTCTCAGGCCGAAGCTCAAGAACTCGAATCCTTCTATCTGGAGATCCTGGTCAAGCCGGGTCACAGGACTAAGAAGCCTAAGTCAGAGCGGCAAATCGATGTGAAAGATTCTGTGGGAAAGAGCGAAGCAGCCGAGTAATATCAGCAGGAAAAACTCACGCGCAAGCTGGTGCGGATGCCTCTTGCGCGTGCTCCAAATCACCGCAATTCTCAATTGTGCAGCGCTAAATTAACCGAAATCAGTAATAAATCCTCCTGACCGCAGTTCTTATAGCCATGCACCTCCCCGGCATCTATCTGCAGGCAGATTCCCGCACCGACCTCGATCCGCTCCTCCCCGAGCAGGACCATTCCCGCGCCGGACAGAAAATAAAAAAGATGGCCGTAACTGTCGCGGTGTGGCAGAAAAACCCCACCCGGCATCACCCGCGTCAGAACGATTTTGGTTGGGCCGTCACGCAACAGCTGGCCACTCACCCCTTCGGTCAATGCGGGGCGTACCGGTTGCCAGTCCTGGAGATTGGTATCGATCAGCTTAGCCATAAGGAATGACCTCGCCAGCCGAAAAATCCAGCTCGATCCTTGGGAACTCGCCGCGATCTTCGCGCAGGCAGCGTTTCAGCTCTGCAATGAGTGGCATAACCGCGATGCCGAGATAAATCCCGGCAGTCTCGTCAGCCAGCAGGAGTTTTGCAATGCCGCTCTCAGTCAGCATCTGCGCCCCGCGCTGCACACCAGTAAAGCGCTTCAACTGTGCCCCCGCCAACTGAATCAAGCCCTGCACAAAACTTCCATGCAGACTGTCACGCCCGGCCGCCAACCAGACCGACTCCCAGGCCTCATGTGCTTCCCACCAGTAACCATGATTGAACAGATCGACGCCATACAGATAAGGGCCACAATCCCGCCAGTCATCGGGCCCAAAATGGGCCAGATATTCATCCTCCAGAGCGTAGGAATGTCCGGCCGGGTCGTTGCGCGGATGAGGGGTATCGGGCTGGAAGGGGAGATAGCGATAGGGTGGAAACGGGCTTTGCGTATAACGGGTCAGATCGGGTTTGGTGAAGATCGGTTCCATGCAGGTCTCCCGTGCCGATACATTCTGCTATTCACCTTAACAGAAAACCTTGAGTCGCGCTTCTCTGCTAGAATAGACTGCATCGTATATCAGCATCCTCAATAAATTAACGGAATTGATCTTGAAATATCCCGACCTGGCCAGCGATATCAACCCACCCAAAAAACGTTTCCTTGACGTCTTTCGCTACAGCCGTCGCGCGCTGGAACTGGTCTGGTCGACCAGCCGCCGTCTGGCGCTAGTCTTCGCCCTCTTGACCCTGATCGCCGGGGTACTGCCGGCGGCGGTGGCCTGGATCGGTCAACTGATCGTCGACGGCGTGGTGACGGCGATGGGCCAGCACCAGCAGAGCGGCAGCGCCGATACCAGTTTCGTCCTGCTGTTCGTCGCCGCCGAGGCGGGTGTCATCGCCCTGATCGCCGGGAGCCAGCGTGGCATCTCGACCTGCCAGGCGTTGCTGCGCGCCCTGATGGGGCAGCGGATCAATCTGATGATCTTAGAGAAAGCCTTGACCCTGAAACTGGCTCATTTCGAGGATTCCGAGTTCTACGACAAGCTGACACGCGCGCGGCGCGAGGCTTCGACCCGCCCTCTAAGCCTGGTGACGCGCACCTTCGGCCTGGTCCAGAATGGCATCTCGCTGATCAGCTATGCAGTGCTGCTGGTGCAGTTCTCCCCCTGGACGGTGCTGATCCTGATCGCCGGCGGGATCCCGGAATTTTTGGCCGAAGCCAAGTTCTCGGGCGACAAGTTCCGCCTGTTTCGCTGGCGCTCGCCCGAGACGCGGATGCAGATGTATCTCGAAACGGTGCTGGCGCGCGAGGATTACGCCAAGGAGGTCAAGCTGTTCCAGCTGGGGCCGAAACTGCTGGAACGCTATCGGGCCATTTTCAAAAAGCTCTTCGCCGAGGATCGCAAGCTGACCCTGCGCCGTGACAGCTGGGGCTTTGCCCTCGGCTTGATCGGCACCGCCGCCTTCTACGGCGCCTACGCCTGGATTGCGCTCGCAACGATTCAGGGGGCGATCAGTCTCGGCCAGATGACCATGTACCTGCTGTTGTTCAAGCAGGGCCAATCGGCGGTCTCGGCCAGCCTCTCGGCGATCAGCGGCATGTACGAGGATAACCTCTACCTCTCCAATCTCTACGAGTATCTGGAGCAACCGGTGCCCGATCAGCAGGGGCTGTTGCAACAGGGACCCCACGTGGGGGACGGGGTGCGTTTCGAAAATGTCAGCTTCTCTTATCCCGGCAGCGAGGAGCCAGCCCTGCAAGGAATCAACCTGCAGCTCAAACCGGGCGACAGTCTGGCCCTGGTCGGCGAAAACGGCTCCGGCAAGACCACCCTGATCAAGCTGTTGACCCGCCTCTACCAGCCCGACTCGGGGCGCATCCTGCTCGACGGTCTCGACCTGCAGAACTGGCAGGCCGACGCCCTGCGTCAGCGGATCGGGGTGATCTTCCAGGATTTCGGTCGCTATCAATTTCTGGTCGGCGAGAATATCGGCGCCGGCGACATGCCCCATTTCGAGGACCGCCAGCGCTGGCAGCAGGCCGCCGAGATGGGCATGGCCGAGCCCTTTATCGCCAAGCTGCCGGAGCAGTACGACACCCAGCTCGGCAAATGGTTCAAGGGGGGTAGAGAGCTCTCCGGCGGGCAGTGGCAGAAGATCGCCCTGGCCCGCGCCTTCATGCGCACCCAGGCCGACCTGCTGGTGCTCGATGAGCCGACCGCGACCATGGATGCCGCCGCCGAGGCGACGATCTTCGAGCACTTCCGCGACCTCAGTCGCGGCAAGATGACGATCCTGATCTCGCACCGTTTCTCGACCGTACGCATGGCCGATCAAGTTGTGGTCATCGACAAGGGGCG
>JAAXQE010000007.1 GCA_012974425.1 Geopsychrobacter sp.
GGATCATGCACCCGGTCGGCTGGGGGGTATATATCGCCAACTTCGTTTTCTGGGTCGGCATTGCGCACTCCGGCACCCTGATCTCGGCGGTCCTCTTCCTGTTCCGGGCGCGCTTTCGAACCAGCTTCAACCGCGCCGCCGAGGCGATGACCATCATCGCCCTGATGGTGGCCGGCCTCTTCCCGCTGATCCATCTGGGACGGGTCGAGATCTTCTACTATCTCTTCCCCTATCCGAGTCAGCGCACCCTCTGGCCCAATTTCCGTTCGCCGCTGGTCTGGGACGTGTTCGCCATCAGTACCTACCTGATCGTCAGCCTGGTCTTCTTCTATGTCGGCACCCTGCCCGATCTGGCCATCGCCAGGCGCCGGGTGAGCGGAGTCAGGGGCCGGATCTACAGCTTCTTCTCCCTCGGCTGGAGCGGCAGTCTCGCTCAGTGGAAACAGTATGCTCGCCTCTATCTGTTTTTGGCCGCCTTCGCCACGCCACTGGTCGCCTCGGTCCACTCGATCGTCTCCTGGGATTTTGCGGTCAGCATCCTGCCCGGCTGGCACACCACCATCTTCGCCCCCTACTTCGTCGCCGGCGCCATCTTTTCCGGCACCGCCATGGTCATCACCCTGATGCTGCCGTTGCGCCGGGCGCTGCAGTTGCAGGCCTATATCAGCATCGATCACTTCGAAGCGATCGCCAAGATCCTGCTCTTTACCTCCCTGATCGTCAGCTACGCCTATCTGGTCGAATACGGCCTGGCCTTTTACGGCCACAACCGGGTCGAGATGGAGCTGTTCCGTTACCGTGCCCTGGGGCATTACCGGTTGCTGTTCTGGCTGATGATCGTCTGCAATTCGCTGGTACCGCTGACCCTGTTCATCAAGCGCCTGCGGCGCAACCTCGCCTATCTGTTTGTGGTCGCTCTGCTGGTTAATGTTGGCATGTGGGTGGAGCGCTTCGTGCTGATTGTCAGCTCGCTGGCCCGCGACTTCGACCCCTATGCCTGGGGGACCTATACCCCGAGCTGGGTGGAGATCGGCATCACCTTGGGTTCCTTCGGCCTCTTTTTCATGCTCTTCTTAATCTTCGCCAAGACCGTGCCGGTGTTATCGATGAGCGAACTGAAGGAGCGGCTATGACGACTAGAACCTATCGATATGTGAAGGCGGAGGACTTTCTGGCCAAGCTGCAGGAACTGCTGCAGGCTGGTGTCGAAAAAGAGCAGCTGCAGCTGCAGCTGCCTTACCATCTGCCGGAGGTCGAGCAGCTGCTTGAGCTGCGGCCGGGGCCGCTGCGCTTTTTCCCCCTCGCCGGCGGACTGGGCGGGTTTCTCGGCGGTCTGGGGCTGTGCATCTATAGCGTCTTGAGCTGGCCTCTGGTCACCGGCGGCAAGCCGATCATCTCGCTGCCGCCATTTCTGATCATCGCCTACCTGTTGACGATTCTGTTCGGTTCGCTGGCCTCTTTCGCAGGTTTTTTGCTGCTGGCCCGGCTGCCCAAACTGGACAATCTGCTGGAGCCCGCGGATTTCGGCAATCATTTTGTCATCCTGGTCAAGGGAGAGGCACCATGAAAATTGACGGTCTGGCATTACTGGTCGCCGGCGTCTGCGGCCTGATGATCACAATTCTGGCCCTCGGCCCCTTCGGCGGTGGTCTCGGGCCCTTGCTGCTGGTGCTCTGTTTCTGGGTCGCCCTGGTGCAGGGGGGGGTGGCGGTAGTTGCGACCTGCGATCTGGTCAACGCCCGCTGGATCGCCTCGGTCAAACCCCAACTGCTGGCGCTGACGCCGCTGCTGTTGCTGTTGAGCCTGCTGTTTCTGCTGCTCTGGCCACATTTGCCGCAGTATCCATGGAGTCCTATGGGAGGGCGCTACCTGAATCCGGACTTTTTCATGGGACGCAACCTGGTCGCGCTGCTGCTGACCTTTGCCGCTGCCCTGGCCTACGTCTCGGCGGCGCACCGCGAGAGCGGACGGAGGCAGAGCTTGGCCGTCATCTATCTGTTTCTGTTCGTCAGCTGTCAGTCGCTGGTCGCCTTCGACTGGGTGATGTCGCTGGAGTATCCCTGGTACAGCAGTCTGTTCGGCATCTACTTTTTTATCGAGGCCCTCTATGCCGGGTTGGCGGTGGCCGGCCTGCTCTTCTGCTGGCGGCTACGGAGAGCGGAGCGGGGGCAGGGCCAGCTGCGCGAACATTTGCGTGACCTGGCGGCCCTGATCTTCGGCTTCTGCATCCTCTGGGGTGGGCTCTTCTTTGCCCAGTACGTGCTCCTGTGGTACGGCAATCTGCCTGAGGAGACCGGTTATATTCTGCGCCGGACCAGCGCCACACCCTACCTGCAGATGTCCTGGCTGTTCCTCGGCTGCAATTTCCTGGTCCCCTTCTTGGGCCTGCTCAGCGCTCGGGTCAAAAACTCCCCGGCGCTGCTCGGAAGCATCTGCCTGGTGATCCTGTTCGGAATCCTGGTCGAACGCCTGCTCTACATCCTGCCGGTGCTGCCGATATCGCCCCTTGCGGGCCTGACGCAGTTTGTCCTGTTCGGCCTGGCATTTATTGTCGCGGTACGACGGCCCTCAGCTGGCGCCGCTAACAAGGCCGACCTGTGACGAGCCACAATCCTCCCGCCACAGGTTCCAGCTGAGCAAACGCAATAGAAGAATTATTCAGCCTTCTGCTTCGTAGTTACCATCTTTATTATGCAATCCTCAAATCGTCCTTCTATAATCATCTGTGGATCGCTTCTGGCGTGAATCACACAATTTAATCTGTCCCCTGCTCTGAGCCTCGTCGGAGTCTCGGTTGTGCGGCCGGCTCCATTACAACAGGCCGGTGGTGCTGGTCGGGAGAGGTACGAGCAGACTGGTGAGTAAGGTAAGGCGTTGCATGACACTCCTTTGTTCCGTTGTCCTTACGGTCATTTTCGGCAGCAACTGCGACCCATCCTGCCAGCAGCGCCGTCACTAACCGCACAGGGTATTTGTTTTTCCGATTGAAACCAGCCCCTGTCCTAGTGTAATTATATGCCCGAATCTCCAGGGTCAGGGAGGCCCGCCAGCGCATGCTGCCGGGTGACATCCCGCTGCGAGCGCTGAATATCCTGTTGTCGGGCGGACGTCTGACGGAAAGTTGAAGAATGAACAGCTGGTTTAGACGCGGGAATTTAAAACTTAAAAACAGTCGTTTTTTTTCTTCAAGGACAGCGGCGAAAAGGGTTTTTTATCCAGGCTGCTCACTCCCAGGGGCCGATCCAGATTTTTGCCTGCAGGTGTATGAGAAACTATTGGAGCAGGACCCGGATTTGGGACTCTGGTTCGACTGTTGTGCCAAGCCATTGCGCCTGAAAAAGGATCACCTGGCGGCAGACAAAGCGGAGCAAGCACTGCTGCAATCGTTGTTGGATGCCGGAGTCGACGAGGTGATTACGGCCTGTGGAAACTGTTTTGAGCAGTTCGGTTCCTTTACAGAGGGCAGCCTGAAGGTCACTATGGTCTATGATGCTTTACAGGGGCTGGAATTAGCGAAAGGTTCGGCTGGCTGGACGCTTCATCATCCCTGTTTTTCCCGAGTACAGCCACAGATGCAGGAGAGTATTTTTCGTTTGGCTGACCGGCACGGCTTTACGCTTAAGAATCGCGAACAGCAGGACCATCCCCTTGCGTGTTGCCTGCATAAAACCAAAAAAGCCGTACAGCGGCGTGTCGAACATAAGCAGGAGAAACTCCTGACTTACTGCGCGCATTGTGTCATGAGTTTTCAGCAGGACATCCCGGCGCGACACCTGCTGCAGGAACTGTTAGGTTCAACGACTCACTGGAGAGCGCCAGGAAAGATCGGTTTGTTTGCAAATTACCGCCGTTTCTGTAAATTGCTGAAAGAGCAGGCTCCCGGGCTTTAGATCGGTGGATTTATGGTCTATTTTGCGCTCAACTCTACTCAATACATGTGAGACTTAATCTTCGCCACCCAGCCATCTTTGCCAGCGGCGGCCCATGACCAGGCCAATGGCAGCCCCGACAACCGCAGCAAGATAACTGCCCATCAGCCCCCCGGCAGATCCAAGCCTCCAGCCTAAAGCCAAGCCGCCATTTATCGACAGCAAGAGGACGATCTTTCCGATCATGCGGGTTCGTTGTGAATGAAGATGGCGAGTTCAAAGACTTCGCCATCGCTGAGGTAGATGGGAAACATCAGCCCCGTATGATTGTCTGGGACCAATACTGCGCCATCTGACTGGTCGTGGGCTATGGGCGGGGAGATGTCGATCTGAACCCCGAGCTGTGCGGCCTTTGCGGCAATGTTGCCACAGACAATATTGACGAACTCCATAACCGAATCGTCCAGGATTTCGGTCGGTTCGGAGTCGATATCCTCTTCCTGAAGAATTGAGCGGGCGATAACCTTGCGACTATTCGGCGTGGTCGTTAACAGGTAGCGTGCGCTGACATTCCCCGAGAAACCTATTTCTGCCACCATGTTTCGGGATGGTAGCTCTTCGATCAGTTCGCAGTCGCCGGGCTTGCAAGACATCCCCGCACCCCTGGTCAGCATCTTGTTGGTCAGGTCGGCCATCATCTCCCAGATGGGCTGGTTTGTAATGCCGGCTGGGAGGGCAATCTTGTCGACCATATAGGGCTGTTGATCATTTTTGAACTGCAGCAGATATGTATCGAGACTCTCTTTGTCGAGACCACCGGTTTTTATCAAGGCTTCGCCGATATAGATATGGCTATTTCTCTGCCGCGTCAGTGCTTGCTGCAACTGATCTTCGCTCAGAAACCCCATTTCAACCGCCTTATCACCAAAACGGGTATCTTCGTTGCGTTGCGCTTGATGGACCTTGGCAATCCCTACCTGCGTCATCAACTCCATTTCATATACCACTGCACCGATTTTTCGATTGGTCTGTTCTTGAAGGTCGATTGCTTTGAGCAGGGCGGCGCTCGTGATTGCACCCTGTTCAATTAAAAATTGTCCGAAAAATTTGACGGCCATGAATTGGGTCTCCTTGTGCTTAAGCGATCTTCTGCAGCGTCTTGATTACAGTCTCAGCATCAAACGGCTTGCTGATGACGTCGCGGGCTCCAAGTTTGAGGGCCTCGGTATATTTGTCACCGACCCCACCTAGAGAGGTGACCATGACAACGTTGACATCCGGGGAGGTCTGGCGAAGGCTGCGCAGCGCGGATAACCCGTCCATGACAGGCATATTCATGTCCATGCAGATAATATCAGGCTTCTCCTGCAGGTAGAGCTTAATGGCTTCGGCACCATTACGTCCCTGAGCAACCACGTTAAAATCGTCACTGTTGTTGATAATCGTTTCAAGTTGACGCGCAACCGCAATGCTATCGTCAACAATAATGACTTTTTTCATGATGGCGATACTCCTGGCTAGTGTTATTAATTAGTGACATTGAGGCCGTATAATTTTGCCCTGTCAAGCTGCAATCTTACTGATTTGAAAGTTGCTGGTAGGCGCGCTCGATATTCCCCGAGCTGAAAATTTGGTAGCCAGGGAGGGTCCTGTGTTTGGGGAGGGTGAATGATTTAAGGGTGCTGTACAGGCTATCGCCATTCTCGACATGTTGTAGAACTTCAGTCAGGAAATCTTTCAGGTAGTTCTTGAACGCAATTACTTCGGTCATACTGCTGACCGGGCCGTACCCTGGGATTACTCTGTCTGCTTCGATATTGGAGACAGCTTCCAGTGCGAGGACCCATTGGCGAAGCTGACCATCTCCCAAAAAACCGGCGGAATTAATGTAAACCAGATCACTGGTAAAGAGGGTTTTGCTCTGCGGGACATAGGCGATCAAGTCACCACTGCTGTGGGCGGCGCCGATGTTGCTCAGGACCAGAGAGCGATCGGTCCCTTCGAGAGTCAGGCCCTCTTGAAAGTAGGTAATTTGGCCGTCGATCTGCCGAACTTCCTGTTTGATTGACCGGCGAGTTTCAAGGGTCATAATAATGTTCTTACCCGGAGGGAAGTCAAAATCGACGAACGAGAAGCCGGTGTGGTGATGGGCAAGCACAAAGGCTTCAACCGGCTTAGGGGTTATCTCTGCCGCGGCGGTAATCAGATCGTTGATCGCCTTCTTGGTCAGGTGGGCACCACCAACGACCAGATAATAGCCCAGATCGACAATGAAGGCGTTGGATGTAGCTGAACTACCGGATAGCGCCAGGGCCGCGTAGACTCCGTCAGCGACCTTTTCGATTTTGTAGCTGTTCTGTGCCGCTTGTGCAGGGTACAGGTTGCCTAGGAATAGGGCCAGGGTAAGAAAAAGCATGAAGTGTCTGGGATTAAAGATATTCATAAGCCTTATAAGTGCTTCCAATGCAAGAAGGGTCGTGGGTTTTGCTGTTGCAATCATACATCATTTACAGTATATAGTAACGCCTTACGCGCTCGTAGCTCAGCTGGATAGAGCACTGCCCTCCGAAGGCAGGGGTCGCAGATTCGAATTCTGCCGGGCGCACCATGAAAAATATAAGAGTCGATTAGCTCTGAGCTACTCGGCTCTTTTTTTATGCACAGAGATTCGAAACACAGCGGGCGCTGGCCAAATTTATAAATTCTGGGGAAGCAGATAGATAGTCAGTGTGTCAAAATCGGAAAGAGTTGCTGACCGCCCCGGAGTCAACCGTTGCACCAAAAGTGTCCACCAGCTTGTTGATGGCTTCTTGGCCCGTGCAGTGGCATGCCGCAAGAGGTTGAATTTTATGTTTAGAAATATCGTGTGAAATAGCGCCCATCTGTTCATGATTGCTGAACGACAAACGCAACCCACCACTAGGAGCATGCAGCCTGTTCCCCATTGACTTTACTTTATCATGGATGTCCCTAATTGTTCTGGAGCGTTGAAATGCCCAAGCTGATGACAGGCTTCGGCCAGCAGCTCAGGCATGGAGTAATTAGAATCGCCACCAGAATTATAGACACCCCCAACCTTCATAGAATTTCGCCATGGACTTACCCCACTTCAGTTTTTATTGAACCGATCGCATCCCACCCGCTCAGGGGGCGGGAACTGCTAAGGCGTCGACGATCGCCTGGATTTCCTGGGCGGTCAGCCTGATGTTGCCCATCGTCGGATTGTTGGCGAGCTGGAAATTGACCTCGGCGACGGTCTTATTGGTGAGATCGGGGCCGATGTTGCCGAAGCCGAAACCGTTGCCGGTGTGACAGACGGCGCAGTTGGCCTTGAAGAGCGCGGCGCCGCTCAAGGGAACGGCGCAGTCCCCCTGGAGGACATTGGTGACAGGGTTGGGGTTGGGATCGGCCAGGCTGTCGTTGTCCAGCTCAAAGAGCCGGAAATTCCCATCGGCCAGGCTGTTGTGCTCGGCCCGGAAAGTGGAGGCGATCCCGGCTGCGGCGTTGACGTTGTTGATCAGTTCCAGGCAGAAGTTCGCCGCGCTGGCAGCGGCGGTCGTAGCGCGTAAATCGTCAGCCAGCCCGCTGAGGGAGAGGTCGTTGTTGGCGACGAAAGCGAAGATGGCTGAGGTGTCACCGGCGTTCAGGCCGGAGACCATGTCGATCGCCTCGTCGCTGCTGCGGGAGATGGTGTTGCGCGAGATGACGGCGGTCACCCTTGCCGCACCGAGGGCGTCGATCTCAATCCCCTCGTTTGCTCCGCCGGTCCCTGAGTTGTCGATGCGGTTGGTCAAGACGTTCAGCGTCACGGCGGTTCCGGTGCCGTCGAGGTTGACGGCGATGCCGTCTTGGGCCGAGTCGGTGATATTGTTACGATCCAGCGTCAGCGTGGCGATGGTTGGCTGAATGGGAAGCGGGAGTTGAACACCGCCCTGATCCTCGTTGTTAGCCAGCTTGATGCCGTCCCGGAGGGAGCCGGTGATGCGGTTGGCGGTCACCAGGTTGTTGCCGCTGACGCGGAGCAGGCGGATCCCCTCCCGGGCCCGGTCAAGAACAGGGTCGGAGAAGGTGATGCTGTTGTCGTGCAGGTTGTGGCCCGAGCCGCCCAGGGCCAGGATCCCCTCGTTTGAGTCGGCAAAAATACTGAAACCGGCCACCTCGTTGTCAGTGGCGAGCATGACCACCGGGGTGTTTCCTGCCCCCCCAAACAGGTCGACATTCGAGATGACGGCATTGGGAACCGGATCGACCAGAGGCACGCCGTTAACGGTCAGGCCGACCCCTTCACCGAGCAGTTTCTGCCCAGCCAGGAGGGTGATGCCGCGATCTTGACCCGTGTCCGTCTGGTTACCGGCGAAGACAAAGATACTGTCGTTGGCGTCTGCGGTAAGCTCGGCCTGGACGAGGCTGTTGAAGCGGCTGGTCAAGGTTCCGGTTCCCCCGGCGGGGCTGCTGTTATCGACGTACCAGATGCGCTCGACGAGGCTGATGGTTACAGTGGCTATCTCGCCGGCTACCCTGTAGGTGAAGCTGTCGTCCACATTCTGCATCCCCAGGGGAGGATCGTAGGTGAAGGACCCACTGGCCAGATCAACGTCGACCGTGCCCCCCAGGCTGGTGGCGGTGTCGGCGGCGCCGATCACCGAACCAGGTGGGTCATTGGCCAGCAGACCGTCGATGGAGACCACCGTCAGGCGGGTGTTGCCGGTCCAGTTGAAGGCATCGGCCTGCGGGGTCGGATCGCAGGGATCACCCTGACCGTCAGCGTCAGTGTCGGTCTGGGCCGAGTTGGCGCTGGTCGGACAGTTGTCGCAGAGGTCGCCTACGCCGTCACTGTCGGTGTCGGTCTGGGCCGGATTGACGTTCGTCTGGCAATTATCGCAGAGCTCGCCCACACCGTCGTTGTCGGCGTCGGCCTGGTCGGCGTTAGGCACGGTCGGGCAGTTGTCGACGGTGCTGAGCACGCCGTCGCTGTCGACGTCCGTGGCGACCACGCCGTTACTACCGCCGCCACTGCAGGCGTAAAGGGCGGTCAGGCCGAAGAGGAGAAGTCCCATCAGAATACATCTTCTCAGTTCAAGGCGCATTGTTTCCTCCTTTATGTCCAGCGTGGCGACTGTCGGATTCTGAATAGTTAGACAGCCTCCTGATTAGCGTGCCAACCGGGCTAAACCCTTTGATGCCGACAGTCGCGAAAAAGAAGGCCGATGGCGTGAACCAAGGTTTCGCCATCAGCCGAAGCTGCTCAGTCGAAAACTAGCTGATACTGATCGGTATCTCGGCAGTCACCAGATGTGTATCTGCCTCCGAGCGCACCGTCTGCCCATGGTTGGCGATGAACTTCACCGTCGCTACGTCGTCGATCGCTGTGTCCGAGCGGAGCAGCGCATCGAAGCGCCGCGCCGTGCTCAGATGCAAGGGGGTGTTGGCCGGCAGCAGGAAGGCATGGTTATAACGAGCGAAGGGTGGAACCCCCAGCGCCCGGCCGTCGAAGGCGATGATCACCGCATCCACCGGGAAGCTGACCGTTGTACTGTTGTAGGCGGCGTTGAGGCAACGCACCAGGACGGTTTCGTTTGTCTTTGCACTGATTTCGACCTGCATCCCGGAAACGCCGCTGTTCAACACCGGAGGGATTTCTCCAACCCCCCGTGGCCCAAGTGGGAGGCCGCCCCCGGTCGGAGCCAGACCGGCGGCATCGATGATTCCTGTTCCTTTCCTCGAGGCCGGCACCGGCACTCCGGTGACATACCAGTAATCGGCGTTGAAATCGTGAAAGAAGCCGTGCGGGAACTGGTCGTCGACCCCGGGCTGGGTCGGAATGACCAGCGGAAAATGGCCGTCGGCGGTGTTCGCCCCGCCGGGGTAGAAGGACTTGGCGTTGTCCGCCAGGTCGCTCCAGACCGAGTCACGGTCATCGAGCACCCAGAGGGCCTCGACGTCGTAGGGAACGGTGAAGGCGTGGGGGTCTCCCACCCCGAGGTCGAAGGCGCCGCCGACGCCGTAGGTCATATCGCCCATGACGAACCCCGGAAACTGGTCGCGGAAGGCGTCGATGTTGGCCGCGGTGCGGCGCGGGTAGCC